>NZ_PDKE01000015.1:0-58635 GCF_004116715.1 Arcobacter sp. CECT 8989 | reverse complement strand
TAATAAATCTTAGAAATTATTAAAAACTAAAAGAATGAGATAGAATGATTTAGAATATTAAAGTTCGATTATATCGAACTTTTTAGAATAAATAAGAAAGTGTAATTATTAATATTGGTGGAGATGTAATCGAGGGTGCGATGAAATCCTTTAAAATCCCTACTTATGGGCTAAACCATTAAAAAATTGTTGTTTTAATCTTCAAAAGTTCCACTTAGGTGTGATACTTTTGGAGATAAAATGGCAAAATTCTTGCATAGACGAAACGGCACTTACTACTTTCATAAAAAGATTTATGACCCCACAAAACAAAAAACTTTATTTATTAGAAAGACATTAAATACTAAATGCTACAATAGTGCCAAAACTTTGGCGAGTTTAATCAATTATAAAATTTGTAGATATTTAGAGTTAGGTAAGATAATGACAAAAGAAGAGATTGAAGAGATAACATTTCAGTATTTATCAAGAGCAATAGAAGAGTATGACGATTTAGAGGATTTAAGGCATGAAACAAACACAATCTCAATTCGAGGTAACACTTATGAGGGTAGCACAGAAAAAGCTATTATAAGCAAGTTAAATGATTTTAAAGCTATAGATGAAAAAAGAGATTTTGATGAAGTCAAAAAAATTGTTGATGAAGAGATAATTCCACGATGTGGAATCGAACCGAGTCTCTTAAAAGAACTACAAAAGAAGAAGATGTTCTATTGGAAAATGTTCAAATATGAGATTGAACTTTTAGCAAGTGATTTAAGCAGATACAATGAGTACTCTGCAAATAATGTACTTATCCAACAAGAGAAGTTATATCCATCAAATACTCCCGTAATTATTGAAGAACCAAAAACACTTAACATTAAAGAAGACAATAATTTTAATGATGTTGAAAAAGAAAATAAAGAGGTACCTGAATTTGATATATTGATTTCAAAAATATCTCAATATTTATCTGTAAGAAGAGGGATTAGTGATAAGAGTATTAAAAGTTATATAGGCTCTTATATTGTTATAAACGAAACATTTCCTCATAAAAGAATTGATGAGATTACTTTACAAGATTTAGAATACTTAGAAGACATCGTTATTCATCTTCCAAAGAACAGAAAAAAAGGCAAGCTAACAAGAGAGCTTCCAATTCTTGAACAAGTTGATTTTGTGAAGAAAGTTTTAGAAGAAAGGGATAATGATATTTATGATGAAAAATATGAAGACTTAGAGACTCTAAGTGCTGATACTATTAATAACTACTTTGATAGGATAAAATTTTTCATAAGCTTTTGTTCAGAAAAATATCAGTTTAAAAATCCATTTAATAAACTTGTGATGGAAAGTTTTAGAGTTAATAAAGATGCAAGTTTAGATAAGTTTCCTTTATCTGATGATGATATAAAAATAATATTTAATGAGTTTGATTACCTAAATAAGAAACTTTTCTTTACATTGAAGAATAATCCTTTAAAAGTCTATGGTATCTTCTTTACATTGTTTTTAGGAATGAGACCATCTGAGATAGGTCAATTAATGGTTACAGATTTAAAAACAACTACAAATAAAGATGATGAAACAATTTATTATTTAGAGGTTTCAAAAGAGGACACAAGTAAAAAGAAGACATTAGCTACTCAAAAGAAAACTAAAACAAGATATTCAAAAAGAAAATTACCCTTAACTAAAATATTTTTAGAGGATTTGAAGTTTTTAGATTTTGTAGAGCATAGAAAAGCAAATAATCATGAGTTTATATTTATTGATAAAGAGATAGAAGAAAAAAAGCTAAAAGAAGCAATTAAAAATAATGTAAGAAGATGTGAAGATACATTTAACAGTAGAATCAAAAAGTTTTCAAATGAGATAGAAGACTTAGATAAAAAATCTTACTACTCATTAAGGCATTCATTTGCTAATAAGATTAAAATGGTTCCCGAGACACTGCGAGATAAAAGAGGAGAGTCTTTAATGGGTCATACAAGAAACAATTCAGAGCTATTTAATCGATATGGGAATAAGTACTTTGAACCTGATTTCTTGTATGAAATTTTAGAGACTGTGGAGTATGGTGAGTTGAACCTTGAAAAGTTTACAGAACAAATAGAAAGGTTATTTTAAAGAGGATACTATGGCAAAAATAAAAATACCAGTATTAGAAAATACAGCATTAAAACAAATGCATATGACATCAAAGTTATTTGAAAATTCAACATTAAGCCAAATGAATACAATCTCAGAACAGTTTAAAATTGCAACAATGCCCTTGACTGATATTGGAATAGCAACATCAAAGTTATTTGAAAATTCAACATTAAGTCAAATGAATGCAATTTCAGAACAGTTTAAAATTGCAACAATGCCCTTGACTGATATTGGAATAGCAACATCAAAGTTATTTGAAAATTCAACATTAAGTCAAATGAATGCAATTTCAGAACAGTTTAAAATTGCAACAATGCCCTTGACTGATATTGGAATAGCAACATCAAAGTTATTTGAAAATTCAACATTAAGTCAAATGAATGCAATTTCAGAACAGTTTAAAATTGCAACAATGCCCTTGACTGATATTGGAATAGCAACATCAAAGTTATTTGAAAATTCAACATTAAGTCAAATGAATGCAATTTCAGAACAGTTTAAAATTGCAACAATGCCCTTGACTGATATTGGAATAGCAACATCAAAGTTATTTGAAAATTCAACATTAAGCCAAATGAATACAATCTCAGAGCAGTTTAGAATAGCAACTATGCCTCTATTTGATATAGGACTTGGAACATCAAAATTATTTGAAAATAAATCGTTATCTCAGTTGGAAAATAAATTAAAATTTATAGCTGAAAATATTACTCCTATCTCAGAAGTTGATATAGAAAGAATATCAAAAGCTGAAAATAGTGATGTTTTAGTTAATTATAATAATTCAATTGAAATTCTTGAGGATTTAAGAGTTGAAACACTTAATAATAAATTTAGAATTGAAGAATTGAATGAGAAACTTGAAGAACTATTAAAGGTAATACAGAAACAAACAAATAGTATAGTTTATAACTTACTTTTAAGTTTAATAGGTGCTATTATCTTTACTTATTTGATTCAACCAATTATAAATAGTTTTACTTTGAATAAGACACAAATTAATAAAATACTATTACCTGAAATAAAGCGGGTTTTAAATCCAACAAACCTGTCAAAATATAGAGTTGTTGTTGTAAAATCTTATTTAAATGTCAGAAGTAAGCCTAAAATAAAGTCTAGTATAATCTTTCATCTTTCAAATGGGGATTTAGTTGAAATAGTAAAGAAACAGAAGAATTGGACTTTAATTAAAAAATATGACTCAGAGTATGAGACAATTATTCAAGGTTGGGTTAGTACTCGATACCTATTACAAATAAAATAGACTTAGTATAAAAAACTTTCAATGGGGGTTTTAAGTGCTTTTGAAATCTTATATAAGTGCTCTAAATTAAAATGTTTATCATTTTTATTATTTTCACAATTAGAATAAAAGGCTATGGATTTTATACCAATTTCCAAAGCTAACTCTTGTTGTGACAAACCTTTTTCTAACCTATACCTTTTTACTTTACTTGAAATAGTTTGATAAAAATTATTGATTTCTTCTTTTGTACTATTACTAAATTCAATTTCCATTAATTTATCCTATGGGATTAAAATAAGTGTAAACTATATTAAGATAGAATCTAAAAGTCTTTATCCTATAGGATAAATAAAATAAAAGGGAGAAAATGAAAAAACTAATTTTAGGTTCAATGCTATTAGGAAGTAGTCTGTTTGCAGAAGTAAACATTCCACAAGTTTTAACAGATAATGATTTTGAAACCTATGAGTTTCAATTGTTTGTTACAAATACAAAAAATGTACATATTACAAAAGATATGACTTCGAAGATTGTTTTTGAGGGTGATGTAGAAGATTACTATAAAAACTACAATGAAATAAATGAAAAGAAGTTCAAAGCAAGCGAAGAAGTATCTAAAAGACTTGTAGAAGTAAATCAACAATTAGGTAATGCAGTTTATTTTAAAGATGTGCAGTCACTTAATAACTTAGGAGTAGCTACAATAGGAAGTATTGCTTTAAACAGTGTATTAGGGTCATTTTTGGGAGATGATACTTATGTTCAAGTATTAGACTTTTATGAAGATGAAAAAAGAGTAACAAGAGTGATTAAATATTTAGTTTCAGATGATGGATTAGATAAAGATGAATACCAGTTAGTATTTAATACAACCAATGATGAGAATTATCACTTCCGTAGTGGGGCAATCACTCGATTATCTACAAGATTATTTTAAGGACAACTATGAAAAAAATATTAATATCAACTTCAATATTAGCAAGTTTAATTTTTACTGGTTGTGCAACATCACAAAGCAATAATACTGCAAAGTCTAAAAAATCTTTTAACTTTAAAAAAGTAGCTAATAGTGAGACTATTTATAAAGCTTCATATACTGAACAAGGTAAGGTTCATAATGTATATTTTTTAGTTAAAGCAACTATGCAAAATATAAAAAAAGAAGCAAGAAAAAAAGGTTATAACTACTTTCAAATTGTATCTCCAAAGGCTATAAGCAATTTTGATGGTTTTCCTCTTACAGATGAAAAAGCTTTAGCTTCTTTTCTTAATCCTCAAATGTCTATGCCTACAAAAGGCTTAAACTTTTTAGAGACAAGAAAAACTTTAATGGATAATCAAAATTCTCAAAATACTGTTAATGTACCTCTAACAATCTTTCAAGATACAAAGTTTGATTTAGTTGTGAGACTAGTAAAAGAGCCAAAATTTGATGATATTGTGTGGAATGTAAATAAATAAAAAGGAAAGAAATGAAAAGAATTATATTAGGTCTAAGTTTATTAGCTTTACAAGTGTTAGCTATTGAATGTACAGAAAAAGAGTATGCTCCTTATTTTAATAGTGATAAAGAGCAAAGATATATGTATTCATATACTCATTCAAGTGATGATTCTGATGTTGTAATAGATAAAAAAAGTATTGTTTATGATGAAAAAAATAAAAAAGTAATATCATGGGTAATCCATCAAAATATAGCTCACAAGAACGAAGGTACAGTAAATGTTAGACAGGAGTTTAATTTGCAAAATAATTCGGTTAGAGTGTTAGAAAGTGTAAGTTATGATTGTGAAGGTAATGTATTACATAGCAGATACAAGGCAAGTGATTGGCATTCTATCTCTCCAAACTCTGGATATGAATATATGTTGAAAAGTATAAAGAAATATCTAAAAATATAATGGGATTTTTTAATTAACTTAAAAAGTCCGATTTAAAACCCAATCGTCTATTTCTTCATAAAGGAGAAACAGATGAACGGATACTACTCAAAAAAACTACAACAATCAAAAAGATACAAAGAACTACAAGAAAATATACAACTGTATTATGAATATTCACTAGAGAAAGAACATAAGCAAAAAAGCTATTTAAACTCTCATAAATTTATTAACTCAAAAACGGGTGAATGTGTAAATATTAAATATGATTTTGAACAAAAATATAAAGAGTATTCCAAAGTGGTCTATCAAAGAGCATTAAGCATCCAAGAACATGCCAAAAGAGAATTTGAAAGTCAAAGTATGGCAAGTGCATTTATTACCCTTACATTGCCCTCACAGTATTATCCCTTTAAAAGTGTGAAGACAAAGAAAGGAAGACTTTATGTTTCAGAGAATGAAGAGTTTGCATTTGATAGCTTAAAAGAGGCTGTAAGTGCTGGGTATAAAGAACTTCAAAAAATATATCAAACTTTTTATAAAAGAGTGAAGAACTTAACAGATATAAAATACATCAAGTCCGTAGAATTCTCAAAACAAATGGTTCCTCATATTCATCTTGTTTTATTTTTTTCCTTTGATAAATTAGACCATGTAAGAGGAACATTTAAAAGAGTAGTAGAGCATTTTAATTTAGATAGAACAGACTTTCAAGAAGTAAGCTTTAAAGCGAATCTAAATAATGCAGCCAAGTACTTACTTAAATATATTACAAAAGATTTAAATAGTGGTTCAGATGTATTTAAAATGAGAGTTTTTGATGGTGCTAAAAGGTTTCATAAAATAAGAGTTTTAACAACTTCTCAACTACCCTTAAATGTCTTAGTTTATAAAAAAATTTATAATTCCGTTTCAAATATAGAAAAAAATAAGATTAATTTTAAAATTGATGATAATATTAATACAGTGAAAGAGAAAATAGATAAAGAAGTCCAAAAGTTAGGCATTCCAATCTATTTATACTTTCAAGATAATTTCTCTATTGAAAAAACTATTATTAGTAGTAAAGATAGAAAAGTTATCAAATATGGTAAAAGAAATTCATTAATAAAAGTAAGAATAAAAACCATTAAAGATGGTAATACTTATAAGATTAGAGAGTTTCAAATAAAGTATATGGGTACAGAGATTTTCAGAAAGGAAAGATATGTAAAACAAATTAATTATGATAGGAGGATTTAGATATGACAAGTATCACAATCAACGGAAAAATTATGACAGTTCTTGAAAAAGAATATGAAGATAAGGTAACAGTATATGTACAGTTTTTAATGGAAAGTGAATCAAGAGGAATGGAAATTTTAAAGGTAAAAATTACACAAGAAGTAGATATTCAAAAACTTCAAAAAGATATGATAGTTTCAATTCCTGTTAGTATCAGTTCTGTTAATGGAAATATGTATTACTCACAAGTATCTGACATTAAATATTTAAAAGAGATGAAATGATATGTTACATCTTATTAGATTGTTTATTTATGATTTAGCAAGATGTTGGGCTGTTTTACTTTTGGGTCTATTTTCAGTAATTTATTTTATTGAAAATGGAGCAGCCATAGAACTACTAGAAAAGTATCAATACTTAGTTTTAGTATGTATGTCAATAGTGCTTATTGAGAGATTGATTCATTTTATGAGATATAAAAGATATATCCAACTTCCCTATGCTTTGAAGCTTTACAATAGAGTAAACAATGAGCAAAAAGAATCAAAAATTTATTTAGATAAATTCATTAAATACGATAAAAAAACTCAAACGATATATTTTAAAAATAGACTTGCAATAGATAAAGAAGCTTATCTTAATGCAAAACATCAAATAGTCCATCTTTTAGGCTATGAAGACAATAAAGAAATAGAACTTGAAATAAAAGCTTTTAATAAAAAAGAGATAGCAATAAGGTTATATAAGCTACCTATAAAATTTGATTGGAGCATTGATTATTTAAAAGATAAAAATCTGTATTTAGGTCACTCAAAAAAAGGAGCTTATTACTTGCCTTTTGAAAATATGACTTCCTCTATTTGTTGCGGTGAATCAGGGGCGGGGAAATCTAACTTTTTAAATATGCTAATTTATTCACTATTACATAATTTAAAATATATAGAACACTTAGATTTTATTGATTTAAAAGGAGTAGAACTTAGTAGGTATAAACTTAATAATACAACTTTTACCGATAAAATTGAAGAAGTCGATACCTTACTTGAAAATCTTAAAAATGAGATGGATAAAAGATTTGATGAAATGAAAGAAAAAAATCATTTAACTTACAATGGTAAATTTAGGATATGTTTAATTGATGAGATAGGAAGTATATCAACAATAAATGATAAGAAATTAAAAGAGACTAAAGAAAGAATACAAAATAATTTAATCTCACTAGGACAAAAAGGTAGGGCAGCAAGAGTTTTAGTATGGGTGTTTTCTCAAAAAATCGATAGTTCAAGTATTTCTACTAACTTATTAACAAACCTCCAAGCTTCTTACTTATTAAAATCCACAAGCCAGTTTAATATCAATAATGCAATAGGTTTACAAGAAGAAATAGAGGAAATTACGAGAACAAGAGTTCAAGATTTCAACAAGGGAAGAATGATATATAAGGATGGACTAACAAGTGAGAAAGTATTACTTCAAACACCTTATTTATCTGAAAGTGTTCAAAACTCTATGATTGAATATTTTAGAGAGTTTATAAACAAATAGTTTGCACATTAGGGAAATGGCTTTGCCATTTTCCATGTGCTTTTATCTTATTTTATAAAAAGTATCAGATAAGTTATTTAGTATATATTTCTTTAATGTAATAGTTTTTATTTACTTTATAGAATAAAGATTCCTTATTGTTTTTTCTTTTGTAAATTCTATCAGATATAGAGGACTTTATTAAATATAAAGAATGATTAAAAAAATTTAAACTCAGATAAAATTCATTATCTTCTTTATCGAAATCATTTGAATCGCAATAAAGAAACTCATAATCTTTTTTTTGAATCCATGCCCTTAATAATGCAGAGTAATTTGAACCTGCTCCATCTCTATCATATACAAGTAATTGTAGATTATTATTAATATATTTATATTCACAGTTAATTA
Organism: Arcobacter sp. CECT 8989; assembly: GCF_004116715.1. Classification (NCBI taxonomy): domain Bacteria; kingdom Pseudomonadati; phylum Campylobacterota; class Epsilonproteobacteria; order Campylobacterales; family Arcobacteraceae; genus Arcobacter; species Arcobacter sp. CECT 8989. Next base: position 50,214 of record NZ_PDKE01000015.1, on the reverse strand, counting down.
AAAAATGATTTTTAAATTTTTCTCTAAAAAATTCAATTTTTCTATCAATATCAAATTGAATAATTTCTTCAAACTCAAATCTTTTTTTTTCACTATGACTAAAAGCTATAAAATTTTTGAGAGGATGGATAGTTAAGTCTAAAACTGTATCATAGTTATCAGGTAATTTAAAAATAGGAAGAAGTGTTTCTTTTTTTATATCATATTGGTAGATTGATTTTGAATATCGTGAATACTGTAGTAATCGATTTTCTGTATCTCTAATGAGTATATTAGCATTTTCTTTTAAAATTAGGGTTTTATATATAAACGGTATATAGTTAATGAGTTTCCAAATAGTTACTTCTTTATTTTCGTTCAATGTTATGACTTGAATAGTTTCATTATGATTTATTAATTGGTAGTCTATAATTGGAATATTGTTAGGATTAATTAATATAGACATTACATTACATGAGATATTAGTATCCCACAAATATAAATGATATTTGCTTTGAGATAATATATATCTATTATTAAAGAAAGTTTTTATATTATAAACTTGTTCACTTATACCACCTAAACAAATTTCATCTTGAATTATATAGTCCATATCGCTATTAAGTATTACTAGTTTATTATCAACTGTATCGTTTGAAGAAACAGAAACTATAATGGATTGTGAATTGACTGTTTTAATATTTCCATAACCAATAGATACAGCATAGTTTTTTTCAAAGTTAATAATCTTTTGTATATCTTCAAATAGTCTTTGAATCCTTTCAAAATCATAACTATCAAAAAATAGACTTTTTACTTCTAGCATATCTAAATTGTTAATTAAGTAAGTAGTAAAAAGTTTGTATTTAGTATCTTCTTTTAATATAATATAATTAGATAGAACATTCATAGTATCATTATCAATTGTGTTTAAGAATTGAGATGCTTTAATCAATAACTGTAAATCATCGGTATTTAAATTTTCTTTTCCTAATTTTATTTTTTTTAAGATATTATTTATTTTTTCATTCGTGATTTCGTATTGTAAAAAAGCAGATTTTTTTATATCAAGAACTTTTAAATTTATATTATTTAAATGTGAATAAAGTTCATTAAGTAAGCTTTTAGGGTTATCTATATTTTCAAATTTTAAAATATTTTTTTCAATATATTGATAAATTTTATTTATGTGATGTGTATCTTTAATCTTATTAATTCTTGTGTTTAAGTCTGAAAAATCTATTATTTGTTCTTTCGAAAAATAAGTGAGCTCTTTAAATGTTCCATAGTTACTTAGTTTCTTTTTTAAAATTAGAATAAATAACTTATCAAAATTATTATACAAGCTTTCTTTTTCAAATTTTTCAATAGTGGTACATATTTTCTTTTTTGAGTTTGTACTAGTTATTTGAAAACATATTTTATTTTTATAGTCTCCTAAATCTATAGCTGGGAAATTTTTTTGCTTAATATTTAAATCTTCTAAATTGTAAGAATAAATTAGATTTAATAAACCACAGAAAAAATGTTCACTATAGATGTTTAAATCATATAAATTAATTTTATTTGAATATTCAATTACAATAGAGATATAAGCTAACTTTTTTTTTATTTCTTCAATAAGTTTTTTTCTTTTAAACATTTTAAACCAATTTTTTAATCTTTAATAAGTTAATATTTTAGTTAAAATTTAATTATGTGATACTTTGGTGTGATACTTTTAGAAAATTAAACGATAAAAATGATAGAAAGCCCAAAATAAGGTCTTATTAATTGGGACTTTTGTAATGGTGGAGATGTCCTACACTAAAAGTTATTCTAAAAAGCCTAAAATAGGCTTTTCAAATTTATATTTTAAATATGGTACCGTAAAGATTACCGTAATAAAAACAAATATTAGTTTGATTCCATATAATGAAAATTAAATAAGTACTATTTTAAGTTAATATTTTTTTTAACAAGAACATAAACTTCAATGTTTGAATATTTATTTTCAATAAGTTGGTAAAGTGATTTTTGTTGATGTTTTGTTGGTGCTTTAAATATTCCAAATATTGTAGGGTTGTAAAAATCGTTTTGTATTTTATCGAGAACAAATTTTTTTGCATTTTCTAATTCTAGTTCTGGTTTTTCTTCATTAATTTTTTGAAAGAAATATAAAAAATCCTTAATTTCAACTCTATAGAAATTTTCTAAAAATGTTGTTATCTTGCTTAAGTCAATATTATGAGTTACAAAATCAATTAATTGTTCTTCTTGATTATTATTTTTGAATAGTAAACTTTCTAATTCATCTACATTAAAACCTTTAATTACTTCAAGTTTTCTAATTTTACCAGTTTCTAAAAATTCTTTAATTTCATTTTCTGAAAAGTATTTTTCAAGTAGCTTGAATATTACTCTAGTTTCTTTCCATCTGTAATAACTTTTTTCACTAATACCTAATAAATTTGAAATAAGTTTTCTATCCATTTATTTTCCTTAAATAGTCTAATAAATATAAAATTATAACATTTTATTCCCATATTGTCTAATTTAAGTATATGATAAGTTTTGTAAGGCTAATATCCTCATATAGACAATTAAAATTATTAATTGTTCTCATATAGTCTAAAGGAATTGAATGGAAGAGAGATTATTAAGAAGAAAAGATGTACAAAAAATTGTACCTATTTCAACTGCATCAATATACTCGAAGATGAAAGATTTAAAATTTCCTCAGGTGTATAAGTACGGAGGTACAGCGTTTTGGAAACTAAGTGAAATACAGGAATATATTGAAAAAGGAGAAGAGTATGTACATCAAAAATTAGAAAAACAAAAAAATAAATTAGAAAAAGTAAGTTAATAAACTCCCTCTTTTAAGACTTTGCGAGACATAAAGAGAGAGATAATTAAATACCAACTAAAGGTTTTAATCGACTGCATCATATCTAATATTAATATATTAACTGCTTATCGATTATTCAAAATACAAATATCAAAGTTAAATGAAAGAAAAGTGATGAGTAAAACAGTCCCTAATTTTCTATTCCCGACTAATTTCAGGAATGGAAAAAATATAAAAAGGCTAATAAAAGATTTCAACGTTCAGGGATATGGGATAGCTGTATACCTGCTTGAAACACTCGCAGAAACGGAAGGACATCAATATCCACTCAGTGATATTGATTTGCTCGCTGATGAGATGAAAGTGAGTGTACCAGTTATCAATACGGTCATTAACACATATGGCTTGTTTCAGATAGTAGAAAATGAAGATGGTAGTTTATTTTTTTCTAGTCAACTCAATGATTGGCTTGAACCATATTATAGGCAAGTTCAGCAAAGAAGTATGGCAGGAAAACTAAGTGCAGCTAAGAAAAAACAAAAACAGCAAGAACAACTCAAACAATTAGAAATGAACTTAAGTGATGATAATTTAAGTCAACAAATAAACTTGAGTGAAAGTGACTCAAGTCAACGACCGTTAAACGACCGTTCAACAATTAATAAAATAAATAAAAAAAAAAATAAAGAAAAAAAGAATCTCTCTGATAATTTCAGAAATTTCAAAAAAGAATTACAAGGTATAGAGATAAGATTCACTCTACCTTATCCATTTGAAAATTTTTCAAAAAATACAGTTATCAGGCTTAAAAAAATAGGTTATCTTCACAATGAGTCGATTAATAAAGATTTGAGTACTGAGCAAGCTCATATTGTATGGGAATACATGTTTGAAAAAAGAGAAAAACTTTTAAAAATAATAAGTGGCAATTAATTGTAATCGTACACATAATAATATGAAAAAAGGAAAGAAATGAATAAGAAAATATCAAAATGGGGAATTAAAATAGGTAATTTTTTAATTAATTTAATTAATTTCAATATAGGAGTTATGTTCGGAGCATATTTGATTTATAACTCTAGAGTAGAAGAGGGGTATGCAGTTGTTTCTGTATCTCTTATAATCTTTTTATTTGCTGTTTTAAATAACGCAAAAATGGAAAAAGAAGCATTTGAAAAAAAGGGGATAACTAATGTCTGAAAGAAGCAAAACTCTTAATGTGATAAAGAGAGATCCTATATCAACTATTAAAGCAGCTTATCTACTATTGTCTTCGATTAATTATCTGGTAGAGTCTAATGGAGCACCTGAAAACTCAGGAGAAACTATTAATATAATTGATTCAATTTTTTATGACGCAATTGCTGAAATTGAAAAAGATAAATAAGAAGTAAATTAATGGATGAATTTTCTATATATGTGTTAGGTGATGCAGATAGTTATTTCTTTGTATTTAACTCAATTGCTGCACTTATACAGTCAAATTATATTGAATTTGCAATTGCAATGGCTCTTATGGTTGCTACTATAAGATCAGGACTAGCCTTTTCAAAAGCGGACCCTAAAACTGGTGTTTATTCAATAATACTTATGATTGGATTATTTTCTGCTGCATTGTATCCTACCACAACTGCTCATATTATAGATGTAAGGCAACAAGGACAAAATAAAACCTATACAAAAATAGATAATCTTCCTTTTGCACTTACTTTTCTAGCAAGTAGTGTATCTACTGTTCTAGTACCTGTTGCTGAAATAACTGAAGTTGCTTTTAGTAATACTGAAAATAGTGCTACAAAAGTTGGTCTAGGTAAACAGCCTGAAATGATTAGTAACTTCATGAAAGTTTCAAATTTCATTAATCAAGAAAGTGCTAATTATCCACTATCTTTTTTTAAAAATGCATTTAAAATTTATACAAAAGAATGTGCAATGTCAACATCACATATTCCAGATGTAGGGCTTGATTATTTCATAAAACCAAGTCAAGATATTGTTGATCATATTAACCCAATTACTTTAGGTATACCAAGTTCTGCATATACAAATACTACTTTTAGTGATGGAACAGTTACTATACAAAAATGTAACGATTTATACAATTACATTGTTGATAAAAGAGCTTCAATTGAAAGTTTGATAGAGAAGAAATTTAGTGAAATTAATAGTGATATAGATTATGAAGCTCATAAAGAAGAAATTGCAAAAGGTTTATATGAAGCAGGTATTAGAGTTGGAGATATCACTTCTACTTTAGGAACATACTCTGAAAACCTTAAAATTAGTATGCTTAACTATGCACTATCGCAGACACTAGAAGAAACAATTACTGATTATAAATATGACCTTCCAGGAATAAGTGGAGATTTAATTGATTACTCAGTTAATAAGAGTAGTTACCAAATGCAAACTGATGGTTTAGGTTCTTGGGCTTGGACTAATAAAATGGCTCCTTTAGTAATTCATTATATGTTGATTTTTTCTTATGCTCTATTTTTATTTGTAATACCAGTTGCAATGGGAATGGGTTTTGAAAATTCTAAAAAAATGCTTATCAATTATTCAATGGGTATTATTGCTATTCATTTAGGATATCTTTCAAGTACAGTTGCTAATTCAATTGCACTTTATTATATGGAAAAAAGTGCAACAAACCTTATCTTTGAACTTGGTAATAACTTAATGGCAATGAATTCTATTCCTGCTTTTAATGCTAATGCAAGTGAAATGGCAGCTATATCTGGAATTCTATTAATATCTTCATATTTCCTTGGAACAGGTATTATTTTAAAGGGTGAAACTGCTGCAATGCAAGGTATCATGAATACAATTGGTAGTAGATTTAAAAATGATATGTTAAATGCAGCACAAGATATGTCAAGTAAAAATGCATATGATGAAGTAGACCAAAAAGCTAAAACTGATGCAAGAAGATTTCTTGATCAAAATGGATTTAAGTCACCAATTGGAGTAGATGAAGTTGCATATGCCAATGAAATAAAAAGAGGGCTAGAAACTATAGGTGGAGGCTATGGTTTTGCAAGTGCTTCACAAGGAAATTCATCATTTGAATCTGATTATATGTCAGGTGTTGCGAATAAAAGTGCATCTGCAGCAGTAGGAACTGCAACTGTAGGTTCAAGGGTTTCCACCACTGAAGCAATTGATAGTGGTATAGCAACAGGTAATTTAGAGGCAGGTAAAATGTCTGGTTTAGCAAGTTCTTTAAAACAAATTGGTGGTGATTCTCTTTTTGATGCATCAAAAACTGGAACAATTGCTCAAAACAAAGATCAAGTAGCTAATTCTAGTGCTTTATCAAGTAAATTTGGTAAAGACTTAGAGGGTACTTTAAATGGGTTATCATATGATGAAATGGCAAGTGCTGAAAGTAATAGTAAATTAGCAGGAAGAGTTGGTGGATCTAAAGGTTATTTAAATCTTGGAAAAGATGCTTTTGATAAAACTGCAGAAAATGCTGAATACATGGCAGAAAGTAAAGCTAGAAGTACTCAAGCAACAATTTCTGGAAAAGGTGGATTAAGAAATGCAGTAGCATTGGATGAAACTGGTGCAGAAATTAAAGCAGGGACTGATAAAGGTTCAATTGAACAAAAAGCTCAAATGTTAGAAGAAGCAATGGGTAAAGGTGTTGCAAAAGGAGCTAAGTCTTTAGCTGAAGCAATGGCTTCTATTGCAGGTGTATCTAGTGCAACACAATTTGGTAAAGAAATAGGTTTTGCAAATAAATTAACAAGTGAAAATGCACAAAGCCTTTATAACCAATTACTAGATACAAAAGATGCAAATGGTAATAACTTATTTAATAAGTCTGATTTAGCAGATATGTACAATAGTAAAGGTGATTTAAAAAGTGGAGCAGAATTAGCATCTTGGATTTCAGGAAAACAAGCAGGACATTTAAGTGGGATGCATGGACTTGCAATTGGAGATAAAACTGTAGGACTTGCTCTTGGAGAACATGATGTAAGGGTAGCTTCAACAGATGCATCTACAAAAGTAGATACTTCATCTACTAAAAATGCATTAGATTCAAAAACTTATGGTTCTGAAGTAAAATCAGTTCAACAACTTAATCAATTAACTGATGCCTACAATAAGCTAAATTCCTTCAATAATGATATGCAAATTAAAAAAGGTTTACCTGCAAGTGAACAGAACCCTGAAGCACTTGAAGCTTTTGGAAAATTTATAGATAGTACAAGTTATAATAAAGAAGTAATGGCAAGTGCAATACCTGAAGCTGCAACAGTCTTAGGAGAATATGGACCAGAAACACTTGCTGCAATGGCAATAAATGCTGCTACTGGAAATCCTATTGGAAAAGGATTAAAAAAAGGTGCAAATTTATTTAAAAACCCTGTATCTAATAAAACTGTAGACAGCTCCAATCAAAAAGGCAGTAACACAAGCGATACCCAAGATGATAAGTCCTTCAATAATGACCATGATGACTCCTTAAGAAATTATACTAATCATGAAAGTATAACAAAAAATAACATTGATGGCAATAGCGGTGGAAGAAATTCACTAATGGGTAAAGGTGGTTTATATGGATTTGCAGCAGCAATTGGTCATCAATTAGCTATGAATAATGGCGATTTTGGAGCAACAATGACAGCTATTGGTCAAGAAGTAGGTTCAACTTGGAATCAGTTTAAAAATGATGTTAGTAGTCATGGTATTTTTCAAGCAACAGGTAATCAAATTGGTGATGCAATAATAGGTGAAAGTGCAAGGATGCAAGTTACAAATGCATTTTCTCAAGGAAATACAGCTCAAGCTTTTGGAATTACAGCAGGAGGTATCGCTGATAATGTAACTGGGTTTGTTGGTGGAGTTGCGAATATGGGAGTTAGTGGTTTTCAAGCAATTACTTCTGATGCATCTTACGCACAATCATTTAATCAAAATGCACAAAGTTGGGCAGGAGGAACTGATTTAGCAGGAACAATTGCATCTAGTAATATTTCATCACCAACTGCAAATGCATTATTTAGTAATGGAAATACAACAATTGACAACCCAGTTGTATCAAATATCGAAAGAGGTATTTCACAAGATGCACAGTATGCACAATCAAGTAAAGAAGCAAATATTGAGCTTATTGATCAAATGACAGTATTAGCTGACGCGCTTAAAGATAACACAAATAAGGAAAGGAGTTAACTAAATATTTAAAAGAGACTATCTAGAATTTTGTGTTAAAGTTTAATAGTACTAGACTTTTGGGACTATTAAACTTACTTATTTTAATTTGTACCAAAAAGTACAGTTTGATGAACTTATGTTTTTTTACTTGGTTTTCGTCCAAGATACTAGATAAACAATATATTAAAGTTAATTAAATACAACAAATGTATTATTAAGAGGTATTTATATCATTCTGGTATTGGTAAATTATATTTATCCATGCACTTAACAAGTGATTCAAAATACGTATAATTACTTTCATTTTCTGCTGGAGGATTTAATAAAATACAGCATAGAGTTGCAACTTGTTCTTTATCTTCAGTTTTAACCATAACAGCTTCTGCTACATAATTAGTTAAACCAGAATCTTTATATAGCTTATCAATTTCTTCATATGTTAAAGAGTAAACTATTCCATAAGCATTTGAGTTCTCATCCCTTAAAAGAGTAGCCATTTTTCCTACTCTTAGTTTATATCCTTTTGCACAAGCTAATATTTTCTCTCTTGGTTCAACACCTTTGCTTTTTAATATCTCTTCATCCATATATAAACCATAAAAAAATACTTTATGTAATCTTTCTTTCGTGTTGTTCATTATAATCCTTTATTCTTCAATTGGTAGTTGGAGTCTATGTAAAATTCTATCTTGGTACTGCTTGGGAGTAACTGCAACAATCTTTTTAAAACATTTTGTAAAGTGAGATTGATCAAAGAAGCCTAATGAGAAACAGACTTCATTTAAGGGAAGTTCTTCTTTTATTAAATCTTTTGCTTTATTTATTTTTGCATTTATTAAATATGCATGTGGCGTTAAATATACTGTTTTGTTAAATAGCCTAATAATTCTATATTGATTAATATTAACTTCGTTAGAGATTTCTGATAAAGTTATATTTTCATACACGTTTTTGTCTATAAAGGCTTTTATCTTTTCTACCTTTTTGTTATTTTCATCTAAATAATTTTCTTCATAAGAACATACTTTATCAAATAGTTTAGATAAAAAGAGTATAAGTTTGCCTTCCTTCTCAAGATAAAAAGAATTAGAAAATAAATATTTATTTAACTCTATATATTCAGAGTAAAGTTCTGGTGAAGCTAATATTGTTTTTTTAAAAGGTATAAACTCTTTAATTTCATCATTAAAGATGTATTTTTGAATTTCTAGACACCACTTAGGATCTAAAAACATCATATGATATGTTCTTGCTTGTTTCTCAATTGGATTACAACAATGAACTTCAAAAGGATTGATTAGTAATAAAGCACCTTTCTCTAATCTACAAATGCTATCTTTACAAGTAAGCTCAGTAGGGCCATCTTCATTTGCTCCTATTGAAATAGTATTATGGGAATGCTTAACATAACAAACATCACTTACTTTATCATAACGTGATTCTATATATGGCATTTTATCATCTTTAAAGAAGAAACTTTCCAATTTATCTCCTACAATAGTTATTAAAAAAATATTATTATAGTACATTAAAGTTAGAATGTATAGTAAAAAATTGCACACAATATTATAGGTTGTTGAACTAGTTTTATAACTCATTTTTGTGTCTTATTCAGTATTGACAGATCACAAGTTTCAAACAGAAAACCATATCTTTTATTGTCGTGCATATCCGGATTGTATTTCATTGCTTTAATCCTTGTGATCTGAAAGTATTTGTCTATATAATAGGGGGTCATTCCAATGTAAATAGAATGACCTCCATAATTTAATTAAAGGGATTAGAAAATGGCAAGAAGAGAATATATATGAAGCTCAACTTGAAGATTTAAAAATCATCATTGAAGCTGAAAACTCTGATATTTATGATGTCATAGCTCATATTTTATTTGACCTTGATATTAAAACAAGAGGTGAAAGAGTTATCGCTGTAGAGAACTTTAAGTTCGTTGAAAATACCATAATGATAAAGCCAAAAAGTTTATTGAATTTATCTTAAATAGATACCAAAAAGATGGTTTGAAAGAGTTAGCTGATATAAATCTTTCTATACTTGTAAAACTAAGTGGTATTGATAGAAGTAAGTTGAAAAATTCATTTGGAAAATTTAATATAAGAGATGAGTATTTTGGAGTACAAAGGGAGATTTATAGATAAAGTTAGATAAAATGCTATTAAATAAAAGGACATAAATGCTAGAAGATATTAAATTTGATGAAAAAGAAGAATTTGAACAAAATGATTATATAACTAGACCTTTTTCTCCAAAAGATATTAAAGTAACTAATTCAATAGTTCTTTTACCTTCAATAATAAATAGATTAAATTTTGGTGAAATAGATTTAAGCCCTGATTTTCAGAGAAATAGTGATTTATGGAATAAAACAAAGATGAGTAGATTAATAGAATCAATATTATTAAAACTACCTTTACCAATTTTTTATTTTGATGTTAGTGACCCTGATAAATGGTTAATTGTTGATGGATTACAAAGGTTGTCTACCATAAAAAGATTTTTTGTTGATAAGAAATTAAAATTAAGTAATTTAGAATTTCTTACACATTTAGATGGAAAAAGTTATGATGACCTTGATAGGTCATTAAAAAGAACAATTGATGATACAGAATTAATAACTTACCAAATAGAAGCACAAACACCTAAAGAAGTTAGATACTCAATATTTCATAGAATCAATACAGGTGGAATGACCCTAAATGCACAAGAGATAAGACAAGCTTTAAATCAAAAAGGTTCAAGTGTAGATTTTTTAAAAGAAATATGTGAGAATGATAAGTTTATTAATATTGTAGGTGTTAGCCCTAAAAGAATGCTTGATAGAGAACTTGCATTAAGATTTATTGCTTTTAAGTTAACAAGCTATAAAGACTTTAGTTCAACTAAAATGGGTGCATTTCTTGATGATGCGATGGAAAAACTTGATTCAATTGAAGATAAAGAAGAGTTACAAGAACTAAAAATAGATTTACTTGAAACTTTAGTTTTTACAGTACAAATTCTAGGGGAAAATCATAGGTTTAGTAGAGCTATTGCTAGTGAAAAATTAACTAAAACTTTAAATAGGTCTTTATTTGACGTAATAACAATCTGTTTTAGTAATCTTAAGGAAAAAGAAAAACTTTTAAAAAATAAATCAATTTTCTTAGATAAATTAAAAGAAATGCTTCTTGATGAAAAAGGTGTTTTTTATAAAGCAATTACAGAAGGGACAAGTGATAGAACATCAGTAGAAAATAGATTTATTGAAATGGATAAGTTAATTTCAGAGGTTATTAATGAAAAAAATTAAAAGTGTAAATATAAAAAATTTAAAGATATTAAAAGATGTTTTTATTGAGTTAGGTAGTTTAACTCTTATTACAGGAGTTAATAGTAGTGGTAAATCAACTTTTATTCAAGCACTTTTATTATTAAAGCAGAATCAAGATTCTTTACAAAAAAAGACAACTAATATGATGTTAGAAAAGACATTAGGCAACAATGAAAGTAAGGAGCTTGAGGAACATATAAAAGATATTTTAAAAAAAGAACAAGATAAACCAATAAATTTAAATGGAGAGTATTTACTATTAGGAGAGAGAAAAGATGTCTTCAATCAAACAACTTATGATGAAGATATTGAAATAGAATTATTTATTGAAGATTTAGGTAAGTATAAAATATCTTGTAAAAATAAAGATTTAATAGTAAATTTAGAAACTGATGCAAAAATTCCAATTGAATCAATTATAAACTTATTTGCTGAAGATTTTCAATATGTAAATACAGATAGAATACAACCTAATACAACATATTCATTATCTGAACAAATAGTAAGGAAGAATCTAATAGGTCTAAAAGGTGAATATACTGCACATTACTTAGATGAAAATAGACATAAAAAGTTATCCATAGTAGATTTAAAACATAAAAATGCAAAGACAGATTTTTTATTAGAAAATGTTTCTTTATGGTTAAGTGAAATAAGTAATGGAATTGAAGTTTTAGCTAAAAAGTATCCTGATATACAAAAAGCAGGTTTATCTTATAAATATACATTTGGTGCTGATGTTACTAATGAATATACTCCTATGAATGTAGGCTTTGGTATAACTTATGTTTTACCAATAATAGTATCTATATTAAAATCATCAAGAAATGATTTATTAATCATAGAGAATCCTGAATCTCATCTACATCCTGCAGGACAATCTAAAATTGCTGAATTATGCTCTTTGGCTTCTACAAATGGAGTACAAATAATTATAGAAAGTCATAGTGAGCATTTTTTGAATGGACTTAGAGTAGCTACTAAAAAAGATATTTTAAAATCAGATGATGTAAAAATATATTACTTTGAAAAAAAAGATGAAAAAATGTGCTCTGAAATATACCCTTTGAGTATAGATAATAATGGGAATATAAATGAAACTTGGCCGGATGGCTTTTTTGATGAATATAGAAAAAAATTAGATGAACTGATATGGTAGATTTTTCAACTTTTAATGAATTATCTATTCCTTTTGACGATGTGAGTGATATAGAAAGCTCCTGTAACAATTTTTTTAAATTACTTGCTCACCTAAATGAAAAAGGTTTGTCTAGAGTTAGGATGAGTGAGGATTTTAAGAATTATCCTATTTTGAAAGATAAGACACTCTATGAATATTTTGGAACAATTAATAGTGTGAATTTTAAAGATAGATTACGGGAGTTTTTAGCTAATGAAGTAATTAAAATTGAGACACCGCTTATTACTGATGTAGAGAAAGAAGAAAATAAGATTCTTGAAAAACAATATTTTTATAGATCAAATGACACTTTAGGTGGATTAGCTTGTTCTGATGTATGGGATACCTTATCAATTAGTTTTAATAGTTCAGAAGAATGGGATACTCCAACAGTAGAGTTAGAGAAAGAAACTATTAAAGAAGAAACTATAGAAAAAACAAAAATAAATGTTAAGCATTCTTCTAAAGTTGAACATTTAGAGATTCATTCTACTTTTTTTGCCGAAATTGAAGATGAATTTAGATTATCCATTACTAAAGATAATATTTGGGAAAAAAGAAATGAGTTTTTTCCAAATAAAATAGAATTGTGCAAAGAAGTTGAAAAACAATTAAAATCATTAGACTCTGTGATTTTTAATCAAGCAATAGGAATATTAAGAAATATTGAATTAGGAAAGAAAAATCTAATAGATTATAGTCATAGTGGGGAAAGTCAAACAGTAAAAGATTGTCCTAAGTTATCAGGTTGTAGAAAATTTACAATTAATGAAGAAAAAGTATATTTTGATAATCACATAAAAAGTTTATCTAACGCAAATAGAATATATTTCTTAGAAAAAGATGCGAAAATCTACATTGGATATATTGGAAAGCATTTACCCACAAAAAAACACTAATAATATTAATCTGGCCACACTTTATAGGACACTAAATATTGAATAGTCTTTTCAACAATCTCTAAAGATTTTTTGAACAACAAAATCACTCTTTAAGTCATAAGTTTAAAGATTCATCTAATCTACTTTCAAATAATATTGCTAACTGTAAAATAGTTAAAGACTAATTCCAAATGGCATTGTCTATTTTTTAGAAGACTTCTGAATAGCTATATATAGAAGCCTGAGTTTTAGAAAAAGTACTTTTTATTTTAATAAGCTTTTTAAACTGTCTATGAATCGGCTCAATAATAGTAGTATATTGACTATCTAACTAATGTATCTTTGTGTTGTACTAACATTTTTATTTATGGTTATGTGAGTATTTTTGAGATTTTTTATTTAAATCTTTAATTAATAAAATAACTAATATAGCTACAGAAAACATTGTAACAGCTAATATATACTCAGTCATTTGTAACTTCCAGTTTTTTTAATAGTTGTTTCACTTTTAAATGTAAGTAAATTATACCTATAATTAAAATGAAAAATCAAAAAAAACTGCTGATACTTGCAATAATAAACTTTCTATTATTAGTGTTCCCTTGATTATCCAATCATCTATAATAAAAAACTCTTAGTAAAACCTATGAAAGTTTTATATAATAGTTTTCTTAGAGATTACAACTTTATCTAACCAAAGAATTTTTTATTTGATCATCAGTTGGTTTTATATATCCAAGTGTTGTGCTAACATTTTTATGACCAATAAAATTAGAGATAATCTTTATATTAATAGATTTACTTCCCATTTCAGTAATTAAGCCTTGTCTAAATGAATGTGAAGTGAATCCTTCTCCAAGTATTTCTTTCATTTTAGAGTTTACCTGTTGTATAAAAACAATATTATTAATACCTGTTTTTTTACTTGTACTTTTATGTATGATTTTATTTGAATCATCTTCTATAGTAAAGTCAAATAACTTATTAATCTCTTTTTTAAAAGTAGGAGTTAAATATACCTTTCTTTCACTTGAAGTTTTTGAAATGTATATTTTAATCATTTCATTTTTTAATAGGTTTTTTACATCAATTATTTTTAATTCTTGAACTTCATTAAGTCTTAGTCCACAATAGTATAAAAATATAAATGTTCTTAGAAGATTTATTCTTGTATTTTCTCTGATTGAATCATCACCTCTAACATAAGACATTAATTTTTTAAATTCTTTTTCAGTTATACTTTCTTTTATTCTTTTTACTTTTATTTTCTTCACTTCTTTTAACTTCATTTTAAAAACCTTATAATTTATTTTATTTATTTACATTTTATAATGTTTTGAATTTTTGCAATTTATAAAAAGCTCTAAATGTACCTAAAAATGGTAAAACCTTATAAAATACTGGAATTTATAAGGTTATTGACTTTAGATATTTTAATTTTAAAGCATTTTATATCTTCTTTTAAAACTAATACTTTGATATGTATTTAATCTATCTACAATCGTATGATTCAATTCATTTATATTCACATTAAAGTAGAATATATAAAATATAATAGTTGTATAACACTATATATGTTATTATATTAAATATAATATTAATATAAAATATATATTTTTATATAGAAAAAATATAAAAGGTCCTATTATGTCGATTGTAGTTTATAGTATTAAAGGTGGAGTTGGTAAAACTACACTATCAGTTCAATTAGCACAAATGTTAAAATATACTTATGTAACAAATGATTCACACTCATCTGCTCATAATTTAATGCCTGAAGAAAAAGGCTTCTTAGTTTCAAAAGAAGATTATGATGAAATACCTTTTGATAAAAATATTGTATATGATTTTGGTGGATTTAAAGACTCTAGAATAAACGATATAATCAAACAATCAAAAGTAATAGTAATTCCTACACTAACTTCAATTGTTGATGTACAAGCAACATTAGCTACTATCAAAGATGTAATAAAGCTTAATACAAATATTTTAATAGTAATAAATAGAACAAGAAGCAATAATAAAGCTATTGAATTAAAAGAATATCTCTCTGAAGAGCTATCAAATATTAATCATAACATTAATTCTAAAATAGTTTTTGTGAGGGATTCATCTGTATTAGAAGATAGTTTATTTGATTGTGAATATATTGAAGATAAAGCAGGTACAAATAGATTTAAACGTCATATTTATAGAAATGCAATAGAAGATATGAAGTTATTAAATAAGTCATTGGAGTTGTAAAATGGGTTATGGTGATAAGTTAAAACAAAATTCTGCAAAAATACAAACTAATGAAAATGTATTAGATAATAAAAAAATCAAAACTAAAAAGCCATCAGGAAGACCTAAAAAAGCAAATGATGAGGTTAGAAATGTTGCAATACCAATTGCTCTTAACCAAAAAGAAAAAGAGTGGATAGAAAAACAAGCTTTAAATATGTCAAAAGAGATAGGTATAAAAATTACTACATCAGCTTGGATGAGAATGGTACTATTAAAAGATATGGATAAAAATAGTTAATTACTAAGGAATAGACAGAAAAGAGGAAGGTTTAGTAAAACAGTTCGCCTAAAAATATCTATCCTTAGATGTTCAGTGTAATTTTAGCGAATTATTAAAGACTTGTAAAGTATATGTATTGGACTGATAAAGTAATTTGATTTATGATCTTACTATGGCTATAATTATTATTCAAAAAGATTAAAAATGCTAAAAATATTAACTAGAATTTTATTTGCAGCTATTACATTTTGATAAGAGAAATAAGTACTAAAAAAATAATAATAGAAAAAAAGGTTTATTGTATGAACTCGCTTATTGCATTTATTCCAATGTTAATTCTTGTATTTATTGGTATAACATATACTTTAGGTCACAATGAATATTTAAAACAAAATAAGAAAGGTAATAGAAAATAAATTGAAATACTTAAATAAATATACTATTATCTTTGTATTTTGATAGTTCCATCAGCAATTCTTTTTAATATTGATGATAAAAATGCATTTTTTATGGGATGGCTTTTATTTATTAGTGGACTTTTCTTTGCTTTTTTACTTTCAAATGAAAAAAGAAATAGGAAAATCATAATTTTTTTTAATAAACTATTTTAATACTCTTTACAAGAATAAAACTTTTTGATAGAATTACATTGAACATCTAAGGATAGATATTTTTAGTCGAACTGTTTTACTAAATCTTCATCTTTTCTATCTATATCTAAGTAGATATCTCTTCTCTTAGATTTCCAAGGAATCTATGAAAGTTTTATATTATCTAAAGAGAGTTTTTTCTGAAACTAATTCCTTAATAATTCTTTTTCAGCGCAACCAAAATTACTTATTTTAAACTCTGCATATTCTCCAATGATTATATATACTAGTCTTTTTAAGTCTATACATTTAATAATTATTATTGTGTTTCTCTTATTTTCTTATAATCAAAAGTTTATCTTTTAATTCAGAATTATAAAGCTCTCTTACCTTTTTTTTAAGAGTTAATTGTACTTAAAAAATATATTTATGGTTACAAATAATTATCTTTACAATATTATAAAATTTTCTTATTTAAGATACTTACTCTACTTAATTAACTAATATAAATTGAAGGAGTTCCTCCTCCCTCTTTATATCAAATGAAGATTTAAGTATTAATGTATTTTTTATATATGTAGTTAATCTAAAATGTCAATTTTATTAATAATTTATATAATTTTATATTATTTATAATTTTTTACATAATTTTTGACAAATTTATGATAATATACAAGCAGATTTTTTTTAGGATTTAAATATGTTATATAAAATTATTTCTTTATTGTTTTGTTTTTCATTTAGTCTTGCTGCAACAACTTATGGTCAGATAGAAGATAATTCAATACTAGATGTTATTCCAGCCCCTATTATTAAAGATATTCCTTTTTCAACAAAATTAGATAATGTAGAAGTAGAAGTAAATGGAGAGGTAGGGGCAAAGGTATTTGTAAATGGAGTATATGCCATAAGAAAAATTTCCTTAAATGGTAAAGTAAATGTTCCTCTAGATACAAGTGGTATTGATGGAAATAAAGATTTTTCTATAACATTAATAGATTATTCAGGTAATGAAAGTGAAGCTTTTAGTTTTACAATATTAAAAGATACCGTGCCCCCAAATAAGCCTATGTTAACACAAACTTTTACTCATACAAATAAAGATAATATAGAAGTAGAAGTAAAAGGAGAAATAGGAACAAAAGTATTTGTTAATGGTAAAGATACAAATAAAGTTATAGCTTCAAATGGAAAAGTAAAAGTAACACTTGATACAAGTGGTCAAGATGGAGAAAGGTCAATTAGAATACAACTTAAAGATAAATCATTAAATTGGAGTTATCCCCTTTATTTAATAGTAAATAAAGATACTTTAATACCATCAATGCCGTATACCCAAAAATTACCTGTTTCAACAAATTTAGAAAGTCTAAATATTGATTTAGTTGGAGAACCTGAAGCAAGAATTGTAATTAATGAAATTGAAACAAATACTTTTTTTGATGCAAATAAAAAAGCTAATATAATTTTAGATACAAGTGGAATTGATGGAGATAAAGAGTTTAATATTTTTCAAGTTGATAAAGCAGGTAATCAAAGTGAATTATTAAAGATAATTATTATTAAAGACACTTTATCACCTATCAAACCAATATTAACTGAAATAGCACCAAAATATACAGGAGCTAGAAGTGAAGTAGTAGAGGTTAATGGAGAAATAGGAGCAAAAGTATTTGTAAATGGAATAGATACTAATAAGGTAATAGCTTCAAATGGAAAAGTAAAAGTAATACTTGATACAAGTGGTCAAGATGGAAATAAAGTATTTAATATTACATTAAAAGACTCCTTGACAAATGAGAGTGAAGCCTTAACTTTTACAATTGAAAAAGGCTCATTTATAGTAAATAATAGAATAGAGGCTATTAATTTGCTTAATTCTTTAAATGGAGATAGAGCAATAATAAATGGGAAAATATACACTCATATAGTAAAGAATAATTTAGATTTCTGGACAGATAATCCTAGTGGAGATGGACAAGAATTAGCAACTGAAATTTTTACAAAAGGAGATAGAACTAATTTACCTACAATAACTCATGATTTAATTGTATTAACAAAAAAACTTGGTAATCATTCAAGATATACAAAAAATGGTATTAGATATGCACAAGATGAAAACTTTTATCAATGGTTTTATAATAGCAATAGTATGATAACAAACATGATCAATTATAATGATTGGGAAACAATAGAATATGATAGGGATAATTCTTTAGGTGCTAGAGATTTTATTGAAACAAAAACTATTAAAAATCAAAGTATTTATAATTTTTTTGTAAGAGATTCTACTCCAAGTCTAGAATCAATTAATTTTCATTCTAAAGAAGTAAATAATATTGCACTACCTACTATACCAAGGCAAGATTATACTAAAGAAAAAAGAAAATTTGTCTTAGATTCTAATGATACTCCTTATTTAGCTTATAATGAAAATAATGTTATTAAAATTTTAAAATTAGTAAATAATGAATGGAAATTAATTTTAGAAGAAAAAGTTACTCATAATATGAAGTATTACTCACTTTCTACTTCAGTAAGTAATGAATTATATCTAATATATAGAGATACCAATTATCTGACAATTAAAATATATAACTTAAATACAAATAAGTGGGAGTCTACTTTTTATGGGAAAAATGATTTATTTTTCTCTTCCATGAAAATAGATTCAAAAGGAAATTTATATATTAAATGTGATCATAATTCTTGTTCTAAAAATATTTATAAATATGATAAATATAATAATAAGCTTGATCTTTTTGCAACTAAAGATGATTATGCTAGTGAATATAACCCCACTGACGTGATTATTTTAATAGATGAATTTGACAATTTATATACAAGTTATTTTTCTTCTTCTTCTGAAGGTACTAAAACTATAATAAAAAAGTATAATCTTGAGTCTAAATCTTGGGAATTAATTAATGAAGTTATTGGTCGATTTATGAATAGAGATATTGATAGTTTTGGAACAATAAATATGTTTAATAGAACAAAAAATTATAATTTAAAGAAATATAATATTCAATTGGAAGAAAGTTCTAATTTAGAACAAAGTGGTTATGTTGACTTAAATAATAGAGGACCTATTATATTCTCTTATAAAAATATTTTTAGATTAAAAAGTTTAAATAAAAATTTAATTGATATAAGAAGCGATACTGAGTTAGTAAACATCTATAATAAAAATAATAATTATCTAATTTATAAAAATAAATTATTTAATAAGACTATTCTTAATAATGAAATTTGTTTCCAAGATAAAGAAGGTAAATATTTAACAAAATCTGGATTAATTATTAATAGTTTACCAAAAGAAGTAAATTGTTTAAATGCAATAAATAGCAATAATATATTAGAACTTGATGATATGGTAACTGCTACAAATTGGGAGAATGTAAAAAATAACCAAAAAATAAAAATAAAGGATAAATTATATACTCATTTTTTTAATAGAGCAAAAAAATTAGATTTTTGGACAGATAATCCTAATGGAGATGGACAAGAATTTGCAACAGAAATTTTTACAAAAGGTGATAGAACTAATTTACCTGTTATAACCCATGAGTTAATTGTATTAACAAAGAAACTTGGAAATGACCTAAAATATACAAAGAGTGGGATTAAATATAAAAAAGATGAAAACTTTTATCAATGGTTTTATTCTAAATCTCTTTCTTATCCTTTAATTGACTACAATGGTAAGTGGAAAATATCTAGCAGCTATGATAATGATAGTGGTATAATAAATAGAGAGTTTCTATTAGATAATAATAAAAAAGTTTATGTTAAATATATGAAACAGAATAAACTATATATTAAGTATTATAATAATGAAAATGATTCTTGGGAAAGTATTCCTTCTTTACCAAATGACTTAGATTACTCTTTTTCTTCTAGTTCAATTTTATTTAATCAAAATAACGAGTTACATGTATTTTATAGACAAGGATACTATCTTAATGGGAATTATTATCATAAATTAAAAGTTTCAAAACTTAAGAATAATCAGTGGATACAAGTAGGTGAAAATGTAGATAATAGATTAAATAAACTTTATAATAATGGAAATATTTTAAGTTATAACAATGAATTGTATGTACTTTACAAGGATAGAGCTTCTCACTTAAAAATAAAAAAATTTAATGTAACTACAAAAAAATGGGAGTCAATAATTTATAACAGTGGTATTGCATTTAGTAATAATGAAATGACTTCTCAAATAGATTCAAATAGAAATATCTATATTAAAACTTATTATACGAATAAAGTACTTATTCACAAATATGACTTTACTTTAAATAAGATTATTTTAATTGCTGATAAAAAAGTATTTGAAGAAGATAGTTATAATTTAGCTAGTGGAATGTCATTATTAATTGATTCTTCTGATAATCTTTATCTTGGAGGTGTTTTAAAAGATGCTGATTATAACCTTAAATTTGTATTAAAAAAGTATGATATTAGTACAAACAATTGGATAAAAATTGCAGAAGATTATGCTTCCAGTCCAAAAACTTTTCTTGCTTTAGATTCTCTTGATACGATTTATAAGCTAGGTGATAATAGGGAAGGATTTATAACAACTTTAAATAAAGAAAATAATTCATTTAGCAATGTACTTAACACAACAATGCGCTATAGTGGGATGATTTTACCTAGAGGCTTTAAAAAACATAATATCCCTTATTTACTATTAAATAGACAGTTACTTATACCAAGTGTTTCTTTTACTAATTTATATGATGATATACCTTTTGAGATAATTACACAAAAATGGGTATCTGATAAATCTATTGAGATGAGTATAAAAGGAAGTCCTTTTAGTCAAATAATAATTGATGGGATTAATAGTGGTAAAAAAATACCAGAAAGTGGGATTTTTAATTTTAAAACAAATTATGTTAATCGAAAAATAAAAATCAAGTTAATACGCCCTTCTTTAATAGAAACTAAAGAAAAAGAAGTTTTTATACAAATAGATAAAGAAAAACCTATATTGAATAATAATTCAACAATCCTAAATAACCAAGTAAGTAGAAGTAAAATGCAAAAAATAGCTTTTACTTATAGTGATGATTTATCAGGTATTGATTTATTAAATAGTACATTTAAAATAAATAATAATATTTATCCTATTACATCTTTAGAAAATAAAATAGAAAAAGAATTTGAAAATGGAGAATATAATGTCTTTATTAAGTTAACAGATTATGCTGGAAATGAAAAAGTCGAACAGATAAATTTTACAATAGATACAATAAAGCCAAGTAAAGCAATATTCCCTCAAACTCCAATTCAAACAAACAAGGATAGTACAGAAGTCGAAGTAATAGGAGAAGTAGGAGCAAAAGTATTTGTTAATGGCAAAGATACAAATAAAATTATACCTATTGGGGGAAAAGTAAGAATAAGTTTAGATACAAATGGGGCTGATGGATACAAGCATTTTACTATAATGTTAAAAGATGTTGCAAGTAATGAAAGTGAAGATGCAAAGTTAGTCATTCAAAAGGAAACAATAAAACCAAATAAACCAATGTTGTTAGATACCCCTATCCAAACAAACAAAGATAGCATAGAGATAGAAATAATAGGAGAAGTAGGAGCAAAAGTATTTGTTAATGGTAAAGATACAAATAAAATCATACCTATAGAGGGAAAAGTAAAAATAAATTTAGATACAAGTGGAGCTAATGGATACAAGCATTTTATTGTAATGTTAAAAGATGCTGCAAATAATGAAAGTGAAACATTAGAATTAATATTAAGTAAAGGTCCTTTTGATATATCTAGCAGAAGTGATGCTGTTAGTTCTTTTGATCATTTAAATGGAGATACTGTCGAAATAAATGGAAAAATCTATACACATATAGTAGAAGATGAATTAGATTTTTGGACAGACAATGCTCAAGGTGATGGTCAAGAATTTGCTACAGAAATATTTACTAAAGGAGATATTTCTAATGTACCTAAAATTACACATAAATTAATTGTATTAACAAAAAAATTAAATGGATATAATAAATTTTCTAAATCAGGTGTAAAATCTGTTATAGACGATAGTTTCTATCAATGGCATTTTTTTGAAAACCCTGAAGTAACCTCATTCAAAAAAAGACCAATAAAGTGGGAATCTATAGCAGATAAAGAACTTTTAAATAATCCAACTAATACAAGACTATTCAAGATAGAAAAAGAACTATATAGAGTAGAAAAAATTTTCTATAAGGAAAATAGTTTTAAATTAAAAAAATTTGAAAATAATAAATGGGTACAAATAGGTATACAAGAATTTGATCTTGATTTTAATAGAAGTATATATTTAGAAAAAAATAAAAAAGGAGAATTGTTTTTTACATATGTAACTAATGAAAGTTACAATAAAAGATTAGTTATACAAAAATTTTCAAATAATAAATGGACATTGCATAGTCTTAAAGGTCTAAGTACAAGAGTAACCTTAGATTCATTCAAATTAAATAAAAATGATGTACCATATATCGTTACATATAATAATTCACAAGATGCTATTGTTATGAAATTTATCAATGATGAATGGATTAATGAAGGTGATAGTCTTGATCGTCTGGTATTTAAGTCTTCTATTATATTTGATAAAGATAATATTCCTTATGTAGCTTATTTTGATTATGGTAATAATAAATTAAAGATAAAAAAGTTTATAAATAATAAGTGGAAGATAGTCCAAGAGTTTTTACCTGATGATAATAAAATATTTCAAATTGAAAGTTTACAAGTCGATTTTAAAAATAATCTTTATTTAATGTATACTGATAATGAGAGATACATGATTATGAGATTTGATGGGATAACATGGATTGACATTTTAAAAAGTTTATATCTTAATAAACGTGAGATTTCTAAAATTTCTTTTTCAGTAGGGAAAAATCCTTTTTTAGCTTATACTAATAAGTATAGAATAACTTATGTTAAAGAGTTTAATAACAAATGGAATGATATTGATTATATAAGTGAAAAAGAAGAAAATCCAAGACCCACTAAAATTCAGATTTTATCTGACAATGAAGAATTGTATATTTATTACAATATTAACATATCAGGAGCATCTAAAAACAGGAATAATATAAAAAAAGCACTTATGATGAATAAGAATTTAATAGATTCTCATTATGCAAATGATTTTAATAGTTTATATAAGGAAGGAAAAACTTCTGCCCTTCTTAATAATAGAGTTTATTTAAGAGAAATTATTAATGATGAAATATGTTATAGAGATGAATTATATAATTATTATAATTCATCAGGTAAGATTATTTTAGATGTAAATAATATGCCATCTAACATTACTTGTAAACTTTACACTAGTCCCATATATACCTTAAAAAATAGAACAGAAGCTATTGAATTTGAGAATGCAAAAAATAATCAGCAAGTAAAGATAAATGGAAAAATTTATACTCATATTGTAAAAAATGGCTTAGATTTTTGGACAGATAATTCTGAGGGAGATGGGCAAGAATTTGCAACAGAAATATTTACTAAAGGAAGTAGAAAAGAACTTCCTTTAGTTACTCATAATTTAATTGTATTGACTAAAGAGTTAGATGAATATGATAGATACTCATTAAATGGTAATAAATCAGAAATCGATAATAGTTTTTATCAGTGGAATTATATAGAAAAAGCTGATCTCTCAACCATAGCTGAAAAGAATATGAAGTTTGAAATAGTAGGAAAAGAAGATTTTACAGCCCATTCTTCTCAAAGGCCTAATATAGTTATTGATAAAAATAATCTTCCAATTGTTATTTATCAAAATTATGATGATTCTACAAAATTATATATGAATTATTATAATGGTAATTATGGACAAGGAACTAATACTATATCAAGAGGTGAAGCTCACTATTCCTCAATTAGTTATAAAAATGGAGTATTATATGTTGCATATATAGATAAATCTTACTCTAATAAAATAATTGTTAAAAAATTTGATGGAAATAGCTGGTCTAATATTGGAATAAATCCATTGTCCAAAGGAGAAGCTAAGAGTATATCTATAAATGTTGATAATAATAACATTCCTTATATTGCATACACAGATAAAAGTAATTCATATAAAATTGTAGTAAAAAAATATGATGGACAAAAATGGGAACGTGTAGGTAATAACGTATCTTCATCTACTGTTGGTTCTTTAGCAATATCAATTGACAATAATAATATCCCTTATATTGCTTATTCTAAATCATCAGATGCTGGAAGAATATCAGTTAAAAAGTTTAATGGTACTTCTTGGAAAAGTATAGGAAATTCAATTACTCCTGCGTTAAGTGGTAATCTAAACTTAAAAATAGATAATGAAAATAATCTTTATTTATTATATACAGATGGAGAAAATGGGGGTAAAATAAGTGTAATAAGGTACATGAATTCCTTGTGGGAACGTATAGGACAAGAGCATCTTTCTATGGGAAGAGTATATTATTCATCATTAGATTTAGATAAAAATGGTAATCCTTATATTATATATTATGATAAAGTATCTAAAAAAGTTATAGTTAAAAAGTTTAATGGAACTAAATGGAAAGAAATTGATGAATCTCAAAATTATTCAAACTACGAATATCCTGATGACACTGATATTACAATTGATAAAAATGGTATACCATATATAGTTTTCGCTTATGGAAAATATGGAGAAAAAAGAAAACTAGTAATAAAGAGGCTTAAAAATACTTATTATTATTATAAAAATTTGATTGATATAGAATTATTGAATTCACCAATTATTGAAAATATACCTTTAACTACAAATAAAGAAACTGTTGATGTTCATATTAAAGGAAATAAAGAAGGTGAAGTTGTTTATATTAATGGAAAAATTTCAAATCTAATACTTAATAATTTAAAGAAAGGGATATTAACTTTAGATACAAGTGGAAAAGATGGATATAAAGACTTCAGTATTACGTTAAAAGATCCAATATCAAGTATGTTTAGTAAACCATTTGATTTTAGTATTTACAAAGACCTAACTTCTCCTGAACTTATAAGTGGTTGGCCATCAAAAGGTAGTAAGGTAAAATTAAATAGCAATAATGAAATTGCAATATACTATACTTTTTCAGATGTAAGTCTTGACTCAATCAAATTATTTGATAATAATGGAAATGATATTACAAATATAGCTGAAGTAGAGAATAATGGTATTTCATTGATTTTAAATCCACTTATAGATACAAAATATAATTATAAAATTATAGCAACAGATATTTATGGAAATGAAACAGTAATTGATTTAGAATTTAATGCAAAAATAAATAAACCTAAGACAATTGCAAGTAAAAAAAGTGGAAAATATAATAAAATAGTGAGTGTAGATTTAATTAGTGATAGAGAAACTACTATCTACTATTCACTTGATGGTTATCCTCCTATAATAGGAAATTTAAATACATACTCTGGAAAGTCTCCTATAGAAAATATTTCTATAAGTAAAACCACAAATTTACAATTTTTTGCAGTTGATAATAATGGAAATGAAGAAGCTATAAATAGTGAAATTTATAAATTTGGAGAATTAGAAGAACCTAATATTAATTTAACACCTATTTATAACTCAGTAGTAAAGCAAGTTGAACTTAAATGGAATAGTCTATCAGATGTACAAGAGTATAAAATTTATAGAGTATTATCTTCTTTAGAATGGGAACCTTTTATAGATAACAGGAATAAAAAACTACCTACTTCTACAATTTACTTATTAGATTCTTCTGTTACAAATAGTTTTATTGACAAAAATATAGATGAAGGTAGTAGTTATTATTATGCAATAAGTAAAGTTAATAAAAAAGGAGTTGAAAGTCTAATATCTGAACCTACATTAATTACCGTTTTGCCAAATTCAAAACCTACATCGATAAGTGATTCTATAAAAAGATCTAAAAATTGGTTATATGAAATTCAGAATAAAGATGGTTCATGGGGAGATAATGAAAATTTAAAGTTATTATTTACTACATCAGTTTTAGATGCATTAAGTCCTTTTAAAGATGAAAATAAATTTTCAATTTATAAAGGATTATCTTTTATTCAAAATAAGTTTACAAATAATAATGATTATTTATCAAGAAAAATAATTACTCTGAATAATTATGGATTGTATATAGATGATAATATTTCAAAGTTAATATATAGTGGATATGGATCAAAATCAACTATTTTAGGATGGGGCTTACTTAAGTATTTAGAACCAAGTCCATATGACACAATTTTAGCTTCTAAGGCTCTTAATAGGGCTAAAAGAAGTCTAGAAAGATATAATGATTCTATAGAAAATCTAAAGCTTTCATGGATGAAAGATAAAAATAATCAGTATTGGGGATGGACTTCGAAAGGAGATACAAATATTTTTGTCTCATCCTCTGTGTATAATTTACTTGAATCTGAAAAAAGTGAATATAAATGGATTACTGAGTCCCAAAAAGATGATGGTTCTTTTGGTAGTGGATTGTTAGACACAATAGGTGTATTATTAAATTTACAGCTCGACAATGTCAAAAGAGAAAAAGCTTTAAATTATATAATATCACAACAAAATATTATGGGAAACTATAATAATGATCCTTATCTAACAGCACTTTGTTTAAAAGTATTATATTATGAAGGAATTAAATAATGAAGGCATTAAATAAAAAATTTCTAACTGTATTATTTCTTGTATTGAGTTTAATTTATGTGCCTACTTCTTTTGCGAATGAATATTTATCTGAGACAAAGGAAATTAATTTTACTTCAGAACTAATAGAATTAGCAAAAAAATTAGAACATAATCCAATAAAAATATATAATTGGGTTTATAATAATATTGAATACGAAAACTATCAATTATCTAGAAAAAATGCTCAAAGCGTATACTGGACTAAAAGAGGTAATGAGTGGGATCAGTCAACATTACTAATAACTCTTTTTAGAATTTCTGGGATTCAATCAAAGTATACAATTTTTAAAGATCATATATCTCCTTTGTCAAATAGAAATGTAATTGTAGATGCTTTATTGCCTATTCAAAATTATAGAGGTAATAGTGTAAGTAGTTCAAAAATTTGGACTTCGTTAGCTCCATGGAAAAAAGATTATAAAATAGTCGAAGGGATTGACTTATTTCCAAATAAAGATATTCCTAGTGAATTAAAAATAGATTTTGATGATTATATAAGTAGCATCAAGCAGCAGAGCACAGTAGAATTATTTGAAGAAAAAATCCAAAACTATTTAACTATAAACTATCCTTCAAAAACATTAAAAGATGTTGGAAGTAAAAAACTAATTAAAAAGAATAGTTTATCTATTTTACCTCTTAGTTTACCAAAAGGTGTGATTTCTAAAAAAGAAAAAACTTCTTATTCTCAAATTCCAAGTGATTATAAAGTAAAAGTAACTTACTTTTTAAAGAGAAATAATCCTTCAAAAGAAATAGTACTTAAACATATTTTTTATTTACCTGAAATAGCTACTTCAAGGATAACTGTTGATTTCTTACCTAATAGCTTAAGTGACAAAAATAAAATTAAGCCATATGGACTTATTACAAAAACACCTGCAAATATTGCTAATGTTAAGGCAGTAATAAAAATAGATGGCCAAATTGTAGCAAATAGTACTTCTTTTAAAACTGGTGAAACTTTTATCGATGCCCAAAAAACTGCTAGTAATGAAATTATAGATAGGAAACCAAAAGAAGTAGGAACAACTTTATCTTTAGGTTTTGATACTTTAAATATATCTGAAAAACAAATTGAAAAACTAAAATTAGAATTAAATGAAATACCAACATCTGTCTTAAATGATGATAATACAAAAGAGGAATATTTAGGAAGATATATTTATATATTAAATAGTGAATTTAGATTAAGAAAATATAATGCAGTAACAAAAACAACAAATTATTTAAATGCTGAAAGAATTTATTACGATACTTCAGTTTCACCTACAAGAGTTTATACCTTTTTTAAAAATCTTGAAAATAGCATAAATGAGAAATATTTACTTCACTCTTCAATGGAAATTGATGCAAGTGGGTTTGAAGGTGGAATTAGAAAAATAAAAACAGATAAATATTTATCATGGAATGATGATTTTAGTAAGTTTTGTAGGAATATTTATTCATATACTGTTTCATTTGATGAAGGAAAGATTTTTGAAGATTGGCAAAGTACTCCTGGTGCAAGTACAATTAAAACTTTTATGGTTGCCAAAGAACAGGGTTTTCCAATTTATACTCTAACAAAAGATGACGTTATTAATGGTAAGCTAAATCTTTTAGAAGGTCAATATATAAATAAACATGATTCTGGATTCATTCAAAATATTATTAATCATTTAGTAAATAAAGATGCAACTGTAATAGTTCCTGGAACAAAAATTTTATATGAAGGTTTAACTTTGACTGGATATATTTCCTTTTCCAAGACTTTTGATTCATATTTATTTAATAGTAATGAGGGTGGAGCATCTAATAATGTTGCAATAGCATTTCCTACAAAACAAGAGTCAATACAAATAGATCAGCAAGAATACACTCAAGAACTTACCGATAGTGAAACTTCTATTAATAGTAATACTAATGAAAATACAGTTGCTGTAACTGAAACAAATGAAAATGTAAATCGTGAAATCTCTCCTGATGGGGATCCTATTGATATGCTAACTGGAGAATTTTACCAAGTCGAGAAAACAGATATATCTTTAAAATCTACAAATAAAAATATATTAGCATTAAAAAGAACTTATAAGTCTCAATTACATTACAATGGAATTTTTGGCTATGGATGGGCTTGGAATCATATGGATAAAATAGTTCATTTAGAAAATAATTCTTTTCTTTATATTGATGAAAGAGCAAGATTTTCAAAAATAGAAGAATATTCAAATGGTAGCTTTTCTTATCCAAAGGGAGCAAATTATACTATAGAAAAAATAGGCGAAAATTACAAAGTTAATAATTTTGATGGAACTTCAAAATTATTTAATAAAAATGGACTTTTATTAGAAAAAAGTGATAGAAACTTTAATAAAATTATTTT
This sequence comes from Arcobacter sp. CECT 8989, assembly GCF_004116715.1. Classification (NCBI taxonomy): domain Bacteria; kingdom Pseudomonadati; phylum Campylobacterota; class Epsilonproteobacteria; order Campylobacterales; family Arcobacteraceae; genus Arcobacter; species Arcobacter sp. CECT 8989. Next base: position 20,672 of record NZ_PDKE01000015.1, on the reverse strand, counting down.
TCAATATAATGAAAAGCATAATATTTTTAAAATACGAGATAATCATGGAAGAGAACTTGTATTTAATTACAATTCTAATGGTAAAGTAATATCTGTTACAGATAATACAGGCAGAGTTATAAATTATAGTTATGATGAAAATGATTTAATTTCTTTTACGGATCTCTTAGGAAATACTACAAAATATGAGTATTTAAAAAATCAAGAAAATAGCGCAAAAAATCACAATATGAGTAAATACATTTTACCTAATGGCGATTATCTAAAAATCTCATATTATAAGAATGATCAAGTGTCTCACCATACAAATAAAGATGGGAACACATTTAATTTTCAATATAGTAGATATAATAAATACAGTGAAACTTGGAATGAGGCAGGTTTCTATAGAAAAGTATTTTTTAATGATAATGGTGATGTTGTAAGAATAGACAAAAAAGATGGAACAATAGAATTAAAAGAATATGATGAAAATCATAATATGATCTCTTTTACTGATGGAAATGGATTTAAAACTAGATATTCTTATGATAATAAAAGAAATTTAGTTAACAAGACTAACGCAAAGGGAGGCAATTGGAACTGGGAATACCATTCTGCATATAATAAAATTATTAAAAAAACTGATCCATATAATAATGTAACTCTTTATGAGTATGATGAGAGAGGGAATCTTACTAAAGAAATAGATCCATATTTAAATGAAACTATATTTATAAATGATCAGTTTGGTAATCAGATAAAAATTTTAGATGCATATAATAATTTTATAGAAAGGGAGTATGATTCTACAGGTACAAATTTAGTAAGATTAACTGATAAAAATGGAAATACTACTGTCTATGATTATGATGAAATAGGAAATCAAACTTATATAACAAATCCTAAAGGTGGAATAAAAGAATTTGAATATAATCATAATAATCAAATAGTTAAAAAAATAGATGAATTAGATAACACTACTATTTTTGAATATAATGAAAATAGAAAATTATTTAAAAAAACATTAGCTAATAAAGCTATATATAAGTATGAATATTCAGTTGCAAAAGATATTGTAACTGGAAATCTTTTATCTAAAATAATTAATCCATATGAAAATGAAAAAACTTTTATCTATGATAAGCTTGGTAATAAAGTTAAAGAAGTTGATTATAAAGGAAACTCCACAAAATATACGTATAATGAATTGAATAAAGTTTCCTCTAAAACTGATTCAAATGGAAACATAACATATTATACTTATGATGGATTAGGAAATATTACAGAAGAAAAATCGTCAAAATTTGTTGATGATGAATATGTGGATGTTATAACAAAATATACTTATGATAAAGCAGGTTATTTAAAAAGTAAAACCCTACCTAATGGTTTAGTTTATAATTTTAAATATTTTAAGAATGGTCTTTTAGAAGAAGAAAAATATACCTTTGGAAATACTACCTATATTAAAGAATATAATTATAACAAGCTAAATAAACTTAGCAGGGTTTTTGAAAGTGATGGAGATAATCTTCAAAGAGAAACAATTATTGAATATGATAAACTTCAAAGAAAAATAAAAGAAATAAACCCTAATGGTATTATTACTACCTTCTATTATGATGCAAATTCAAATCTACTTGAAAAATATGTATCAAACATGCTGGTAGAAAAATATACTTATAATAAGTTGAATAAAATTGCTTCCAAAATAGATGCAAATGGGAATGTTACAAAATATGCATATAATAAAAAGGGACAATTGATTTCTAAAATAGATGCTTTAAATAATAGTTATTTATATAGCTATGATAAATTAGGTAATTTAGAAGAAGAAATATTGCCAACAGGACACTCAAAAAAATATAAATATAACTTGTTAGGTAAATTGGAAAAGAGTACTGACCAAGAAAATCATAGTAGATATTTTGACTATGATGAAAACTCTAATCTTATAAAAACTACAGATGCAAGAGGTAATTCAACATCTTATATTTATGATTCTTTGAATCAACTAGTTTCGACAATTGATCCAAATAATAACTATTCTACAAAAAGTTATGATGAATTTGGAAATATCACTTCTGAAGTAAATGAAGAAGGGAATACTATTGAATATAAATATGATATTAATAGTAATCTTATAGAGAAAAGGATAGTTTTATCATACTCTGAAGTATTAAAAACAATTTATTCTTACGATAAATTGAACAGATTAGTCTCTATTTTAGATCCAAAAGAAAACTTAACTCTTTATGAATATAATATCTTTAATGAACTTGTTTCTGTCTCGGATGCATTGGAGAATAAAATATCTTATTTATATGATAAAATGGGTAGAAAAATTAAAGAGATAGATGCAAAGGGAATATCAACAAATTTTGTCTATAATGACTTCTCAAGGTTAATAAATACTTATCAAGCAGCTTCAACTGAAAGTGAAGTAAAAATAGAATATACATATGATAATTTAGGTAATCTGTTATCAGAAAAAAGAGGTTCTATTGTTACTTCTTATATGTATGATAAGTTAAATAGAATAATCAATAAAAAGGTAGATAATAAATTAACTTTATCACAAACATATGATAAGCTTGGAAATATCGCTTCATTAACAGATGGAAACAATAATACTACAATATATGAATATAATGGGAATAATAAGTTAGTAAAACAGATTGATGGAAAAGGTAATAGTTTTATATTTAATTATGATCAAAATAATAATCTTATTTCTCAAACGACATCAGAAGGTTTACATATACTAAGAGAATATGATAACTTAAATAGACTTATTACAGAAAGTTTAAATGGAGCAAAATCTGAATATGTCTATGATAAAGCTTCAAGGGTTGTACTTGAAATCAATCATAATGGAATAATTACAGAAAATGTATATGACTCTATAGGAAGACTTGTTTCAAAAGTAGAAGCTAAAAATACAAAAGAGTTAAAGAAAACAAGTTATAAGTATGATAAAAATTCAAATATTGTAGAGATTTTGGATGCAAATAAAAATATTACAAGTTTAGAATATGATAAATTAAATAGAAAAATAAAACATATTTACCCTACAGGAGTATATCAAGAATTTAGCTATGACAAAAATTCTAATTTAAAAACAACTATTAAAGAAGATAAAAATAAAATTGAAAACTTTTATGATAGTTTAAATAGATTAATAAAAGTAGAAGTAAATGGAAGAATTGAGCAGGAGTATGTTTATGATTCTTTATCTAGGTTAGTTTTAGCAAGAGATCATAATCAAAATCAAAAATTAAATAGTCTACAGCTTGAGTATGATAGTTTTAACAATATATTAAAATCAACACAAAATGCTAGGGTAGTAAATAGTACTTATGATTTAAACTCAAACTTAATAAACTTAAGTGCAAATTCATATGAGATATTAAATAGTTATGATAAAGTAAATTCTTTAACTAGTATTAGCTTAAATAATCACGAGATTGCGAACTTTGAATATGACAAGGATAATAGGTTAGTAAAAACAAATCTATCAAATGGAATATCTTTAGATATAAATTATGATTTAAGGTCAAGAGAAGAAAGTAGAAATTATAAACAAAACACTAAAACAATTTATTCTCAAAATACAAAATATGATTTAAATTCAAATGTAATACAAGAAGATATTGTAAATACAAATCAAAGTATTATAAAAACATATGAATATGATAGTTTAGATAGATTAACAAAAGACTCTTATAAAAATCATAACTATAAATATGATAAGTTAGGTAATCAAGTTTATACTACACAAAATGACTTCCAAGAAACAAGAAAAGTAAATGGAACTAATGAATATATAGATATAACTAGTACAGATATTGAGTATGATGAAGTAGGAAATGTAAAATCATATAAAAATAAAAAATTTGTATATGATTACTTAAATAGACTTATAGAAGTAAAGAATGGTTCTCAAACAATTGCAAGATATACATATGATGTACTAAATAGAAGAGTATCAAAAGAACTTCTAAATGAAAATAAAACAATTACATATATCTATCATAAAAATCGAGTAATTCAAGAGTATGAGAATGATTCTCTTACAAATTCTTACGCTTATAGTGAATATATAGATGACCCAATAGCATATATCTATAATGGAAATACCTACTACTACCTAAAAGATAGACAATACTCTATTCAAGCTATAACAGATAGTTTAGGAAATATAGTAGAAAGTTACTCTTATAACTCATTTGGTATAATGACCATGAAAAATTCAAGTTCAAATGTTATTTTAAAATCCAATGTAAATAATACTATAACATATACAGGAAGAAGATATGATAGTGAGTCTGGATTGTATTATTATAGAAATAGAATGTATAGTCCTAACTTAGGAAGATTTATATCAAAAGACCCTAAGGGTTATATAGATGGTATGAATCTATATGCCTATGTTAAGAATAATCCATTGAAGTATTTGGATGCGTTTGGGACAACGGCAGTAAAAAGATTTGATGGCGGATATGTAAGTTATAGTATAAGTGGAAGAACAGATGATTATTCAGTAAATTATGATAATGGTAGTGGATTTGGAAATAGTGGAGATACAGATTTTAGCCATGATGATGTAGGACAATTTACAACAAAAAATAACTTAGCTGGTATGACAACTGCAAATTGGGACTCAGGAAATTATACTGAATATAATAATGGCATTAGTGTGTTTAAGGATAATGCTATATCCACTATCATGATTGAGAATAGAAATGCAGTTGATAGATCTGTTAATGAGTTTAGACCAAATATGACTTCAGTAATGAATGATACAATCTATGGTGGACAAACGACATATGAAAGACAGAAAAATGCTTATGATATGTTTGATAAAGTTTCTGTAGGAGCAGATATTGTTGCTGAGGGAGCCACTGCCTTAAAATTTAAAAAAGTTGCAATTGTAGCTTCAATTATATCAGTAGGAGCAACAACAATGAAACATCTCGTTGCTCCTGAGAAAAAGTTAAATACAAAAATACTAAATGATTATATACCTTATCCTTATAAAGCAACGGAGTTGAATTAAATGAATTGCATTAAATGTACTTTTAAATTTATATTATTATTTATTACATTTAGTTGTATTTTCATACAACTATTAGGTATTTTTGAAGTTATGGATATTAGTTCTGAAACTTCAAAACGATATTTAATTATAGCAATACCTGCAGCATTATTATCTCATAAAATTAAATGTAGTGCTAAAAAAGGAACCTATTTTTATAAAGTAGTAGAGTTTTTTGATCGGGAAAATAAATAATATGGTTCAGGTGTAACGATAACCTAAAGTTTCATAAATAAGATTGCAAAATGTAATTAATTTAATTATAAAAAAATATCTAGATTAAAATACTTTTATTTTACGGAAAGAGCATATGAAAGTATGTCTACAGGAACATTGTTTTTTGAGGAAGTTAGCAGTTATAATACAACTAAAAGTTTATTGGAAAGTTTAAAATGAATGATTTATTTAATATAAGTTCTAATACATATTTGTTTATTATGGTATTTATCACAATTATAATGTACATAAGTATTAAAAAATATAAACCTTATTTTAATACAAATATTATTTATTATCGTAGTTGTTTATTAATATCCCTATTTGTAGGACTAATTAATGGCAGTATTTTTCAAGATGGATATTTAGCAGGTTTTTTCTATGTTCAAGAATCAAAAACAATTACTCTGTTTACGTTTATTTTACTTTTAATTTATTTTTATATATTTGTTTTTCTTTGTAGAAAAGATAAAGAATATTGAATTAATGTTTATATCGAAATTTTGTGACAAATAAATTCAAAAATTCTTTTGTCTAAATAATAGAATACAAAAATTTCATATAATTCCTAATAAAATTTTAAATTATTATTTATATCAGATATTAGAATTTCAAAATTTTTAAATTTATAATTAATATGCAACTATTTTATTTTATATAATAATTTTTTTAGCTAAAATCTATCTTTATTAATTACAAAAGGAATATTTGTGAAAAAAGCTTTTTCATTGATGGAGTTGATGGTTGTTATTATTATTTTAGGATTATTGGCAATGTTTGTTTTGCCAAACTTAGTAGGTAAAAGTGAAGAGGCTAAAGAAAAGCTTACTTGTATACAAATGAAAAGTGTCAGTCAAGTTTTAAAAATGTACAAGATTGATAGAAGTAATTATCCAACTACAGAAGAAAAACTTGATATATTGGTCAAAAACAACTACTTTGAAGATGGAAAGATACCAAAAGATTCTTGGGATAATCTCTTTGTATATATATCAAATGAAGATGGAAAATCTTTTGAATTAATATCATTTGGTCCTGATAAAAAAGAGGGTGGTAACGATGATATTTACTATTCTAAGTGTAACAAATAGGAATATGATTGAAAAAATCATTTTCACTTTTGGAATTAGTCCTTGTTCTTGTTCTTGTTGGGATAATATATAGTGTCTTTTTACCCAAAATTAAGATGATGAGTCTGAAAAAAACAGATATTACACTTATCAATCTAAAGTCATACTTACTAAAACAAAAGTTTAAAAACGAACTAGCATTTAAGTGTGTAGAGAATAGTTTGAATTGTTTTATTTATATTGATGGTAAGTTAAAACCTGATTTGACAATAAAGCATTTTTTTGAAAGAGAACCCATAGTATATAAGTATAATAAAAGCATGAATCGAATCTCATACGGATATTTGAAGTTTGACACTTTTGAAGAATTTAAAATTGTATTTCAACTAGTATTCAATCAAAATAATCGACACAAAGATTTAATAGTACAGACAGATAAAGAGGTATTACTTTTTAATAGTATTCATGAAAAGCCAAAAGAATTTGATTATTTGAATGATGTTGTATCTTATCTGGACAGCCTTGAAACTGAGGTGAAGAATGCTTTTTAAATATAATGGGATAGATAGTAGTGGCAAAAAAATATCTTCAAAAATAGAAGCTTTTTCTATAGAAGATGCAAAGGCTAAATTAAAAGTTAAAAAAATCATTTTTAACAAACTTCATGAAGAGAAAAAAAGTACATTTTTAAGTTATGATTTTAGAAAAAAATCTAATATAAAAGCAAGTGCCTTATCTGAAATTAGTCGTGATTTAAGTATATATTTAAACTCTGGGATTCCATTAGTAAGTGCAATTAAGTTAATCAATGAACAATATAAAAATGACAAAAAAATGAATACATTTTTTGAATCAATATCTATTTTTCTAGATGAAGGGAAAAATTTCTATTCTGCTTTAGATTTACAAAAAAGCATAAAACTTCCAGAATTCTATAAACAATCCATCAAAATAAGTGAAAATGGTGGATTATTAAAAGTTGTTTTAGCTGAACTAGCGACCTTTTTAAAAGAACAAGAGCGTGTTAAAAAGCAGATGATTACAGCGATGGCATATCCAAGTTTTATTTTGCTTGTATCTTTATTTGTTGTTGGATTTATGTTAAGTTTTATTGTGCCAAAGATTACAGCAATTTTTACACAATATGATCAAGCTTTACCAAAAATTACAACCTTAGTGATACTTCTAGGAAACTTTTTTTCAAATAACTATCAGATACTTTTTTTTGGATTGATTAGTTTCATAATATTATTTATATATCTATTTGAAAAATCAAAAAATTTTCATTTTTTTGTGGATAGTTTTTTATTGAAATTACCTTTTTTAGGTAAATTGGTAGAATTGAGTGAATTAAGTCGTTTTTCTTATATGAACTCTATTTTGATTCGTTCAGGTGTACCAATTGTACAATCTTTTAATTTAGGTACAAATATCATAAAGAACAGTGTTATTAAAAAGGTATTTCTGGAAGCTTCAGCTAAGGTTGTTGAAGGTAAAAGGCTCTCTGAAGCTTTAAATTCAAGTGAAATATATAAAGTAGATAGTTCATTTATTCACGCAATTGCTATTGGAGAAGAAACCAGTGAGTTGAGTAAAATATTAAGCAATCTAACAGAACTTTATAATGAAAATAGCAAAGATAGAATTGCTATTTTTTTAGCTCTTTTAGAGCCTGCTTTTATGCTTTTTATTGGTTCTATTATTGGGTTTATTGTTATAGCGATGCTCCTACCAATATTTTCTATGAATTTGGGCTAAATTATGTATGTACAAAATAAAAAAGCAATTGTATTAGTTATCACTTTGATGTTTATTATGGCAATAAGTGCCTTGTTAATCAAAAATCTCAATGATGCAAATAGTTATATAGAAGAATCAAATAGTGATACTTACTATATAAAATTACTTATAAGTGTTGATAATATAAAAAATGAGTTTTTTGATTACTTCTTAAAAAATAAAGAACAAATACCTTTGTTATTGGAAGACGAATCACTTCAAGAAGGTGTAGATTTGGAGTATGGAGATATAAAGGCAAAAGTAAGTTTTAAAAAGTATGAAGATAGATATGATATTAATGACTTATCAAAAAAAGATAAAGTTAAAATAAAAGAAATAGAAAACCTTTTTTTAGATAATAATGTTTTTGGTTTTTCTGTTTTTAAAAACTTGGTTGTATCATATATTAAGAAGTATGGGAATATTGATAATTTTGAACAAATAAATACTCTTATAGAACTTTTTATTGAAAAATCAGATAGTGATGATATAAAAACTATACAAGACAATTTGAGTTTTATTAATACTGAAAAAAAAATAGCAATAATAGGACATCTTGATATTACACATTCTAATCATCTCGTTATTAGTAATTTTATTTTTGATATAACAGATAAAAAAATCAAGGGGTTTAATATTGCTTTTAAATAAGAAAAAGAAGATACTATTTTTAACTAAAAAATCTTATTTTAAAACTTTGGATAAGGTAGATATTATTTTGTCTCCTGAATTTTATTGGGTAAGAGAGTTTGAAATTCCTGTTAAAAATAAAAAAGATGCTTTGGTATTTTTGCCTAATCTTTTTAGTGATGTTTTGCCTTTGGGTGATTTTTCATTTTTTGCAATGAAAAAGTCTAAACATCATTTTTTATGTTTTGCATATAAAAATTCAGAAATCTTAGCTGCTATTAAAAATGCCAATTTACAAAATATTCAAGTAGGTAATATCCATTTTGCTCAATTAGAATTCTCAAATAAAAAAGCACTTTATTCAAATACAGAACAGTTTATTTACACAGAGGATGAAATATTAGTAAAAATACCATTTCCTTTTGAGAGTAATAGTGAAGATATCAATTCTATGTTGAAAGAACATATTCTTTCTAAGTACAAAATAAGATTGAAGTTTTATTCATCTATTATTGATGTAAAGTACATTAATAGCATAGGTATTGTAACTTTGATTTTGATATTTTTAAATATATTTCAATATTTTATAATCAGTAAGAATATTTCTATTTTAGAAAGAAAAGAGCAGAGTATAAAAAAACAATATAATCTCCCAAGTACTAGTTTTGAAACAAATGCAATTTTAAAAAGAATGAAAAAAAACTTTAATGCTAATAATAGTTTACGCCAATCAATAGGATATATCTTTGATTATCAAAAGAGGGATAATAAAGCAATTATCAAAAGAATTGATTTTGATGGAAAAATATTTCAACTTGATATTGATAATGTGATTCCAAGTTATTTTAAAACTTACTTTACAAAAAACTTTAAAATAATTAAACAAAAGAGAGAAGGTAGTTTGATGAAAGTAGAGTTAAAATATGAATAGAATAAATCCAATATATATATTAATAATCCTATTCCTTCTTCTTTTTTTATCCTTTATATACTTAGGTACAGAAAAAAGTAAGTTAAAAGATATTCAAAGTAATTTTGCACATGAAATACTTACTGCAAAAGATTTTCGTATACTTAAAAGTAACCATCAAGATAAATCAAATTTATTATCTAAAATAAAAGGACTAAAATCTAATACTCCATTTAGAAAAGAGAATATACAAATAATAAATGAAGGTAAATATATAAAAGCTTTAATTAAAAGTAATAATAAAGAAGTATTAAATAAATTTTTAAATCAAATTTTGCAAGATAGATTTTTAATAAAAAAACTCACTATTACGTCAAATATGATTAGTTTTGAGATGGAGAAATAATATGAAAAAAGTATTAAAAATTATTCTTTATATATTGTTTTTTAGTTTCTCTTTTATCTTGTTCTTACCAAAAGAGAATCTTTATTTTCTCTTTGAAAAAGCATTAAAGAAAGAGGAAATTATTATTTCTCAAGAGTTAATAGATGATAAGTTATTGTATTTAAAAATAAGCAATGGAAATATAATATATAAAAGAAAACCCTATGCAAAATTTGAATCTGTAAGTATCTCAACTAAATTTTTTTTCTCACATGCAAAAATAACTAATATATTTTTTCTAAATAAAAATAGTAGCAAGTATGAGAATCTAATTGATATATTATCTATAAATTATTCTATTATTAATCCTTTGAATATCACAATCAAAGGAATAGGGAAGATGGGTAAAATGACAGGAATCATAAATTTGAAAGAAAAAATAATCACATTAGAGTTAGAACCATCAAGATTAGTAAAAATTGATTTTAATTATTTGTTTAATAATTGGAAATTAGTTAAAGGAAAATATTATTATGAATATCAATTTTAATTTTGTATCTAAATATGTATTTACTCTAATGTTTTTATTTTTAGTAAGTTATATTCTTAATATTATATTGTTTTTGATACTTCCTAAAGTGGGAGTTGATTATATTATTGAAAACCGTTATAGATTTGCTTTTCGTGATTATGATTATTTATCAACTTTTGGATTTAAAAATACACAAATAAAAACAAAGCAAGTAGTTACTAAACAAAAAATTTATCCTTTTCTTTCCAAATTGGAGCTTAATGCAATTTATTCAAAAAGAAACGGTTTAGGTTGGATAGTGTTAAAAGAGAAAAGTACAAAAAAAAGCCATATTTTGGCGTTAAATGATAGTTTCAAAGGCTATCAACTTAAAAAAATAGACAAGTTACTTGTAATATTTGTAAAAGACAAAATAGAATACAAATTAGAAATAAATAAAGATAAATTAAAATATAAGGTTATGAAAAGATGATAAATAGTTGTTATAAAATAAAGAAAATTAGTATATTAAAAGTATTTATATTAGTAGTATTTTTATCTTTAAATCTTTTTGCCAAGAAAGAGCCTATTGATATAAGTTTTAAAAATCTAAGTATTGAGGATTTGATAAAAATTACTTCAAAGATTATTAGTAAAAATATTTTATTAACAACAAAAGTGAGTGGTAATGTTGATTTTATCACAAATAAACAGCTTTATGATGAGGATATTTATAATATTTTGATTTATGTACTTGAGTCAAAAGGCTTAACAATAGTTGAAAATCATGGTATTTTACGTATTGTAAAAATGCAAGATAGCTCTAAATACAATCTTCCTGTACTTGCAGGAAAAAATAAAAATGGGTACGATCAAATGGTGACAAAAGTTTTTTCTGTACAATATTCAAATGTAGAATATATTGCTTCTAAAATACGACACCTTATTTCAAAGTCTGCAAAATTAGTTACAGATAAAGAATCTAATGTGATAGTTATAACTGATTTTGAAAGTAATATAGAGACTATAGAAAAGATAATAAGACTCATTTCAAAAGATGCAAAAAAAACAGTTCGAAGTATTAAATTAAAAAATATTCAAGTATCAAGTGCAGAAACAACATTAAAAAATATTGCAAAGTCTGTTTTTGATGAAAAAATAGAAAAAGAAAAAGTTATCGTACTTGCAAATAAAGATGACAATTCAATCTTACTTGTTGGAAAAGAAAAAAATGTCGATTTTTTAGAAAAATATATTAAAAACGTAGATAAAATTGGAAGTTTAGCAGAACGAGTTGTTAATGTTATTACTTTAAAAAATGTTGAAGCAAAAAATATGATAAAAATAATTGAAGGAATAATCAATAAAAAGAAATACATTGACCCTGACAATAAACCTTATGTTTCAATTGATGAGGAGATAAATGCCTTAGTATTGGTTGGACCAAAATATGAAATAAGATACATAAAAGAGATTATTTCAAAACTTGACCAAGAGAGATTTCAGGTTTATGTTCAAGCAAAAATCATAGAAGTTAGTGCTAATAAGATACATAATTTAGGTATTAAATATGGATTGACTGCTGCAGAAGCAACGAGTAATGGAATTTTTACACTTGGTGCAAATCTTGGAGGGAGTGTAAATGCTCTAAGTTCTGGCCTTGAATCTTTATTAAACTTTAATACAAAAACATTAAATTCAGGGATAGCTTTAGGTGCGACATTAAATTTGTTAAAAAATAATCAAGCCATAGATATAGTTTCAGAACCATCAATTTTATGTATTAACAATAAAGAATCCTCAATATATGTTGGAGAAACAAAGTCTTTTCAAACAGGTACAACAACAACAGATGGGGGAACGACTAATAATACTTTTCAAAGGGAAGATATAGGTTTGACTTTAAAAGTAAAACCAAGAATTTCAGATGACAATAAAGTTACTTTAGAGATAGAGACGATTTTAGAAGATGCAAAAGAGCTCAAAGATGGACAAACAAATCCAGATACAAGTAAAAAAGAGGTAAAAACTACCGCAATAGTATCAAATGGTGAAAGTGTTATTATTGGTGGACTTATAAAAAATAAATCTGATATGATAGAAGATAAAGTTCCTTTTTTAGGTGATATTCCTGTTCTTGGAACATTATTTAAAAATACAAAAAAAGCAGAGGATAAAATAAATCTAGTAGTTATTATGACACCTTATATTGTACCAAACAGTGAAGGTTTAACTTTTGTAAGAGAACAATTAACAGAATTAAAACTACTTGAAGATCAATATACAAAAGATTTAGAAGTAAGATTAGTACAAAGACATTTAGAAATTATGAAAAAGAATAAGGACTTAGAAGATAAAAAAGAGGAAATAGAAGAGGAAATAGAAGAAGAAATAGAAGATTTAAAAGATAATGATAATAAATCTATTCATGAGAAACAAATGGATATGATAATGGGCAAAAGCCATGAAGATTAATGAAAAACATTATCCTTCACTTTTACCTTATGAACATGAAGGTTATGAACTTGCATTAAAAAACTATGTACTTTTTTCTCAACTTGAAGACAAAATAGTTATTTGTCTTAATGAAAAACATATGAGTAAAGCATTAGATTATTTATCAAAATTTGATTATGAATATGAAGTAATCTTTTTAGATGAAATATCTTTTGATAGACTCTATAATCATTTTGTTGAAATACGTACTGATAAACAAATGAATAGTATCCAAAAAGAGCAAGAAGATGCATCTTTTGATGATGAAGATTTTTCTGTTGCAGAGTTTTTGAAAAATAGTTCAGATATTTTAACTTCAGAAGAATCAGCACCTATTATTAAATTTGTAAATTCGTTGTTTTATCAAGCAATAAAAAAGCGTTCAAGTGATATCCACATAGAAATGCATGAGCACAAAGGTGAAGTACGATATAGAGTTGATGGTGTTTTATTTAAGCATGTTGAACTTGAGAAAAACATAATGGCATTGGTAATAAGTCGTATAAAAGTAATCTCAAGCCTAGATATTAGTGAAAAACGTGTTCCTCAAGATGGAAGAACACAAATTAAAATTGCTAAAAAAGTGTTAGATATTAGGGTATCTATCTTGCCTACTTTTTATGGAGAGCGTGTAGTAATGCGTATCTTGATGCAAAGTGAAGATATTCCTACTTTAAATGAATTAGGCTTTTCCTCTCATATAACAAATAGTCTAGAAAGTATCATGAACAATAGCTATGGGATGGTATTAGTAACTGGACCAACAGGAAGTGGAAAGTCTACAACTCTTCATGCTTTATTACAACATATTGTTGATAAAGAAAAAAATATTATTACTATAGAAGACCCAGTAGAATACAAATCTGATGAGATTAATCAAATACAAGTAAACTCACAAGTAGGCTTAACTTTTGCTAGTGGATTACGATCTATTTTACGACAAGACCCAGATATCATTATGGTAGGAGAGATTAGAGACAGTGAAACGGCTTCTATTTCAGTACAAGCAGCTTTAACTGGTCACTTACTTTTTTCTACTTTACATACAAACAGAGCACCTGCTGCTATTTCAAGACTTGTAGATATGAAAGTGGAAAGATTTTTATTGACATCATCATTATTGGCAGTTTTAGCACAAAGGTTAGTTCGTAAACTTTGCCCTTCTTGTAAAGAAGAAGATGATTTAGCTAAAGATTATAATGAAATGTTTGATATTCCAGCTGATACCAAAATATATAAATCAGTAGGGTGTAAACTTTGTAATTTTACAGGATATAGTGGTCGTGTTGCTATTGGAGAACTCTTTTTAGTCGATGATAAAATTAAAAAACATCTTCATACCAATCTTGATGATAATGACTTAATGAATTTAGCCATAGAAGGTGGTATGCAACCTCTTGGTGAGCAATTAAAAACTATGTTAATAGAAGGAAGTACATCCTTTGAAGAAGCTATAAGAATTGGTATAAAATAAAGATGAAAAAAGCTCTTTCTCTTATAGAGGTTCTTATATCTATCATTATTATAACAATAGTTATTGGCTCACTTATTAAAATCGAACAAAATAACTTATTTATTATAGAAAAAAGTGATGTAAATAAACTAAACCAAGCTTACATAAGTCTTTATTCCTTAAATTATCAAGTAAGTGATAATAGAAACAAAAATCTCATCATAGATGAAAATCTAACACTAAATAATGAAGAGCTAAAAAAACAAACGAAAGCCACAAATATAACTATAAAAAATAAAACTTTGGATACAAAAGAGTTAGAACACCCACCTATTTCTTTTACGACAATAGAAAGTACATATTCTATAAAGAACAGTATAAAAAAGAAGTTTTATACAATAAAGATAAATAAATGAAAAAAGCTTTTACTTTAATAGAGTTCCTTATAAGTATCACACTTTTTTCTCTTATTCTTGTTTTTTTATATAAATCCTTAGACCTTACAAAGCAAAGTAACTTTTTCTATGAAAAAAAACTTAATGCACTAGAATCAAGTAATAGACTCAAATCCATACTTTATGAAGATATTGCAAAAGCAAAAAATATTGAAATAACTTTTGATAGATCCTCAAATACAATTTTAAAGATACAAACAAATGATATGTATCATAATCCTTTTTATAAATATGTTACATATATAATCTCACAAGATAAAAATTTACTTCGAATAGAGAGTCTATATAAGTTCAATGAAGGAGAAGTATTAGATTCTTTTTTCAATGATGCTTTCATAGATAAGCTCGACAGTGATATTTTCAAATTTAAAGTTTCTCAATCAAAAGAGAATAAAAAAATATACTCTATTTTTCTTCAAAAAAAAGACGAACCTATAGTTTTTTTTAATACTTTAATTCTAAAGTAATTAAAATCTACTAGAGTCATATTTTCTATTAATAAGAAAATTACTATTGCTCTAAAGTAATAAGTGTAATTGCTTCAATTATAAACATTATGACTCCTTATTTACAATATCAGATAAAGAAAAAAGGAATATAAAATAAACTATGTAAGTTATAAATAAACTTTTATCTTACTTTGTTTTTACATTAATTTTAACTCCTGAAGAAAGCTTCTATGAAAGCAATGCAAAGCAAAAATTGTTGTTATTTGTAAAATTTATAATCCAATCATTATTTATCCTTTTGTTATTCTATATTACTAAAAAAACATATATACTTGTTTTTCTTCTCATTATTTGAACGTAAATATAACTCCAAAAATCAATAAAATTATTCTCGTTGAAGTAACATTTACATCATTAATATTAAAAAGTAAGGATATAAAAAAGTAAAAGAATAAACCTAATAATGTAATTATATAAGTACTTAATTTTATTTTATTTTTTCTGTATTTTAATCCTTTAAATGATTCATTTTTCTGTACAATAGAATATAAAAATTAAGTATTTTTATAAGATTATATTGTATACTTTAATAAATATAAATAAGGATAATTTAAATGGCTATTATAGAGATATTTACACTTATTTTACTTTTTATTGGAATTTTTTTAGCAATTGGAAAATATGATTATAATACAGATAAAATGAAAAAAATCTAATAACAATTACATAAGAAAGATTACTGTTTTTGAGTGAAAAAAGTTGTTCAATAGTCAAAAAAATTAGAAAAATATCTTACAATTTTATTGGAATATGTGTTAAAAATGTATTATTATCTGAAGACTTTTTTTGCAGAATTTCTTATCAAATAATTAATCAAAATGTATATACAATTAATACAAAATTCAATCTAAAACAGGATAAATATCCACATGTATTTTCTATTATTTAGAGTTAAAAGACAACATTAAAAAACTTGATTTTATTTAATACTATGTCTTTATATAACAATACTAATACGTGTATATTTATAATATACTATGCACATGTAAGGGGAAATTTATATTTCAAATGCATTTTGTGAAAAGAACAATAAAACTATTATGAATCTAAAATATTGCACTATTATATAGTATATTATAGTATAGAGTTAGAAAACACTAGTAATGTGCGTACAGTATAGTATACTATATATATAGTATATTATGGTTTACTTTAGTAAATTAATATTAATCACACGAAAGTAATTTACTATAACTAAAATAAGAACTTATAAATTAAGTTAAATATAGCTTTTAAAATGACATAGAGTACTCTAAAATCAATTTTAAATGATTTTTAGTATATTGGCTAACTTTGAGGGGGAAAAGCTTTATTTCCAAAATATATACATATATCATTTAATCAATTTTAATATAAATTCATGATTAAAATAAAAAAATACCTTTTATCTTGATAGTTTTTTTGATAAAAAAATTAATAAAATAATTCATATTAAATGCAAAAATAAAGTTAGTTTTAAAACGTAAATATTAGAAAAAAGTATTATTTTTTTTGTAAAAAGTTTGAGATAAAACCCTACATTTTTTTAAATTTTAAGTAAAAATTTGAGTTATTGTTTTTTATGTTTAAATCTATGCTCTACAAAATTGCTTGAAACATATTCATTTACGTAGTTTATATTCTGCATATCAAATAAATCTGCAATATATTTCTTTGAGATATTTATTGAAAATTTAATTTGTCTTCTCTCTTCCTCTTACTATGTTAAAGATAGACAATACTCTGTTCAAGCCATAGCAGACTCTTTGGGAAATATTGTCGAGTCTTACTCTCATAATAGTTTTGGTATACTGACCATAAAAAATTCAAGTTCAAATGTTATTTTAAAATCCAATGTAAATAATACTATAACATATACAGGTAGAAGATATGACAGTGAGTCTGGATTGTATTATTATAGAAATAGAATGTATAGTCCTAACTTAGGAAGATTTATATCAAAAGACCCTAAGGGATATATAGATGGTATGAATTTGTATGCTTATGTTAATGAAGTATTTGGATGCATTTGGGACGACGGCATATCAAAGATTTGATGGAGGATATGTGAGCTATAGTATCAGTGGAAGAACGGATGATTTTACAGTAAGTTATAATAATATTAGTGGATTTGGAAACATTGGAAATATTGATTATAGCCATGATAATGTAGGACAATATACAACATATAATAGAGATGCCAATATGACAGCAGCAAAATGGGATAACGGAAGTTATACTGAATATAATAATGGAATAAGTATATTTAAAGAAAATGGAGCAAGCCCTATCGTTTTTAATCCGAGTTTAGAAATATCAAATAGAGACTTGTTCATAAATGAATTTGCTACACAAAGTACAAGGGTTTTACCAACTGAATATGAGCAGAGGAAAGCTGCTTCTGCAGCATTTTCTAATCTTTCACTTGCATTAAGTGTAGGGTCTGAATTGACCAAAATATCAGTTGTTTTAGCTCCTTTAAGTACTCCTTTGGGTATAGCTGGTTCTATTGCTGGAGGAATTTCTTATACTTATGATCCAGATAAAAACTTTTTTAAAGATTCAAGTCAAGCTAAAATAATGGGATAGAAATGATACAGAATAGTAGGAGTAGATAAAGATGTATAATGTTATTGCCTATATAAGTTTTTTTGTAGTTTATATTGCTATTTTTACTGGAATTATACATTTTTTTGTGTATTCATTTGATAAGGATATAGTTTTACTTTTAAGTGCCATTATCCTTGGTTTTGGACAAATTTATCATAAAGTAAAAACCAAACCAATAAGCCAAGCAATAAAAGAGTTTTGGAATGCAAAAGTTAATAATAAAAGAAATACTTCTCAAGAAGATACTCCCAAAACATATGAAGAGTACAAACGAAATAAAAAGTAGAAATTTGGCAAACATTAAAAATAATAAGAATATTTAAGGTATTAAATTAGATGAATAAGTTATTAGGATTAAAGGATAATGAATGAATCATAGTTTTTTTTTAATTACTTTTTTACTTTTTTTAGTCTTATTTTCTTTAGCACTAAAAAAAATATTAAGAGGAAGAAAGATTGAGCAAAGAATAAGTAAAAAGTTAAATGAACATGGAAAAATAAATGGATTGTTTGGTATGGTTTATTATACAAAAGAAAGACTTCCATGGGGGAGTTTTTCAAAAGATTATAACAATTTTTATGATGAAGATGATAGTGAAGAAATAAAAGAATTAAAAACATTATGGATTGTAAATGTAAAAGAATTTCGGAAAATTATGTTTCTTGTTTTATTGGATGTCTTTATTATAATGATATATTCATATTTAATAGCTTGAAATTCAAAAATCTAATTATTGAAAAAAATATTAATGATAGTGCGAGTCAAGTTAGTAACAATGGATTGGATATGTTCCAAAATAGGAGTAAGTAGATATGTATAATGTAATAGCATATATAAGTTTTTTTATATCAAATATAGCAATATTAGTATTTATTGGAGGCTTTTTCTTTTATTCACTTGAGACTAATGTAAATTTACTTTTAAGTGCCATTATCCTTGGTTTTGGACAAATTTATCATAAAGTAAAAACCAAACCAATAAGCCAAGCAATAAAAGAGTTTTGGAATGCAAAAGTTAATAATAAAAGAAATACTTCTCAAGAAGATACTCCCAAAACATATGAAGAGTACAAACGAAATAAAAAGTAGAAATTTGGCAAACATTAAAAATAATAAGAATATTTAAGGTATTAAATTAGATGAATAAGTTATTAGGATTATAAAGGAATACAAATGAGCCAAGGAATTTTTTTAGTATTGTTTTTAATTTTTATTATTTTATTTGTATGGTTATTAAAAATATATTTCTCTGCTATGAAAATTAGTCTTAAATTAAATAAAAAGTTAAAAGAAACAGGAAAAATATCTGAAAAATATTTTGATTCTATAAATTATACAAAAATGAGGCTTCCCTGGGGAAGTTTTTCAAAAAATTATGATAATTTTTATGATGAAGATGATACAGAAAAAATAAAAGAAATAAAAAGCTTAGCTATTTTAACGATAAAAAAATTCAATAAAATATTAATATTTGTATTGTTAGATGTATTTATTTTGATACTTGTAGTATTTTTAAGATAAAAACTCAAATCTGTAAAAGCTTAAAAAAAGGGGTCAGGTGATAACGATAATCTTATCAAATACTTCTCCTAATTATCTTATTGACTGCTAGCTGAGATATACCGATTATTTTAGCAATTACATACTGAGAATACCCTTGCTCATATGATTCTAAAATATACTTATTTCTTGTTTGATTATCTGTAACTTCATCAAACAGTTTTTTTAGTTTTTCTGTATTTATTTTTTTCTCAATATCTGGTGCTTCCACTAAGCTTGAAGCTTTTATTAATTCTTTTAAATCTTCACTATCTATATCACAATCAAAAAAGTCTTCTATTTCATCGATATTTTGCCCATGTGTTTTTACTATCCATGAATTTTGCAAATATCTAGGTACTCTCTTCTTTAAAAAAATAGTAACTAGAACTATAAGGATAATATTCTATTTTGTCAACCATTTTTGCTTTTAATGGGTTTTGTTCAATATCTCTCATAAGTATATAAAGGTATGCTTCATTTGCCACATACCATGATTTAAATCTTCCTTGCCACAAATGTTCACTTCTTTTATACTTTTTATTAAAGTATATTGCGTATGTAGCATTTAAATATCTCATAAATTTTGAAAGATTTTCTTATTTTAATACAAATATTATTTCTTATCGTAGTTGTTTATTAATATCCCTATTTGTAGGAATAATCAATGGCAATGTTTTTCAAGATGGATACTTAGCAGGTTTTTTTATGTTCAAGAATCAAAGATAATCATACCATTTACATTTATTTTACTTTTAGTTCATTTTTATATATTTGTTTTTCTTTGTAAAAAGATAAAGAATATTGAATTAATGTTTATATCGAAATTTTGTGACAAATAAATTCATAAATTCTTTCGTCCAAATAATAGAATATAAAATTTCATATAATTTCTAATAAAATTTTAAATTATTATTTATATCAGATATTAGAATTTCAAAAATTTTTAAATTTATAATTAATATTCAATTATGATGTATATTTTAAGAATGGGTCTATTTATTTAATTTTCAAATAAATCAGGTATAAGATAGTTAGATAATTTACTAT
>NZ_PDKE01000139.1:0-383 GCF_004116715.1 Arcobacter sp. CECT 8989 | reverse complement strand
TTTAATAAAAGTGCAAAGTTCATTTGAAATGTACGAATCTTTAGTAAGTTCATTAGAAATTGCAAAAAAAGAGAGTAAAAAACAGAGTTTTTTATTTATGGTGGCTGCTATTAGTGATTATTTACCATCATATCCTCAAGAAGGAAAGTTAAAAAAAGATTTAATAGGAATCCAGTGGAATTTAGCGTTAAAACAAAATAGTGATATTGTAAATTATTTAGATAAAAGTGAAATAATTTCTATTGGATTTAAAGAAGAAATGGATGAATTAAGTGCAGTTGAGAATGCAACAAAAATGCTAGAAAAAAAGAATCTTGATGCAGTTTGTTTAAATATTGTAAGTGAAGAAAATAGTTTTGGAAGTGAAAATAATAGTATTGAAC
>NZ_PDKE01000138.1:0-384 GCF_004116715.1 Arcobacter sp. CECT 8989 | reverse complement strand
TTTTTAAGGTCTTTGCCACTTCCCTTCTTGACCATTTAACTCGGTGTTCCTCTCTTTTTCATGGTTTTCAAATAAAGCTTTTTAAGAGAAAATCCCCCTGTGGAGCTCAACCTTAAACTCGTGAAGCAGTGACTTAAATTTATTAAACTGAGTAATTGGGGTTGCTTTATAAATGACTATTTCATTTTCTTCTGTTACTAAAGCTATAGGAGTTAAAGCTTTTAAACCAAGCTTTTCACTTACTTCGATATCGTTGGCTTTTAAATCATAGACACCATACTCAGCTCTGTGGTTGCCAAAGTAATTTGGCAGGTCATCAAACTCTAACCCACACATACCTGTATCTTCTGGAAGTTTACTTGTATATTCTATTGTATGATCAAC
>NZ_PDKE01000137.1:0-386 GCF_004116715.1 Arcobacter sp. CECT 8989 | reverse complement strand
AATTTCTAAAACATAATTTATAAATCTTTTTAAAGAGTTTGAGGAAATGCAAAACTGTCCTATAGTTTTAAATAACTATGTGCCTATTGTTTCTAGTGATTTCAAAAAACAAGCCTATACAACTATTATTGACCACAGATATTCAGATGTAAAAAAAGAGAAAATGATTAAGTTTTTACTTTGGTATGACAATGAGTGCGGATATGCCTCAAAAACAATTGAGATTTTATAATATTATGTGCAAAAAAAAGCAAGCATTTAAACTTACATTTTAAATAATAAAAACTTTAAGTATTAGATAAATAATAATTATGCTTTTCTAGCTTTGATTTAAACGCTACAATAAACAACAACTGATTCAATTACAGAAACTACATTTCAAGGAT
>NZ_PDKE01000136.1:0-386 GCF_004116715.1 Arcobacter sp. CECT 8989 | reverse complement strand
GGTAATAAAAATGCTTTTGAATCAATTGCACTTTGAATAGTCGCTCTTACAAACATTCCAGATAATAATAATCCTTCGCTATTTGGAAATTCTGCTCTTAAAGTTACAGTTCCAGTATTTTCATCTACATTTATTTCTTGAAGTTGTAAAACGCCTTTGTATTGATAGATTGAATCATCACTTAAAGTTAAAGTAACTTCAGTACTTCCTTTTTTTATATTATCTTTGCTAAGAAGTTTTTTTAAAGCTAAGAGTTCATTTTGTGATTGGTGTAAATCAACATAAACAGTAGAATTATCTCTTATTGTTGTTAATGCATCAGTTTGATTCGCTGATACTAAAGCACCTTTTGTTACACCTGAAATACCAATAAAACCAGAAATAGG
>NZ_PDKE01000135.1:0-388 GCF_004116715.1 Arcobacter sp. CECT 8989 | reverse complement strand
TTTAACTACTACAGTCTCTATACCGTCATATTCTATCTCTAACACTTCCGCACCATCTTCTGTTAATTCTGTCAAATCCCTACTTTCATCCTCATCAGATGCTGCTTGGCTAACTGTATATCCTAAACCTATTGTTTTATCTGGTACTGCTGTAATAGCTGCAACACCTGCTTCATTATAATCTCCTAACCCCTCTAAATCAATTGCTTGTCTACCAGCAGTAAGAGAGAAAAACTCATATGCATACTTTAAATATGCTTCAGTCATAAGAGCATCGTGAGCAAGTGAACCCTCATAATCATCCTCTTCCACTTCTGACACTTAATAGATTGCTCTCAAAGCCATTTTTGCACTTAGTACATTAAATTATACAGTTTGATAAGCTAAA
>NZ_PDKE01000134.1:0-389 GCF_004116715.1 Arcobacter sp. CECT 8989 | reverse complement strand
GTTATATCCAGTAATCATATCAGCACTAATAGATTTACCTTCATTTGCTTTACTTGTTGCATTTTCAACTAAATCTTTAATCTCTTTAGCTGCTTCAGCTGATCTACTAGCTAGGTTTCTTACTTCTGCTGCTACAACTGCAAAACCTTTTCCAGCTTCACCTGCAGTTGCTGCTTCAACTGCTGCATTTAGTGAAAGAATATTTGTTTGGAAAGCAATTTGATCAATAATAGAAATCGATTCATTAATCAATGTTACTTGTTCAGTAATATCTTCCATTGCAGAAGTAGTTTTTTGTGCAAGGTTTTGTCCTTGTTTTGCAGATGAGTTTAGGTCATCTGTATATTGGTTCATTTGTTGGATGTTTTGTCCATTGCTTACAATTGTGC
>NZ_PDKE01000133.1:0-389 GCF_004116715.1 Arcobacter sp. CECT 8989 | reverse complement strand
GATTTAGGTATTAATTATACAACAAACTGCGATGATATCTTAGCTTGAGATATTAGTACTATTGACACAACAAAAAATCAAGAGACTGTTGATATGATTTGTGAAGAAGAAATAGCTAAAATGAAAGATGGAGATATTTTAATCAACTGAGCTGGAGGTGGTTTATACAAGGAAGAAACACTAGTTAATAAATTAAAATCTGGAAAAATCGCAATGGATGAAATTGAAGTATTCAAAAAAGAGCTTGCCATTGATCACACTCTTTTTGATTTAGACAATGAAACTGTAACTGCAAACCTAGGACCAAATAAAACACAATCTCAAAAACACATCGATCCCCAAGCAGCTAAAAATAGAAATGAGTCCGCATGAGGACATCCGATTCCAAA
>NZ_PDKE01000132.1:0-389 GCF_004116715.1 Arcobacter sp. CECT 8989 | reverse complement strand
CGGATATTTTATCACTTAAGTCTGTAGGATTTAAATCTACTCTTGCTTTATACGTAACTAGGTAAAGAGGAATTAAAAACCACTTTGTTTCGTTTAATCTTGGTGGAATAGATCATGAAATTGGTGTTAAGCAAGTTGCATTTTACTTTTGGAATAAATATGGTAGTTCTTATAGAATAACTTTTACATCTGTTCCTTTTTAGGATGTTGTAACAGAAATCTTTAACTCAACTAGTCAATCATATATGTGTGTTACACTAAAAAGACTTATGATTATTGCATCAGAAAAAATTGCAGATAAGATGGGAATTGAAGCACTTCTTACAGAAGAAAGGGTTGCTCAGGATTCAAGTCAGACTCTAAGAACTCGTACATTAATTGAGCAAGTT
>NZ_PDKE01000131.1:0-389 GCF_004116715.1 Arcobacter sp. CECT 8989 | reverse complement strand
CCCGGGTTCAAAAACGTGAATGAACGAGGCGCGCCCGCCGGGTAACTCACGGGGTATCCATGTCCATTTCTGCGGCATCCAGCCAGGATACCCGTCCTCGCTGACGTAATATCCCAGCGCCGCACCGCTGTCATTAATCTGCACACCGGCACGGCAGTTCCGGCTGTCGCCGGTATTGTTCGGGTTGCTGATGCGCTTCGGGCTGACCATCCGGAACTGTGTCCGTAAAAGCCGCGACGAACTGGTATCCCAGGGGGCCTGAACGAACAGGTCACCGTGAAAGGCGTGCATGGCCACCCCGTCCCAAATCCTCATGGTAAACGAGCGGTGTCGCTCAACGTCAATGCAGCAGCAGTCATCCTAGGCAAACTCTGTCCATCCCGCTTCAA
>NZ_PDKE01000130.1:0-389 GCF_004116715.1 Arcobacter sp. CECT 8989 | reverse complement strand
AAACTTTCTTAAAATAATCCCATATCAATGATAACAAGGAGTTGCTATGCATAGAATAGTGTTCACAATAAATGAAAACAATAGTTACTTATCAAAAGTAGAAAGCTCATTTGAAGAATCCAATTACCTTACTGTACTACATGTTACTGGACAAAATATAACTGAAGTTGAATTAGTTAAAAACCCTCATCCTCACACAAGTGATGAGATCATAAAAGAGTGTAAAGATAACCACTATAGTATTCTAATTCTTCCTAAAGAAGATAAACTTCATGAAGATAAATTAACAGAAAATGGTACTTCAGTTTTTATTGCTTCAGAACATAAAAATGAATTAAGTACATTTAGTGATTTTGTTTAAGACAAATTAAAACAAGACAAAAAAATAG
>NZ_PDKE01000014.1:0-92783 GCF_004116715.1 Arcobacter sp. CECT 8989 | reverse complement strand
GGTTGTATCAAAAGTTGGACAAGAATATGACAAATCGAATGTATTATTAATGCATGCGATGGGTCCAAATGTTGCTGGTGTTATCGGTTCTGCCGTAGCTGCTGGTGTACTTTTATCGATTTTTTAATACAAACACTTAATAATCTAAAAGCTCAAAGTCTTTATGACTTTGGGCTTTTTTTATGTCTATAAATCTATTTTTTAATTCCTTTTTATATTAGTTTTTTTAATATGTTTTTGGTAATATTTAAAGAAAAGTAAAAGGATATAAAATGGAGTGCGAATTCCCAACAATTAATAGTAATACAGAAGAATTAAAAGAGATTTTTGAAAACACAAAAACTATTGCAGTAATAGGCTGTTCTCCAAATGAAGAAAAAGCAAGTAATAGAGTTGCAAACTATTTAAAGAATGCAGGTTTTAAAATGGTTCCTGTATATCCTAAAGAAGATGAAATTTTAGGAGAGAAAGTATATAGAAGTTTAAAAGAGATTCCTTTTAAAGTAGATATGGTTGATATCTTTAGAAAACCAGATGTAATTGCTCAAGTTGTTGATGAGTGTATTGAAAGAGGTGATATTGATACTGTATGGACTCAGCTAGGTTTAGTAAACAATGAAGCTGCAGCTAAAGCAAAAGAAAAAGGAATGAAAGTAGTACAAAATAAATGTACTAAGATTGAGCACAATAATATTTTTTAATTATTGTTTTTTTTGGGGTGTTTTGTTCTTTAAAACTAAAGTAGCAATACATCCTGTTTTACCATCAGTTCTATTTTTTAAACTAATAGTAGCACCAAGTGCATCAGCAGCATTTTTTGCTAAGAATAATCCAAGACCAGCTCCACTTTCTTCACCCATTCTTTTAAATGGTGCAAAAAGATCAATAGCTTCATCAATACCACTTCCATCATCTGTAATAGAAATAGTAGTAACTTCTTTTGTCTTTTCAAGTCTTATAGCAATTGCTTTATTATCCGGAGTAAATTTAATTGCATTTTGTACAAAGTTTTGAATAATTTGGTTTAATAAAGTAGGTTGAAGTGTTACTTTGTGGTGATTTACATTTGCAAAGAATGTAAGAATAATCTTCTTTTTAGAGCTTAACATTCTATAGTCATTTGTTTTTCTTTGCATATATTGAACTAAGTCAATCTCTTCTGGT
The DNA here is from genome assembly GCF_004116715.1 of Arcobacter sp. CECT 8989. Classification (NCBI taxonomy): domain Bacteria; kingdom Pseudomonadati; phylum Campylobacterota; class Epsilonproteobacteria; order Campylobacterales; family Arcobacteraceae; genus Arcobacter; species Arcobacter sp. CECT 8989. The sequence goes on along the minus strand of NZ_PDKE01000014.1, from coordinate 91,619 downwards.
TTTTCAAACTGTGCACCTTCCGCTCGTCCAATATCTAAAATAGAAGAGATCATTTTATTCATATCATTAATTTGTTCAACTGTTAATTTTAAAGTATCTTTGTATTTTTGAGCCTCTCTATCTTTCATTAATGTAACTTCATTTTTAAGTTTCATTACTGCTAATGGAGTCTTTAATTCATGGGCAACTCCAATAAATAACTCTTTTTTAAACTTGATATTTGTTTCAATTCTTGTAGTTAAAGAGTTGATAGAGTCAGCTAAAGGATGAAATTCAATAGGAAGATTAGCTTTATTAATCTGCGTTAAATAATTTTCATCCATATTAGATAGTTTTTTTGTAATCTGAATAATTGGTCTTAAAAGTGTTTTAGAAACGGTAAAGGCATAAAGAACAACCATAATTAAGCCACCAAAAGAGATTAATAAAATATTATTAAAAATCTTTGTAAGCATCTTAATTGATGAGTTAATATTCTTTACTATTTTTATGTACTGGTTTTTTTTATCATTAAATGGATATAAAATTTGCATAAAATGATTATTGTTTAGTTCATATGTAGAGTAAGGAACTTCAGGTATATGTTTTAAAGTTACTAAATCTACATTGATTCCATTATGAGTAATAATATTAAAATTGTTTGAGCTTGTATCTGCGTTTTGACTAATTTTAAAAATTAGTTCAGCATCAGAAAGAAGAGACTCTTTTAGCTCTTCATAGATAGTTGATTTCGTATAACCATAAAAAATAAAAGATAAAATAATAATAAAAAGCGAAGTAGCAAGTATAAGTTTTTGGTAAAACTGTTTATAAATGCTCTTCGCTTGTGTCATACGTCATTAACCTTTTAGGTGTGTAATTTCTTATGCTTCTTCGTCAGTATCAGGGTAACAGAATCTGTAACCTCTTCTTCTGATTGTTTCAATAGTAGAAATATTTAATGGTTTATCCATTTTTTGTCTAATTTGGTTAATTGCAACTTCAATTACGTTTGGAGTAACTAATTCTGGCTCTTCCCAGATAGCATCTAGTAATTGCTCTTTAGATACAATTTGATCTCTGTGTCTAGCAAGGTGAGTTAATACTTCAAAAGGTTTACCTTTTAATTCAATCTCTTCACCGTTATATTCAATTTTCTCTTCATCAGGGTTAATTGAAAGGTCTTCAATTTCGATTACATTTGTTCCACCAAATCTTAATCTAGCTTCAATTCTTGCTAATAAGATATCGAAATCAAATGGTTTTTTGATATAGTCGTCAGCACCAGATTTTAAAGCTTCAATTTCAGAATCTTTGTCATCTCTTGCAGATAAAATAACAACTGCTGTTCTTGAACTTCTATTTTTTACAATTTTACACAGTTCAATACCGTCACCATCTGGTAACATCCAGTCAGTTAATACTAAATCATAATTTCTAATATCAATGAAGTACTCTGCATCTTTATAATTTTCTGCTGCATCTACTTGGTATCCAAAGTCTGTAAGACCTTCTTGCAGAGTTCTATTTAATGTAATTTCATCTTCAATAATTAATATTCTCATATAGATTTTCCTTAGTACGTTTGTAACTTAAATTTAAGTTAAGTTTAAATTTTGGCGTATTATATCATAAATATAGTAAAAATTAAAGGTTTTTTAAGGAAAATTTTGAAATTTATAAATAAGGTGCTAATTAACTTCATGTTAATATAATGTAGATAAAATATTCAAAACTAAAGTTATTAAGGAAAATAATGATTAAAATTACAAGTAAAAAATTAGTGACAAGCCTTATTGCAACAATAACACTAGCAACTAGTAGTGTAAGTGCTTCTGATGTTTTAGCAACAGTAAATGGTGATAAAATTACTAAGCAAGATGTAGCAATTTTATTAGGAAACCCAAATATTGATTTCAATTCTTTACCAAAAAAGAATAAAAATCAAATTTTAGACCAAATTATCAATAACAAACTTCTAACAGACAAAGCTGTAAGTAGTGGAGTTCAAAAAGATAAAGAGTATAAAGAGAGTTTAGAAAAATTAAAAAGAGATTTAGCTCTTAGAGTTTGGCTAAAAAAAGAGTCTGAAAATGTAAAAGTATCTGAAAAAGATATGAAAGATTACTACAATAAAAACAAGGCTCAATTTAAAGTACCAGCTACTTTAGAAGCTAGACATATTTTAACAAAAACAGAAAATGAAGCAAAAGATTTAATTAAAGCATTAGATAAATCTTCAAATAAAAAAGAAAAATTTGTTGAATTAGCAAAAACAAAATCAGTTGGTCCAAGTGGTCCACAAGGTGGATATTTAGGTAAGTTCCCAGAAACTAAAATGGTTCCTGAATTCTCTAAAGCAGCAAAAGCTTTAAAGGTTGGAAGCTACTCTAAAAGCCCAGTTAAAACTCAATTTGGGTATCATGTGATTTATTTAGAAGACAAACAAGCTGAGAAACCTCTTGAGTTTGATAAAATCAAAAACAGAATTAAGCAAGTTTTATTACAAGAGAAATTTAAAAACTTCCTTGAGTCTGAAGCTAACAAGTTAAGAGACAAAGCAAAAATAGTTATAAAATTATAAGGAGAAAATTAGTGGCTGTATTAGATGTTGTTAAACCTGGTGTATTAAGTGGAAGTGAGGCAAAAAAACTTTTTGCCTATGCAAAGGAAAATAAATTTGCTATTCCTGCTGTAAATGTAGTAGGAACGGATTCTGTAAATGCGGTATTAGAAGCTGCATCAAAAGTTAATTCACCAGTAATTATACAATTTTCAAATGGTGGAGCACAATATTTTGCAGGGAAAGGTCTTAAAACTGCTGACGCAGCAGTTTTAGGAGGAGTAAGTGGAGCTATTCATGTTCATACAATGGCAGAAGCTTATGGTATCCCTGTTATTTTACATACTGACCATGCTGCAAGAAAACTTTTACCATGGATTGATGGTTTACTTGAAGCTGGTAAAAAACACTTTGAAAAAACTGGTAAACCTTTATATACTTCTCATATGTTAGACCTTTCAGAAGAGTCTTTAGAAGATAATATTGGAACATGTGTTGAGTACTTCAAAACAATGAATGAACTTGATATGATGATTGAGATTGAGCTTGGAATTACTGGTGGTGAAGAAGATGGTGTTGACAACACAGATGTTGACAATGCATTACTTTATACTCAACCAGAAGAAGTATGTTATGCCTATGAAGAATTATCAAAAGTTTCTGAAAACTTCACAATTGCAGCTTCATTTGGTAACGTTCATGGTGTTTATAAACCAGGGAATGTTGTATTAAGCCCAAAAATCTTAGAAAATTCTCAAAAATTTATTGAAGAAAAACACAGTACAGCTACTAAACCAGTTGACTTTGTTTTCCATGGTGGTTCAGGTTCTGAGCTTCATGAAATTAGAGAAGCTATTGAGTATGGTGTTATTAAAATGAATATTGATACTGATACACAATGGTCATTCTGGGATGGTGTAAGAGCTTACGAAGCTAAAAACCATGACTATTTACAAGGTCAAATTGGTAACCCTGATGGTGAAGATAAGCCAAATAAGTCTTACTACGACCCAAGAAAATGGTTAAGAGCAGGACAAGAGTCTATGATTGCTAGACTTGAAACAGCTTACTCTGACCTTTGTTCTATTAACAAAAACTAGTCATTATAGAGTGGTAGCCTAGAAGTAGGCTATCATTTTATTGTGGTATTTTTATCATATAACCACTACCTCTAATATTTATAATAAAATCCTCTTTTAAAACTTTTTTCACTCTATTTATTTCAGACCGAATTGTTGAAATATCAACTTCATCTCCAGCATAAGCATACTCTTTAAACATATCATAGTCAACTATCAAACTTCTATTTTTTGCTAATACTTCAATAATCTTTATTTGTCTTCTTGGTAAAATATGTGGTTCATTGTTAAAGTATAAAGTTAAATTCTCACAATCAAAACTATATGATTTTGACAATCTTTTATGTTGAGTTGGTGTGATTTGATTTTTTAGTAATCTATTTATTCTAATGGTTAATTCTTTTAGATGAAAAGGTTTTTTTAGATAATCATAACAGCCTATATCAAAAGCCCTTGAAATATCCTCTATATCAATAAGTGCCGAGATATAAATAGTAGGAATATCCCTTTTTTGTTTATGAAGAGTTTCTAAAATAGTAAAGCCATTAATATCAGGAACATTTATATCTAAAATCAATAAATCAAACTCTTGGTCTTCTAAAAGTTTTAAACACTCATTTCCTGTACTTGTACTTTTTATTAAGTGTCCTGTTGATGTTAAATATTCATCTATCATCTCATTAAGCATAAAATCATCTTCAAGTAGAAGTATTTTCATTTTTTGTATCCTTAAAAGTATAGATAAAAGATGCAAAATCTTCATTTGATTCAAGCTCAATTTTTACATCTTCTTCTTCGCAAATTCTTTTTACTAAGTTTAATCCTAATCCAAAGCCATTTTGTGTGGTTTGTTCTCTATAGTATTCTTCAAATATCTTTCTTTTATCTAGTATCTGTTTTGAGATACTAGTTATTTTTAAAACTGTTTTAGAATCAATTTTTTCTATTGAAATATGAATCTTATTTTTAGGTAAAGTATATTTAATTGCATTTGTTAAATTGTTGTCAACTATTCTTTGAAGTTTTGTTTCATCAAAGAAAACATAAATCTCTTTTGAAGAAGTTTGAAAGTTGAAATCAAGTTTTGCTTTACTTGCAATAAGAGAAAAAAACTCAATTCTGCTTCTTATAAAATCCACAAGATTTATTTGATGTTTTACTCTATGCACATGGTCTTTTTTTATTAAATAGCTTAAATCATCATAGATATTATAAAGGGTTTTCATTGCTATTTCTATATTTGAAATATATTTATTTTTCCCATGTTCCATCTTGTACATATCAATATTTCCCATGATAACTGATAAAGGAGTATTTGTTTCATGTACTGAGTGTTTTAAAAACTGTTTTTGCAAGTTTAAAAGTTGTTCTGAGTATAAAGTTTTCTCTTCAAGTTTTTTAGATTGCTCATTATAATCTTTTGTAGATTGTTGAATCAAGTGAGTTAAAGCTTGCAAACTTCTTGCATGTTCACTTATTTGGTTCTCTTCTTTAGGAGGGAAAGTCTTTGTTTTAACTGAGTCTTCTTTTTCACTTAAAGCTACAACTGTAAGTGTTTGATTTAAAAACTGATTTGAGTTTTTCTCTTTATTGTGATAAAACTCTCCATAGGTAAAAAAACCAGAAGTTGGGGCAATTTTTGAAAAAGGTTCGATCTCTAAATCAATAATATTGGGCATATATCTTCGTCTAGCCATACATGAGTAGATAAAAAAGCTTTGGGTATTATTTATATTATCTGTTTTAAATAATGACTTAAGTGGGTTGTTCATAATAAGCTCTATATTTCCAAACCCAAGTTTTACTTTATCACCTTTAAGCAAGTTTCCTGCAAAACTCAAACTTCCATCATCATGTTTTTTTATTACAGCTCTTGCTAATGAAATGCCATTTCTTTTTACTATTAATGGAAACTCAATTCCTGTTGCAGGTAAAGATTTTGCAACATATTCTCCTAGGTATTTTTCATAAAAATCTAAAGATTTAAGTCCTGATATTTTATAAACACGGTTATCTTTTACTTCCTCTATTCTATGGGAAATCCCTATAGCAGACCAATTGAAGTTAAAAGCTGTTTTTACATCTAATTTTTTAGAGTTAAGGGAAACGGCAATTGCTCCACTTGTATAGATTTGATTGTTTATTGCAATAAATGTTTGAGTGAAACTAGCATTATCTGCTGCCATTCCTCCACAAATAGGAACTTTATTATTAACTGTTTCAATTCCCTTTAAAAACTCTTCTCCATTTGTTTTTTCTCCATCTGTAAAACAAATAAGAAGTTTTGTATCTTCTTTTATTAAGCTTTTTGCTATTTTTGTGCCATTTTCAAAACTTGTTTTTTCATTAAAATGAGTAGCTTCAAAAGTAGTGTTTTCAAAAGTAGATATGCTAATTACGGTGTTTAAAGTAGAAACACTGTTTTCATAAATCTCTCCATCAGTTGATGAGGCTATGCATACACTTTGGGGTAGTTCTTTTTTTAAAGTATTTAAAATCTCTTGTAAGCTTTTTTTATTTTGTCCACAAAAGACTTGAATAAGTATGTTTTTTTGGGTTTTAAGTTCATTAAAGTTGATTGAGTCATAAAGTTGATTATTTTTAATAATAAAATTAGATGTTTTCATAAATAAAATTGTAGCATAAAAAGAGGCTTCTTTTTACAAAATTTAATAATATTTTTCTCTTTAAAAAGTACCATTTTATGGTAATCTGATTAAATAAATTGATAATGCTATTTCTATGCTATGTTTTCGCTAAATAAGGGCTATATTTCTTTTCTAAAATTTTCCCAAAGGAAATTTAATTTTTCATAAAAACAAAAAAGGATTAAAAGATGTCAACAGAAGAAAAAGTATTAGCATTTGCAAAGCCAGAGTTTAAATCACAATATGAAAATTTCATAGGTGGGCAGTGGATTGCTCCAAAAAGTGGAGAGTACTTTGAAAATATTTCACCTGTAGATGGAGAAGTTCTTACAAAGATTCCAAGATCAAATGAACAAGATGTTGAAGCTGCTGTTCAAGCTGCAAAAACTGCTTTTGAAACATTTAAGCACTCAACAGTAGTTGAAAGAAGTACTATGTTAAATAAAGTTGCAGATGCTATTGAAGCAAATCTTGAGAGATTAGCAATTGCTGAAACTTTAGATAATGGAAAAACTGTTAGGGAAACTTTAGCAGCTGATATTCCTCTTGTGGTTGATCACTTTAGATATTTTGCTTCAGTTATTAGAAGTGAATCAGGAAGTGTTGCTGATTTAGATGGAACAACAGTTTCTCAAGAGATTTATGAGCCATTTGGTGTTGTTGCACAGATTATTCCTTGGAACTTCCCACTTCTAATGGCTGCTTGGAAACTTGCACCTGCTTTAGCTGCTGGAAATTGTATTGTATTAAAACCAGCAAGTGCTACACCTATGTCAATTATTTTAATGATGGAAATTATTGCTGATGTATTACCAGCAGGAACTGTAAATGTAATCAATGGAGCAGGGGGAAGAATTGGTAAATACCTTTCAACTCATCCAGATGTTAAAAAAGTTGGGTTTACAGGTGAGACTACAACTGGTCAATTAATCATGCAATATGCAACTGAAAATATCATTCCTTCAACATTAGAGCTTGGTGGAAAATCACCAAATGTATTCTTTGAGTCAATTATGGATGCTGATGATGAGTTTTTTGATAAAGCAATTGAAGGACTAGTTTTATTCGCATTTAATAGTGGTGAAGTTTGTACTTGTCCATCAAGAGCACTTATTCAAGAATCAATTTATGAACCATTTATGAAAAGAGTATTAGAAAGAATTGAAGCTATTACTTTAGGTGACCCATTACATCCAAATAATATGATGGGAGCACAATGTTCACAAAATCAAAAAGAGAAGATTTTAGAGTATATTAAAATTGGTAAAGAAGAAGGTGCAGAGTGTCTAATTGGTGGTGAAGCTTTAGAGAATAGTAAATATCCAAATGGTTTTTATATCAAACCAACAGTATTTAAGGGTAATAATAAAATGAGAATTTTCCAAGAAGAGATTTTTGGGCCAGTACTTGCTGTAACTACATTTAAAGATGAGCAAGAAGCAATAGAGATTGCAAATGATACTATGTATGGACTTGGTGCAGGTGTTTGGTCTAGAGATGCACACCAATTACACAATATGAGTAGAGCAATTCAAGCAGGTAGAGTTTGGGTGAATTGTTACCACTTATATCCTTCTCATGCTTCATTTGGTGGATATAAAAAATCTGGTATCGGAAGAGAGACTCATATGATGATGTTAAACTCTTATAGACATACAAAAAATATCTTAACTTCATATAGCAAAAATGCTTTAGGATTTTTCTAAAAATAAAAAAGAGGTGAAAACCTCTTTTTATAAAGGCTTAAAATGAGTGTAAAAAGAGTTGAGGTAACACAAGAGGCAAAAGAAGTAATTGAAATACTTAAAAAAGAGCATGGAGAACTTGTTTTTAATCAAAGTGGTGGATGTTGCGATGGAACTGCACCTATGTGTTATGAAAAAAGTGACTTTTATGTTCCAAGTAGAAATGTTAAATTAGGCGAGATTTGTGATTGTGAATTTTTTATTGATAGTGAACAGTTTGAGTATTTTAGACATTCTCAAATTATAGTTGATGTAAAAAAGGAGCAAGGAGCTTTTGGAAACTCTTTTTCTTTGGAGATAGACCACGGCTATCAGTTTATTACAAAATCAAGAATTTTTACAGATGAAGAAGATAAATTTTTAAATAGTTGAAGTTTGATACTTTTTATTTACTTTAGTATGTTATTATATTTCTAAACTCATTTAGGAATCTTTTTGATTAATATTTTAATGATAGAAGATGATATTGAAATAGCTAAGCTTTTAGAAAAATTTCTTTATCAATTTAATATTAACTTAACAAATTACGAGTCATCACAATTAGGAATAAGTGCTTTAAGAATTAAAAAGTATGACCTTGTGCTTTTAGATTTGTCCTTACCTGAAATAGATGGTGTTGACGTTTGTAAAATCATAAGAGAAAACTCTAATATTCCCATTATTATTTCAAGTGCTAGAAGTGATATTTCTGATAAGACTTTATGTTTTGAATATGGTGCAGATGATTATCTTGCAAAACCCTATGACCCTCAAGAGTTAGTACTTCGAATAAACTCTATTTTAAGACGAAGCAAAACTGTTAGTGTGAATCTAAAAAAAGAGAAAATATTTAAAATAGATGATTCAAAAAATGAGATTACAAAAAATGAAAAACAAATAGAGTTTACTAATGCTGAATATCATATCATGGCATATTTGATAAAAAGAGCAGGTTTTGTAGTAAGTAGACAAGAAATATTAATGAATGTTGACTCAATAAAATATGAAAGTACTTATAAAAGTATAGACGTATTAATTGGAAGAGTTAGAAAAAAAATAGAAACTAACCCAAAGAAACCTGAGTTTATAAAATCACTTAGAGGTTTAGGGTATAAACTTATCAATGAATAAAAACTCACTTTTTTTTACCATAACCTTATTTTTTTTAATGTTAATAATTACAGCACATCTAATAGTTTATGTGGGATATAATATAACTAAACAACAACAGATAGATTTACTTGTTAATAAATATATGAAAACTTTACGTCAAATAGAAAAAGAGTTATTTAATTTTCCTAAAAAACCTTTTCCTCCTTTACAAAAGCAAAATGAGTTTATATTTCCTTTACCTCCACCACCTCCACCTCCACCTATACATAAAAAAATAAACCCAGAAGATTTTGAAAAAAAATTAAATACCTATGATATGAGTTTATCTAAAATAGAAATCCAAACTTTAGAAAAAGAAGCAACTTTATTGGCAAAAGAATTAGAGTGGAAACTTTTTGAATATAAAGGATATAACTATTTTTTAAGAATTACTCCTTTTTCAACTCTTTTAATAAAAGATAATACAAAGTTAGAGAAAAAGACTCAGGATATAGTTTTCTTGACTATTCTTTTTAATATTTTATTTATCTCCTTTTATATATTTTTGATAAGAAAATTAAAACCCTTATTGTTTTTAAAAAGAGATATTCAAAAGTTTTCAAAGGGCAATCTTGATATTGATACTTCTTGTAAAGGTAAAGATGAAATAAGTGAAGTCTCAAACGAATTTAATAAAGCAATCACACAAATAAGAACACTTACTCAATCACGAAACCTCTTCTTAAGAAATATTATGCACGAACTTAAAACACCTATTACAAAAGGTTTACTAATAGCAAATATGATAAATGAAGATGAGTCTAAAAAAGATTTAGAAAAGCTATTTTATCGTTTAGAGTATTTAATAAATGAGTTTGCAAAAATTGAAAGATTTACTTCAAATAATATAAGTCTTGAAAAAAGAGAATATATCTTTGCTGATATTTTAGACCAAGCTTTAGATATCTTGCTTATAGATAGTTCCCAAATAGATATAAATATAAAAACAAATCCTAAACTATATGTTGATTTTGAAATGTTCTCTTTAGTAATAAAAAATCTAATTGATAATGCTCTTAAACATGGAACTTCAAAACCTCTTGTTGAGCTAAATGAAAAGTCTATATCTATATCAAATGAAGGTAAAGCTTTAGAAAAAGCTTTAGAAAACTACAATCAACCTTTTAATAGAAAATATGAAAGTAGTCAAAAAGGTTTAGGTTTAGGTCTATATATCATAAAAAATATTTTAGATTTACATGATTTAAAACTTGAATATACTTATAAAGATAATAAAAATATCTTTACTATCAACTACTAATTTTAACTTTTTTCTTTTTGTTACCCATTGTTTACCTAAAAGTTATAGACTTGCTTTTATATGTTAAAAGGAGAAGATTATGGATCTTTCAAGTGTAAATAGTTCATATCAAGCAATACAGCAGTTAACTCAAACTCAAAGAAAAGACCAACCTAGTGCTGAAAGTCTTGCCTCTAAAATTATAGAAAATAGTGATATCGATTCTAATGGATTGATTTCTTCCTCTGAGTTTAATATCTCAGATGAGATTTTTTCTTCAATGGATAGTAATAGTGATGGAGCATTAAGTTCAAGTGAACTTGAAGATAGTATCTCTTCAAAACTAAATAATTTAAAAAATCAAAATCTTAGTCCTGAAGAGTTTGGAAGTTTTTTAAGTGATTTAGGATTAGATGTTCCTCCTCCACCTTCACAATCAACAATGCCACCACCTCCAAATAGTTCTCAAATGGCAAGTGATATTTTTGAAACAAATGATTTAGATGCAGATGGATTACTCTCTTTATCTGAGTTAGGAATTGAGGAGGAGTTATTCTCTTCTTTTGATAATGATGAAGATGGAAATATTTCTCAAAATGAACTAGAAGAAGGTTTAAACTCTTTATTTGAAAGTGCAAAAAATCAAGAAATCTCAAAAGATGATTTTGAAGAGATTTTATCTAATTTAGGTGTTGCTCCTAACTCTTCTGAAGAAGCTCCTGCACAAGGTGGAGGTGCTCCAATGGGAGGCGGTGGTGGAGGTGGTTCTTCTGATGAAGAGTATGAAGACGCTGATTTAAATCAAGATGGAACAGTAACTGCTGCTGAGCAAGCAATATATGATGGAACAGTTAGTTCAGATAGTATGGAGCAGTATACTTTAGATTTAGTTTCTACTTTAATAGGAGCTTTAAAAAATGAAAACTCTGAAGATAGCAGTGATTCTCACACAGACTTATCTCAATTCAAAGAGATAATGAGTATGGTAAATGAACAGTTTCAAGATAAAAAAACAAAAGAAAATATAGATAAGTTTTTAGACTATTTAGTTTCTTAACAAAGAAGAAAGGTTATTTCTTTTCTTCTTTATTACTAGCTTCATTTGTTACAAGTGCTAAGTTATTTAGATTATATTTTTGAAGTAAGTCAAGAACTTTTACAACTCTTTCATACTCAACTTTTTTATCTATTTTTACTATTATTGGTTTTTTATTATTTTTAATCTCTTTTAAATTGTCTTCTAAAGATTTAAAAGATACTTCAATACCTTTTATTGCTAATTTTGTTTTATTTAGTTCAATGAAGACTTGGTCTTCATCTATTTCCACTGCTTTTGCATCAGCTTCTGGTAAATCAAGCATAAGTGCTAGTTCATCTTTTTTGAAAACAGAAGTAACAATAAAAAAGATTAAAAGAATAAATACAACATCAATAACAGGTGTTAAATCTATTCCTAAAGTTTCTCTTCTTTTCATAGCTTACCAATAATCTCTTTTTTTGCTTTAAGCTCAATTGAGTCTAAAAGTGAAATAAAATGGTTATATGCTATGTGGTGGGGAATAGCAACAATAAGACCTGTAATAGTTGTGATAAGTGCAACTGAAATCCCACTTGAAAAAACAGTTGGATCTCCTAAACCTTTTTGTGTAATTGCTTCAAAGGCTTTATATACTCCGTAAACAGTTCCCAAAAGACCTAAAAGAGGAGCAACAGAAGCTATGTTTTTAATATAAGTTAAACCACTTTCTAATCTTTTTACTTCATACTCTATTTGAACTTCAATAGTTTTTAGATTTTCTTCATTTACTTTTCTTTTAATTTTTTCAACCATTGCTTTTTTTCTAGGTATTGTTAAAAATTTCCAAATAATAATAGTAAAACCAATAATATTTAAAAAGATAAGTATATAAACAATAATACCACCTTTGTCAATATATTCCATAATATTCATTTATATTTCCTATTTTTCTTTTTGTGTAATTCTAGTATAATATTCTTAATGAATTATATAAACTCTCCCATAGAAAAAATTAAATTTAGAAATACAGATATCTATTTAAAAAGAGATGACCTTTTAGATAAGCATTTTAGTGGAAATAAAGCAAGAAAATTCTACTACTATTTGATAAATGACTTAAAAAATATAGATAAAATAATTAGTTTTGGTTCAGCTCAAGCAAACTCTTTATACTCACTTTCCGTATTAGGAAAAATAAGAAATACTAATATTGATTTTTATGTAAATCATATAAGTTCCTATCTAAAAGAGAACGCCTGCGGAAATTATAAAGCAGCTTTAGAAAATGGTGTAAATATAATTGAAGATGAAAATTTTGATTTTGAAAAATATAAAGTAAAGAAAAACGAAATTTTAATAGAAGAGGGTGCAAGGGTAAAAGAAGCCGAATTTGGTATAAAAATCTTAGCTCATGAAATCAGCTCTTGGGCAGAAGAGAATAAAATAAAAAATTTAAAAATATTTTTACCAAGTGGTACAGGAACAACGGCACTTTTTTTACAAAAGCATTTAGAGTTTGAAGTTTTAACAGCAGCTTGTGTTGGTGGAAGTGAATATTTAAAAAAGCAGTTTTCTCATCTTGAAAGTAATGAAAAATTTCATCCAAAAATAATAGAAATGCCAAAAAAATATCACTTTGGGAAATTGTATAAAGAGTTTTATGAAGTTTATGAAGAGCTTTTAGAAACTACAAAAATTGAGTTTGATTTACTTTATGACCCCTTAGGATTTTTAAGTATGCAAAAGTACTTAAATGAAAATGAAAATAGCGATGAAATTTTGTATATTCATCAAGGTGGAATCTTAGGAAATGAGAGTATGAAACCAAGATATGAGAGAAAATTTAACAAGTAAAAAAGAATTTAACTTGAGTCATTTATTTTTTTACTTTATTTTGGGTATAATCTTTAGATTTTATAAAAAGTAAATGTTTATCAGGAAGAAGTGTTGAGTAAAAAAAATAATATTATTCTTATTGGTTTTATGGGAGTTGGTAAAGGAACGGTTGCAAGAGCCTTGGTTAAATCAAGTGACTATTTTGCAATTGATACTGATGACTTAATTGAGAGTGTTGAGAATAGAAGAGTAAAGAAAATATTTAAAGATGAAGGTGAGCCTTACTTTAGAAGCTTAGAAAAGAAGTGTGCTCTATGGCTTGAAAAAAATGTTGATAATACGATTATCTCAACTGGTGGAGGTTTCTTTAAACAAGAAAATATCCATAAAATAGGAACAATAATCTATTTAGAATCAAGCTTTGATGGGATTTTAAATAGAATACATTCTGCCCCTAATGCAAAATCAAAACTTAAAAAAAGACCACTTTTAAGTAATCTTGATGAAGCTAAAAAGCTTTATAATCAAAGAGTTGAAGATTACAAAAGAGTTTCTGATATAACAGTAAATGTTGAAAATAAAGATTTGAACTTAATAGTAGAAGAAATTTTAGGAAAAGTAAATGAAAATAATTAATACTAATAATGCAGATTTTAAACAAGAGTTTGAAAATATTTTAGCAAGAGCTAAAACTGATATTAAAGAGGTGTCATCAATAGTAACTGGAATTATTGATGAAATCGTAGAAGATGGAAATAAAGCTTTAAAAAACCACATTGAAAAGTTTGATAAGTGGGAAGTTAAAAGTGACGAAGAGCTTCAAATTTCAAAAGATGATATGAAAAAAGCCTATGAAAATATTGATGAAAAACTAAAAGAAGCTTTACATATTGCATACGATAGAATCAAAACTTATCACGAAAAACAACTACCAAAATCTTGGATTGACTTTGAAAAAAATGGAACTATCTTAGGACAAAAAGTAACTCCTGTAGATAGAGCTGGACTTTATATTCCTGGTGGAAAAGCTGCTTACCCAAGTAGTTTACTTATGAATGCAATTCCTGCAATCGTTGCTGGTGTTGAAGAGATTGTGGTATGTACTCCAACTCCAAATAATGAAGTAAATGAACTATTACTTGCAGCATGTCATATTTGTGGTATTGAAAAAGCTTTCAAAGTAGGTGGAGCATCTGCTGTTGCTGCTATGGCTTATGGAACTGAAACTATTCCAAAGGTTGATGTAATCACTGGGCCTGGAAATATCTTCGTTGCAACTGCTAAAAAGCTTGTATTTGGAGAAGTTCATATTGATATGATTGCAGGGCCTTCTGAAATTGGAATTTTAGCAGATAGTACAGCTAAACCAAAATACTTAGCAATTGACCTTTTATCTCAAGCAGAGCATGATGAAATGGCAAGTTCTATTATGATTACTATAGATGAAGAAGTTGCAAAACAAACAAGTATTGAAGTAGAAAACTACTTACAAACTCTAAGTAGAGAAGAAATTGCTAGAAAATCAATTGAAGATAGAGGAGCTATTATTGTTGCTTCTTCTATGGATGAGGCAATTGAACTTATGAATGAGATTGCACCAGAACACTTAGAAGTTATGACTGCAAACTCTTTTGAGCTTTTACCAAAGATTAAACACGCAGGTGCAATTTTCTTAGGTGAAAATACTCCTGAGCCAATAGGTGATTATATTGCTGGACCAAACCACACACTTCCTACTGGAAGTACAGCTAAGTTTTACAGTCCCTTAAATGTTGAAAATTTCTTAAAGAAAAGTTCAATTATCAACTTCTCTAAACAAGCAATTGATGAGTTAGGTGAAGCTTGTGCCTTACTTGCTGATACAGAAGGTTTAACAGCTCACGCAAAATCTGTTAGAGTAAGACTGGAAGATAAATAGTCATGGAAAAGAATTGGTTACTAGAAGATGAAGATGATATCTTCACAGGAACACCAAAGTCTAAATATTTTGATGTAACAAGACAAGCAAGTAAAGAGGTTGTTGAAGATGAATTTGACAAACTTCTTGAAAAAGTTGCTGTTATGGAAAAACTTTTAACAGAAGTTAAAGGTGAAGATTTCGATATTAACAATGAAGTTAGAACACAAGTTTTAACAAACAGCGAAGAGATTGAAAGAATGAAAAAAGGTCTGTACTTAGAGCTTACAGGCGATATTATTTGTAGATTAGATTCATAAGGTTAAAAGTGGAAGAGTTACAAGAAGTTAAAAACAAAATAAAAAGTTTCATTGAAGAGTGTAACGATGAAAAGAGTTTAGAGTTATTAGATAAATTAGCAACTGGAAAGATGTTAAGGTCTAAACTTATTTTGAAAATTGCAGGTGTAAACGAAGAATCAATCAAACTTTGTGCTGTAGTTGAGATGATTCATGCAGCATCACTTTTACATGACGATGTTATTGATGAAGCAGATACTAGAAGAGGTAAACCTTCAATCAATGCTTTATATGATAATAAAACTTCGATTATGTTTGGAGATGTTTTATATTCAAAAGCCTTTACTGAACTTTCTCAAATGAATAGAGAAGTGGCATACAATGTTTCAAATGCGGTTACTCTTTTAAGTATTGGAGAGATGTTAGATGTAAATTTAACAAATGAATTTAACTCTTCATATGATAAGTATCTTGATATGATTTATAAAAAGACAGCATCATTAATAGAAGCAAGTGCAAAATCTGCTGCTATTTTAGCTGGATTAAATAAAGAGAAATATGCACTTTATGGTAAAAACCTTGGACTTGCTTTTCAAATGATTGATGATATTTTAGATATTACACAAGATAGTGCTACTTTAGGAAAACCTGCAATGCTTGATTTTGTTGAAGGGAAAGTAACTATTCCATACTTACTACTTCATGAAAGATTAGAAGATAAAACGAAATTAGAAAGCTTATACAAAAAAGAGTTATCTCAAGATGAAAGCTCTTGGATAAAAGAACAAATCATAAGTACAAATGCACTTGCTGATTCTATTACAAAAGCAAAAGAGCTTGGAATTGAAGCAATCGAAGCAGTTAAAGATGAAAACAATGAATCTTTAGTTCAAATTATGAGTGCAATGATTGAAAGAGAGTTTTAATTTATGAGTTATTTATGTATTAGTTTTTCACATAAAAATACTGATATTCAAACTAGAGAAAAACTAGCATTTCCCCATGAAGAGAGTAAAGATAGATTTTTAAAACAAGTATTAACAGATACAAATATTGAAGAAGCTATCTTACTTTCTACATGTAATAGAGTAGAGATTATTTCGGCTGCAAACAACTCTAAACTTGCAGCAAAATCTATTATTGAAAGACTTGCTAACTATTCTGGAATTGAGTTTGAAAACCTTTTTGATAGAGCAGATATTTATGAAAATGATGGAGCAATTCACCATCTGTTTTCAGTAGCTTCTGCTTTAGATTCTTTAGTAATTGGTGAAACACAAATTGTAGGACAGCTAAAAGATGCTTTTAGATTCTCTTTAGCTAAAAAATATTGTGAACAAAATCTTCCAAGAGCACTTCACTACTCTTTTAAATGTGCAGCAGCAGTAAGAAATGCTACAAGCTTAGGAACAGGTTCTGTTTCTGTTGCTTCAACAGCAGTTGCAAAAGCAAAAGAGATTATTGGTGATACAAGTGGTGTAAAAGCACTTGTTATTGGAGCAGGGGAAATGAGTGAACTTACAATTAAGCACTTAATCTCTTCTGGATTTGATGTTATTTTAACAAGTAGAGATACGAAAAAAGCTCAAATGCTAGCAGATAGCTTTGAACAACATGTTCAAGTTGAAGAGTATTCTACTTTAGAAAAGATGTTAAATCATATTCCTATTATGATAACAGCAACAGCAGCACCATACCCCATTATCAAGCAAGAGATGGTAAATGAGTGTGCTTTTGATAGATTTTGGTTTGATATAGCAGTACCAAGAGATATTGATGATATAGAATCGCCAAACTTAGATATTTACTCAGTTGATGATTTACAAGATATTGTTGATGAAAATATGACTCTAAGAGCTAAACAAGCAAAAACAGCATACTCAATCGTAAACAAAATGTCTATGGAGTTTTTTGAATGGCTTAAATCACTTGAAGTAGAACCTGTAATAAAACACATGTATCTAAAAGGTGATGAGGTAATAGATAAAAAACTTCAATACGCTATAAAAAAAGGTTTTATAAAAGAAGAAGACCAAGAAAATATTAAAAAACTTTGTCAAACAGTTTTAACAGAGTATTTACACGAACCTTCAACAAGATTAAAAAGCATCTCAAAAGATAGTCAATGTGATGTTGTTGTAGGAACAGTTCAATCAATTTTTGGACTAAAAGATACAAACTTTTTAAATAAATGCGAACACGCAACAAAAAATAATGAATAGGATTTATTAAATGAAATTTTCTCAAATGTTTATACCAACTACAAAAGAAACACCAAGTGATGCAACACTACCATCACACCAATATCTAATTAGAGGTGGATTTGTTTGTCAAACTGGAGCTGGTATTTATGATTATATGCCATTAGGAAAAATTGTTCTTGACAAAATTAGAGCAGTTGTAAAAGAAGAGATGGATAAAAGTGGAGCAAATGAAGTACAATTTGGTTTTGTAACTCCTTTATCACTTTGGGAACAATCTGGACGAGCTACAACAATGGGAAGTGAGCTTTTAAGATTTAAAGATAGAAAAAATGCTGATTTTGTTTTAAGTCCTACAAATGAAGAAGCTGTAGTAAATATGGTAAAAAATAGAATTACTTCTTATAAAGACTTACCAATTAATCTTTATCAAATATACACAAAATTTAGAGATGAAGCTAGACCAAGATTTGGACTTATGAGAGGAAGAGAATTCTTAATGAAAGATGCTTACTCTTTCCATAGTAGTGCAGAAGACTTAAAAAGAGAGTTTGACCTTATGGAGCAAACTTATAAAAATGTATATACTAGATTAGGACTTGATTTTAGAGTTGTTGATGCAGACTCAGGAGCTATTGGTGGAAGTGGTTCTAAAGAGTTTATGGTACTTGCTGATAGTGGTGAAGATACAATTGTTGTATGTCCTGATTGTGAGTATGGTGCAAATATTGAAGCAGCAACTAGAGCTAAAAGAGTTGTACCAAATTGGCAAGAGACAACAAATACTCCAATCTCTCAAGAGAAAGTTTTAACAGAAGGTATGAAAACTATTGAAGAGGTTTCAAACTTCTTAAGTACATCTCAAGCTCAATCAATTAAAGCAGTTATGAAAAAAGCTGTTTATGAAGAAAACACTGAAATTGTTGTTTTCTTTGTAAGAGGAAATGATGAGTTAGAAGAGACAAAAGCTTGTAATGCTGTAAATGCTTTAGAGTTAGTAGATGCATCGGAAGAAGAGATTAAAGAAGCTGGTTTAGTAGCTGGTTATTGTGGACCATTTGGATTACCAGAAAATATTAACTTCGTTGTAGATGAAGAGATAAAAGATGAAGTTGGATTAGTTTGTGGTGCAAATGAAGAAAACTATCACTTTACAGGAACTGATCTTTCATCTTTAAAAGATGTAAAGTACTTTGACCTTGTAGCTGTTCAAGAAGGTGATACTTGTTCTTGTTGTGGTGGAAAACTACAATATACAAAAGGTATTGAGGCAGGTCACATCTTCCAATTAGGTTCAAAATATTCTGAAGCTATGGAAGCTACATTCTTAGATGAAAATGGAAAAGCAAAACCATTTGAAATGGGATGTTATGGTATTGGAGTTTCAAGACTTGTTGCAGCAGTAATTGAGCAAAATCATGATGACAAAGGTGCAATCTGGACAAAAGAGACTGCACCATTCTTAGTAGATGTAATTGTTTCAAATGCTAAAAAAGATGAAGAGCTAGAAGCTGGTCTTAAAATCTATGAAGACTTAAAAGCTTTAGGAGTTGAGACAATTATTGATGATAGAAAAAAAGAGAGATTTGGTTTCAAAATGTCTGATTTTGAACTTATTGGTTTCCCTTATGCAGTAGTTGTTGGTAAAAAACTAAAAGATGGTTTCGTTGAAATTATTGATAGAAAAACATTAGAAAAAGAAGAAGTTGAAGTAGCAAGAGTTTCTCAAGTTCTTTTTGAAAAAATCAAATAAAAGGATAAATAATGGAAGAGAGTGTACAAGCTGTTTCAGATATGGTTGGATTATATGCATTAAATATTGCAACTGCAATAGTTATTTTTGTTATTGGTAAGTTTCTTGCTAGAAAACTTACTGACTTTTTAGTAAAAATGATGAACAAGAAAAAGAATGTAGATGAAACACTTCTTTCTTTTTTAGATGATATTGTTTATTATGTTTTA
This sequence comes from Arcobacter sp. CECT 8989, assembly GCF_004116715.1. NCBI lineage: Bacteria > Pseudomonadati > Campylobacterota > Epsilonproteobacteria > Campylobacterales > Arcobacteraceae > Arcobacter > Arcobacter sp. CECT 8989. The sequence continues at coordinate 72,021 of NZ_PDKE01000014.1, read as the reverse complement.
ATGGTTGTTGTAATTCTAACTTCTTTAAAACAGTTAGGAATTGATACAACTTCATTCTTTGCAATCTTAGGTGCTGCTGGTCTTGCTATTGGTTTAGCCCTAAAAGACTCTTTAGGAAACTTTGCATCTGGTGTTATGATTATCTTCTTCAAACCTTTCAAAGTAGGGGATTTCGTAGAAGCTGGTGGAACTGCTGGTACTATTGTTGAAGTTGGTATTTTTAATACTGAATTTAAAACTCCTGATAACCAAAAAATTATTGTGCCAAATGGAGCAATTACAGGTGGAAACATCAAAAATGTAAATGCACACGATACAAGAAGAGTAGATTTACTTGTTGGTATTGGTTATGATGATGATATTAAAAAAGCAAAAGAGACTTTAACAAAAATCGTTGAAGCTGATGAAAGAGTTTTACAAGACAAAGGTGTGACTGTTGCAGTATCTGAATTAGCAGACTCTTCAGTTAACTTTGTAGTTAGAGCTTGGGTTAATACTCCTGATTACTGGGCTGTAAAATTTGACTTAACAGAAAATGTAAAACTTACATTTGATAAAGAGGGTATTTCTATTCCTTATCCTCAAACAGATGTACATGTATTCAAACATAAAAACTAATTTACCATCAATATTAATTGATATACTAAAAAACTTACAAGAAGTAGGTGTTAAACCTATTCTTGTAGGTGGCTGTGTAAGAGACTCCCTTTTAAATATTCCCAATAAAGATTTCGACATTGAGCTGTTTAATATTGACACTTTAGATGAAGTTCAAACTGTTTTAGAAAAATATGGAACAGTAAAACAAGTTGGAAAATCTTTTGGCGTACTTATCTTAAATGTAGACGGCTATGACTTTGATTTTGCCCTTGCAAGATTAGAGAAAAAAGTAGGGCATGGACATAGAGACTTTGAAGTAACTACAAATGGAAACTTAAGCTTTCAAGAGGCAAGTTTAAGAAGAGACTTTACTATTAATTCTATTGGATATGATTATTTTGAAGATGAATATTTAGACCCAAATGGTGGACTAAAAGATTTAGAAGAAAAAACTTTACGTCATATAAAAGATGAAACCTTTGTTGAAGACCCTTTAAGAGTTTATAGAGCGATACAATTTATAGCTAGATACGAGCTACAAATAGATGAGAGAACTTTTTCTTTATGTAAAGATATGGTAGAAGATGATGAGTTAAAGTATTTACCTAAAGAAAGAGTATATGAAGAGTTTAAAAAGCTATTTTTAAAAGCAGAAAAGCCATCACTTGGCTTTAATCTTCTAAAAGATTTAGGTATTTTAAAACACTTTCCTGAGCTTGAGGCTTTAGATGGCTGCATTCAAGACAAAGAGTATCATCCGGAAGGTGATGTTTGGGTGCATACTTTAATGACACTTGATGAGATGGCAAAGTATAAAACGGGAGATGAATACAGAGACCTATATCTATTTTATGCACTTCTTTGCCATGATTTAGGAAAACCCTTTTGTACTGAAACTACAGATGAAGGAAGAGTAACTTCTCATAAACATGAAGCTTTAGGAGTTGAACCTACTATTAGTTTTTTAAGTAGATTAACTGATGAAAAAAAGTTTATTGAAAAAGTAGTTCCCCTTGTGAAAAATCACCTTGCACCATTTCAGTTATATAAAGCAGAATCTAGTTTAAAAGCAGTAAAAAGGCTATCTTTAAAATGTTCTATTGAAGACCTTTGTATAGTTTGTCTTGCAGATTGCAAAGGAAGAACAATTCCAGATAAAGACAAGTGTGATAAGGCTATTTCTTGGGTCTTAGAACAAGCAAGACAGATGAATATCTCCCATGAAGGATTAAAGCCATTAGTTCAAGGAAGAGACTTAATCTCTCTTGGAATGAAACCAAGTAAAGAGTTTAAAGAGATTTTAGAGTTTGCACTAAATCTTCAAATAGATGAATCTCTAGAAAAAGAAGAAATTTTAAAGGCCATAAAAGAAAAGTTTATGGCCTAAGAATATAGTTTTTACTTCCATTTATAGAGTGGAAAATTGTAATACCGTACTTTTTAGCATAATATTTTAAAAGTATCTTTTGAAGTGTTGGTTCTATTGATGGAGTAAACCAAGCATTATTTGAAGTTACTATCATATATTTTGTATCACCTAAATCTTGATATAGCTTTTCGTTTGTTGCTTCATAACAAATAGCATTCCTAAAACTTATTCCATGGATATTAAAGTCAGTTGGTTTAGAAGCTGTTTTATAGTCTTGTGCTCCATTGTATAACTTATCATTTATAAAATCAACTAAAAACTTTGGAAGGGGAATCTCTTCTCCAAAAGGAACTAAAACAACTTTTTTAGCAATATCAAGATTTCCTTTTTTGAAATGATATGTTGCATTGTAATAGTTGCCATTTTCTAAATATATAGCTCCAGCAATAATATCTATTTGTTCTGATTTTTTTAAAAGTGTATCCATTAAAAACTCTTCTGTATTTAAAACAACAGGAAAAACTGTTTCAGGAAGAATTATTAAATCACTCTCTTCTTTTATTGCGTTATCAATTAAACTCAAGTTTTTATCAATAGTTTTAGCTAAATTTTCTTGTTGCCATTTTTGATTTTGTGAAGTCATCAGTTGAGGCATAGAAATTTTAAGCCCCGTTGAATCAATATAAATACCACTAGAATAAGTAATAAATAGTAAAGGCACAACTGCAATAGCTTTTTTAAAGCCACCGAGTTTAACAAACATATAAACTAAAGCTAAAATAAGAGCAAAATAAGCCTTAAAAAAAGGAAGATAACTATCAACTAAAGCAAGTTCTGGCATAAACCAATTAAAGCCCATAGGATGAACAAATGAAACTAAAAATATAGCTAAAGCTCTAAACCAAGTTTTGTTAAAAATAGTCATTAAATAGAACAATAAAGCATAGCCCAAACCTATACCTAAAATAACTGGATATTTTAAAAAGGCTAAATCATAATATTGAAAACTATTTCCTATCCAATAAAACCATAAAATCCCTGTAAAAAAACCTGCTATTACAAAACTTTTTCGATTTATTGTAAGTAGCAAATAAAAAGATAAAAGTGCTAAAAAAGTGTTTAAAAGTTTTGAGAATATTTCATAGTGTTCTAAGTAGATAAAAGAGCTCAAAGAAATGGCAGTTATCAAGCCTATTATTATATTAGTTTTGTTAGAATAAGCCCGTTTTATTAAAAACATAGAAAAATACTTTTTAAAAGGAAATTTGATGGAAGGTCAAAGTGCAGACTTAATAAGCTCATTGTTACCCCTAGTTGCATTATTTGCAATTTTTTACTTCTTAATTATTAGACCACAACAAAAACAAGCTAAACAGCATAAGGAAATGATTGCGGCTCTAAAGAAAGGCGATAAAATTGTAACAAATGGTGGCTTAATGGTAGAAATTACAAAAGTAGAAGAAGACTTCTTAATTGTAAAAAACCATGATGATAGTCAAATGAAATTAGCAAAAGAATTCGTTGCAAAACTTTCAGAATAATTATTTTAAAACATGTAATCTCTTACATGTTTTAAATTCTATGTTTACTTCTTATTTTAAGGGATTGATTTGAAAATCTTTAATTACAGACTCGTTATATTTATATTAAGTATAATTTTTGGAGTTGTATTCTCTGTACCATCTTTTTTACAAACTGAAACTGGTAAAAAAATCTCTTTAGGGCTTGACCTACAAGGTGGATTACATATGCTTCTTGGTGTTCAAACTGATGAAGCAGTTACTTCAAAAATAAAATCAATAGCTACAGCAGTTAAATACTTCGCAAATGATGAAGATATCTTAATTGACGGCTTAAGTATCAGAGACAATGATAGAATTGTTTTTACAGTATTAGACTCAGATGAGTTACCAAAAGTAGATAAAATGCTTGAACAAATTAGTGGTTTACAAATCACTAAAAATGAGCTTGATTACTCTTTAATTTTAACAGCAGATGAAGAAGTTAAAACTAAAGACCAAGCAGTAGCACAAGCAGTTGAAACTATTAGAAATAGGCTTGACCAATTTGGTCTTGCTGAACCAAATGTTGTAAGACAAGGTGATACAGATATCGTTGTTCAACTTCCAGGTATCAAAACAGCAGCAGATGAAAAAGCAGCAAGAGAGCTTATCTCAAAACCAGCAAACTTAGAACTTATGGCTGTTGATGAAGAGAGAGCTGACCAAGTTTATACTATGTCAAAAGCACAAGCAGCTCAATATGGAAATATCATTTTAGAAGCTACAGATAACCCAAATGTTAAGTATCTTGTAAAAGAGATTCCTATTTTAAATGGTTCTCAAGTAGTAGATGCGCAAGTTGCATTTGACCAGTCAAACCAACCAATTATTAACTTTACACTAAATAGTGCAGGTGCTAGAATCTTTGGTGACTTCACAGCTAAAAATGTAGGTAAGAGACTTGCAGTTGTTCTTGATGGTAAAGTTTACTCTGCACCAAATATTAGAGAAAGAATTGGTGGTGGAAGCGGTCAGATTTCTGGTGGTTTCACAGTTGTTGAAGCAGGAAATGTTGCAATTGCTTTAAGATCTGGTGCTTTACCAGCTTCTGTTAAACTATTAGAAAAAAGAAGTGTAGGACCAAGCTTAGGTGCTGATTCTATTAAAGCTTCTACAATAGCACTTATCTCTGGTTTCTTAATCGTATTTATTTTTATGATTGTTTACTACAGACGAGCAGGAATTATCGCAAATGTTGCACTTGTAACTAATATCTTTATTATCATTTCTGTAATGGCAATGTTTGGAGCAACTCTAACACTTCCAGGTATGGCAGGTATCGTATTAACAGTTGGTATGGCAGTTGATGCGAACGTTATTATTGGGGAAAGAATTAGAGAACTTCTAAGACAAGGTGTATCTATACCAAAAGCTATTGAAGATGGTTATTCAAATGCAATGAGAGCAATTCTTGATGCAAATATTACAACACTACTTGTTGCTGTAATTTTATATGCATATGGAACAGGACCAATCAAAGGTTTCGCAGTAACAATCTCTATTGGTATTTTAGCTTCAATGTTAACGGCAATTTTAGGAACTCATGGTATTTATGAAGCATTATTACCAAAAATTGCAAAAGACAAAAACTTAAATAAATGGTTTGGGATTAAATAATGGAAATTTTTAAAGGTACAAAAGTTCATGACTTTATGGGTAAAAGAATCCCATTTTTAGGTTTATCAGCTGTTTTAGTTATTGTTTCACTTGTTTTACTTTTTACAAGAGGATTAAACTTTGGTATTGACTTTGCAGGTGGTACTTTAGTTCAAGTTCAATATGAACACAAAGCACCAATTGACAAAATCAGAACTGTATTAAACTCAACAGAATATAAAGGTTCTTCTATTACAAAATTTGGTAGTGACGAAGAAGTAGTTATTAGAATCTCAGGGGTATCATCTAACTTAGCAAATGATATTGGTGATGAGATGCATAAACTACTTGATTCAACTGGTAAGTTTGAAATCAGAAGAGTTGATATGGTTGGACCAAAGGTTGGTGGAGAGCTTAGAGAAAAAGGTATTATGGCTTTATCTTTATCTCTTATTGTGATACTTATTTATGTATCATATAGATTTGAGTGGAGATTTGCCATTGCTTCTATTTTAGCCTTAGCACACGATGTTATTATTGCTCTTGGAGCTATTTCTCTTGTGGGTGTAGAAGTTAACCTTGATATCTTAGCTGCAATTCTTACGATACTTGGTTATTCTCTAAACGATACAATTATTGTATTTGATAGGATTAGAGAAGGTGTGCAAACATCTAAAGAGTCAGTTCTTAATAGTGTAGTTAATAGTTCTGTTTCAAGAACATTATCAAGAACAACTCTTACTTCACTGACAACATTCTTTGTTGTTGCAACTTTATATTTCTTTGGTGGAGAGATTATTAATGGATTTGCCTTTACATTACTTGTAGGTATTATCGTTGGTACTTATTCATCTATCTTTATTGCTGCTTCATTCTTAGTACAGCTTAGATTCTCTATTGAGAGTTTTAGAGCTAAAGAGGCTGAGAAGGTTAAGAGGCAAAAAGAAAAGGAAAAGCTTAGAGCTATGTATGAAAAAGGAACTGTGTAAACTGTTATAAAACAGTTCCTTTTTCAATAACTCTACGTCATATAATAAAATTTAGTCGGTCATTTACTACAGTAAACTCCCTTCTAAATTTTATTCTCTTCCTTGATTTCTTAAAAAAACTCCAATTTTCTAACAGTTTACATACTTGTGTATTTTTAAAAAGGTATCGATTTATATTTTTAGGACAAAAATTTTATGAATAAAAAGCGTTAAAAAATTGTAACTGTTTGAGACGAAGTCGAGTTTTACAATTTTAGCTTTGCGTGAATAAAATTCCTAAAAATCTAACTTTCGATACGATTTTTTGTTTTACTTTTTATAAAAAAAGTAATAAAAGACTCCAAAGGGCAATTTAAATATAATAAATCTAATAATTTATTTAAAGAGTATTAATGTGTAGTATTGAAAATTGTAATTTAGAAAATTTTGAAGATAAAGATAAATGTATTTTACATTGTGAAAAAGATGATTGGTATAAAGTTCAAGAGAATGGATATAAGAGTTGGTATGGATCTGAAAAAAAATTAAAGCTTTTTGGAGAGAGATTAGAGAAGAACTTTTTAGTATTTGGGATAATAAAGAAAATGGATATCCTTATAATGAGTATATAATTTACGATAATGTAATTTTTCCAGAGTTTGAAAAAGATACAATTTATATGAATACTTATGATGACTTCCAAGATTCAGGTACAAACTTTTATTATGTAGGAGATGTACAATTCCGAGAATATCCTTCTATAAGAGAAGATACTTTAATAAGTATTTTTAATGAATTGGAGATTACATTTAAAAAGTGTACTTTTTTGGATAATGCATGTTTTTCTAGGTATAATTTTCAAAAAAGAGTTTCATTTAAAAAATGTAAATTCGAAAAAGATTTGGTTTTATCAAATACAATACTTAAAGATGAATTTAGATTTAAGTCATGTGAAGTATTAGGGTATTTTGATTTTAATAAAAATAGAGTTGAGTCCTTATGTGATTTTTATGGAACTAAATTTAATCAAGTAAATTTTAATAGTGTAAAGTTTAAAGGAATGACAGTTTTTTCACTATGCCAGTTTCAAGATGCAGTAAACTTTAAATATACAAAATTTTTTGATGAAACTATATTTAGAGAAGCTAAATTCTTTTCTTATTTAAATTTAAGAGAAACATCATTTCTAGAAGTTCCTAGTTTTTTAGATGTGAAATCATCAAATAATATTAAATATAGTATTCTTGTACGTAATAGAGAAACAGCGAGAGTAATAAAAAATTCTTTCGAAAGTTTGAATAATATAATTGACTCAAATAGTTTTTATGCTCTTGAAATGAAAGAAATGGAAAAAGAGTTAAAATTTGAAAAAAGACCTTTAGAGTGGCTTGTTTTTAAAGTTCATGGCTTAGCTTCAAATCATTCACAAGAATGGTTATTAGCTTTATTCTGGATTATAAATTTAACATTTATTTCAACATTTTTAAGTTTTGATTTAACTTGTGAGAATAAAGATGTTTATATAGAAAAAAGTTTAATATTTTTTGGTGGTTTAGTTGTGCTTGGAGTTTTTCTTTCTAAATTTAATGAGTTCTATCGAAATATTGGGATTTTGATATCTACAATTTGTATTTATATCTTTTATTCAAATAGTTATATTGATGATAAAAACTTAAAAGAGTTTTCAAATATGATTAACCCTTTTTCTTTAATGACAAAAGGTGAAGAACTTTCTTTTGGAACATTAATATATAAAATCATAATCGCCTACTTAATCTACCAACTAATAGTTTCAATCCGTCAAAACACAAGACGAAAATAAACTCCTAATAAAAAGGTTTACTAATAATATATGTTTAATTCTTTTTAATATAAAATTATTATTTAAACCTTTATGGAGAAAAACATGGAAAAAACAATGAGTGCACCTCAAAAGGGTTTGTTATATTATTTTAATAGAATCACATCAAACGATGGAAAAGATTGGTTCTTAACTTTAACATGGATTTTTGTTTTTGAAATCATCTCATCTATTATTGAGTACTATCATTTAAGTATTGCAAGATCATATGTTATTGATATTCAAGATGGAGTATTCAAAGAGTTTTTAATAGCAATATTCGTGACATTTTTTATTTGGCACTTTGTTTATAGTATTGTAAATATGCATAGAAATCAGTTCTATTTTCTTATCATGTATGGACTTTTAGGTTTATATTTTTATATCACAAAAGATATGACTTTTAATCTATTATTTCACAATATTATCAATCCTTTTGAGTTTGAATTCAATGGCTTTGGGATTTATACAATTGTTCAATTTACAATTAAACTAATCATCATATATTTGATTTTTAAAATGTTCCAAGGTTTCAAGTACAGTAAGCTAAAAAATAGCTAGAAAGCCATTTTTTATCCTTTTTTAGATATTATATTTGCTTAAATTTTAAAAGTAAAAATCTATAAAAGGATAATTCATGGATTGGGGTAAAGTAACCTATATATTCTTTTCACTAATGTCATTAACAACAACAGCAGGGTTTCTCTACGAGCCAAATGCAGTAGCACTATTTTTAGCAGCAGGTGTTAATGTTATCTCAACAATTTTAAAAATAGGTGTTAAAAACCTTTTAGCAGCAGAGTTATTAGCAAGTTCTTTAGTTGCTGATTTACACCTTATTCCAGCGTTCATGGTATTAACTTTTGTGGGTGATGAATCAATGGCAATAGCCTTAGCAATCGGAGCTGTTGTAGCAAATCTTTTCTCAATAGCTTTAGCTTTAATTGAGAGTGCAAAAAGTCAAGATAAGGAAGATTATTAATGGAATATAGTCCAAAGAGTATTGAAAGTAAGTGGCAAAATTACTGGGTTGAAAATAAATCTTTTGAGCCAAGTGATGATTATAAAAAAGATAAAAAATATATTTTAAGTATGTTCCCATATCCAAGTGGTAGAATCCACATGGGACACGTTAGAAACTACTGTTTAGGTGATGCAATCGCAAGATTCTTTAGAAAAGCAGACTTTAATGTTTTACATCCAATTGGATGGGATAGTTTTGGTATGCCAGCGGAAAATGCAGCTATCAAACATAAGCTTCACCCTAAAAAATGGACTTATGAAAACATCGATTATATGAGAGATGAATTAAGAGCTTTAGGTTTATCTTTCTCTGAAGAAAGAGAGTTCGCTACTTCTGATGAACTATACACAAAGTGGGAACAAGAGTTCATTATCAAGATGTTTGAAGAGGGACTTCTTTATAGAAAATCTACAACTGTTAACTGGTGTCCACATGATTTAACTGTATTAGCAAATGAGCAGTTAGAAGAGGGATGCTGTTGGAGATGTGGAACAACTGTAGTTCAAAAAGAGATGCCAGGATATTATTTAGGAATTACTAAATATGCTCAAGAGTTACTTGACGATTTAAAAACACTTGAAGGTCAGTGGCCATCACAAGTTTTAACTATGCAAGAGAACTGGATTGGTAGAAGTGAAGGTTTAGAGTTTAATCTTCTTTTATCAAAACAAGCAAAATATAAATTAGATAACCAATTCTCATCTTATCAAGTATTTACTACTAGACCAGATACAATTTATGGAATCTCTTATTCAGCTTTAGCACCAGAGCATCCAATTGTAAAATATATCGTTGATAATAAACTTCTTCCTGATAGTAAAATCAATGCTATTAAAGCTATGCAAAAAGTAAGTGAAAGAGATAGAGCAACTATGCCTAAAGAAGGTGTTTCTTTAGAGATTGATGTTATTCATCCACTTACTGGTGAGTCTATTCCTGTATGGGTTGCTAACTTCGTACTTGCATCTTATGGTGGAGGGGCTGTTATGGCAGTTCCAGCTCATGACCAAAGAGACTTTGAGTTTGCTAGACAATATGATTTACCAATCAAACAAGTTATTGTTGGAAAAGATGGAATCCTATCTAACCAAACAGAAGCTTATACAGATGAAGGTGAATTAATCGATTCAGAAAGCTTCACTGGACTTAAAAACAACAAAGCTAAGAAAGCTATTATTTATCACTTCGAGCAAAACTCACTTGGTAAAAAACAAATCAATTTCAAACTAAGAGATTGGGGAGTTTCTAGACAAAGATATTGGGGAGCACCAATTCCATTTATTCACTGTGATGATTGTGGTTTAGTTCCTGAAAAACAAGAAAATCTTCCTGTTTCACTTCCAGAAGATGTAGAGATTACAGGTGAGGGTAACCCACTTGATACTCATCCTACTTGGAAGCATACAACTTGTCCTTGTTGTGGAAAACCAGCAGTTAGAGAAACAGATACTTTAGATACTTTTGTTCAGTCTTCTTGGTATTTCTTAAGATATGCTACAAACAATGCAAAATGGGAAAAAGAAGGAATCTCTAAAAAAGATAGTGATTACTGGATGGATGTTGACCAATACATTGGTGGTATTGAGCACGCAATTTTACACTTACTTTACGCAAGATTCTTTACTAAAGTATTAAATGATTTAGGATATACAAACTCAAAAGAGCCATTTAAAAACTTACTTACACAAGGTATGGTACTTAAAGATGGTGCTAAGATGTCTAAATCAAAAGGAAATGTTGTAGACCCTGATTCTATTGTAGAAAAGTATGGAGCTGATACAGCTAGAATGTTTATTCTATTTGCTGCACCTCCAACAAAAGAGTTAGAGTGGAATGATTCAGCAGTAGAAGGTTCATTTAAATTTATTAAAAAATTCTATGAGAGATCAGTAAATGTTACAGAAGATGCAGTTGCAAACTTTGAAAACATAGACCACTCTTCTTTATCAAAAGAAGAAAAAGAAGCTAGAAGAAAAGTATATGAAGCAGTTCAAAAAGCTGATGATGTATTTAATAAAACATATACATTTAATACTTTAATTGCTGCATCTATGGAAGCAATGAACGCACTTCAAGCACAAAACAATGAACTTGTATGGGCAGAAGGTTACTATATATTAACAAACATTTTAGAGCCAATTATTCCTCATGCTTGTTGGGATTTAGCAGATAAACTATTTGCTAAAAAGAACTTCTCTTCAAAAATTGAAGTTAAAGAAGAAGTATTTACTTTAGACTCAATTGTTTTAGCTGTTACTATTAATGGTAAAAAAAGAGCAGAAGTAGAAGTAGCTCCAAGTGCTTCAAAAGAAGAGATTTTAGCTTCAGCAAAAGAAATTGCAGCAAAATGGATTGATGGTAAAGAGTTAATCAAAGAGATTGTTGTACCAAATAAATTAGTTAACTTAGTTGTTAAGGGATAAGATGAAAAATAGTCTATTAGTATTATTAATAGTTTTTGTATTTACAGCTTGTGGTTACAAACCATCAAGTCACTATGCAAAAAGACAATTAGATGGTTCTATCTATGTTAATTTAATTATTAACTTAGAAGACCCAAGAAATGCAGTAATTATCAAAGATGCAATGCATGAGCTAATAGTACATAGACTAGATTCAAAACTTGTATTTGATAAAAACTTAGCTGATACGATTTTAGATGTAAAACTAAACTCTGTAGGAATGCAAGAACTACAAGATGATGAAGATGGTTATAATAACCTTTATAGAGCTATTGTAAGTATTAATGTTGCATATGAAAAAGATGGAAGAAAAAAATCTTTTTCAGTTAGTGGAGATTATGAATTCTCTATTAATAAAGGTGCAACTATTACAGACTCAAAAAGATTTGAAGCTATTAGAAATGCGGCTAATAAAGCTTTAGAAGAGGTTATTTCTAAATTAGCAGTGCAATCTTTTGAAAAAAAGAAGTAGATGCTTATTGATTTTAAGAAAGCTTCTTTAGAAGAAGTATTACAGCACAAAACGATGTACTATGAGAAGATAGACTTCTCAATAGTACAAAACTCTTGGAAAATACTTTCAGAGCACCTTGAACTTCCTTTTATTATTCATATTGTTGGAACAAATGGAAAAGGAAGTACAGGAAGATTTTTATCTCATTACTTACATAAAAAAGGCTTTAGAACTTTACATTACTCTTCTCCTCATATAATGAAATTTAATGAAAGAATATGGATAAATGGAAGAGATAGTAGTGATATAGAACTACAAATGGCAAGTTCAAAACTTCAAGAGATATTGCCTTTAAATCTTTTAGAAAAACTAACTTATTTTGAATACACAACTCTTTTAGCCTTTGTTTTAAGTTCAAGTTTTGATTATCTAGTTTTAGAAGCGGGACTTGGAGGTGAGTTTGATGCAACAAATATTGCAAAAAATGATTTATCTCTTATTACTACAATTGGACTTGACCACCAAAGCTTTTTAGGTAACACAATAGAAGAAATTGCAAGAACTAAAATGCGTTCAGTGGATACTAAAATGCTAATTGGTTACCAAACTTCAAACAAAGTTTATGAAACTGCTTTAAAAGTAAAAGATGAACTAAAAGATGAGTTTGGAAGAGATATAGTTATACAAACTGTTAAAGAGTTTGATAAGTATAGCTTAGATGAAAGATTTGCTTCATATTTAAAACTAAATTTGCATTTAGTAATAGAAGCATTAAAAGAGTTAAATATAGATATTGACCTTGATATTTTTAATGAAGTAAAACTATCAGGAAGATGTGAAAAAATTAAAAAAAATATAACTATAGATGTGGGTCATAATCCCCTAGCAGCTACATTTTTAGTCAAAGAATTCAATAATAAAAAAGTACATTTAATATATAATTCTTATGCAGACAAAGATTATAAAGAGGTTTTAACTATTTTAAAACCTATTGTTACAAAGATAACAATAATCGACTTAGATGACAAAAGAATCGTAGATAAAAATAATTTATTGGAAATTTGCCATAATTTAAATATAATGGTAACTTCTTTAGAAAATATAGAACCAGATAAAGAGTATTTAGTTTTTGGTTCCTTTTTAGTTGTGGAAAAATTTTTAGAAAATATGAGATTAAATGAAGAATAGATTAATTATTACTGTTTCTGATGTACATGGAACAAAAGCCTTTAATGTACATCAAATTGCAAAAAAACTTATTGTCTTTATTGTTCTATTTGTTTTGCTTATTATTGGTGGAGGTTCTTGGTTTATCAACAATTTAAGTGATAAAATGGAGACTTTAAAAGAGCAAAAGCAAAGAGAACTTGCGAAAAAAGAAGTAGAAATTGAAAAAAAAGAGAAAGAGATTACAGCTCTAAATGAAAAAGAAGAGAAGTTACAAGCTCAAAATAAATTCTATTCCTTACAAATTAAAAGTAAAGTAGAAGATATTGATGCTTTAAGTTCAAAACTTGATGAAATAGAATCAATGATTGGTCTTAAAGATGAAAAAATAGAACAGCTTACTAAAGAGACTTTAGACTCAATAAGTGATAACACAAAATATTTTACACTTTTAACTATACCAAATGGTAGCCCATTAAAAAGTACAAGGGTAACCTCTCAATATGGTTATAGAATACACCCAATTACAAAAAGAAAAAAGTTCCATAGAGGAATTGACTTAAAAGCAAAAATGAGAACACCAGTTAAAGCAACTGCAAATGGTGTTGTTGTTTATGTAAGGTCAAGGGATAATGGTGACTTTGGTAGAGTTATAAAACTACAACATAGTTTTGGTTTTATGACTATTTACGCACACTTAAATAAAACAGAAGTAAAGCTTGGTGATGTAATTAGAAAAGGTCAAGTTATTGGTTTAAGTGGAAATAGTGGACGAAGTAGTGGTGCACATTTACACTATGAAGTAAGATATGGTGGAAAAATATTAAATCCAAAAGACTTTATAACATGGAATTTTAAAAATTATGATAAAATCTTTACTAAACAAAGGAGAGTTAAGTGGGAATCTTTGGTAAGGCTAATAAGCGAACAACACAAAATGGTGCTACAGTAATTGCCCACGGGACTTGTATAATCGGTGGAATTACTACAGAGGGTACAGTTCATATTGATGGAAAATTTGAAGGTGTTATATTAGAAGCCGATGTTATTTCAATTGGTAAAACAGGTGAAGTAATAGGTGATATAAAAGCTAATAACTTAATAGTTAGTGGACTTTTAGATGGTAAAATTGACTGTAATGAAGTACAAATTCTTTCAACAGGTAAAGTCATTGGAAATATGAAATACAATGAACTTAGTATTGAAGAAGATGGAAAATTTGAAGGTCAAGGTGTTAGAAAAGGTTCTAAACTGAAAAGTAGATATGATGAAATAGAAAATAAACTAAATAATATCATTATCACACCGTCTCACCAGATTGAGCATGAATCATAAAAAAATAGAAGAAAGATTAAAAGAACTTTATGAACAAAAAACTACTATAGAAAAAGAGATTGAAACTCTTGAAGCTATAGTAAATCAAAAAGAAAAAAAGAGTCTATCAAAAGATGAAAAGATAGAACTTTTTAAATCTCTATTTTTTGCTAGAACAGATATTTTTGCAAAAAAATGGACTAGTAAAGATGGCTCTAAACAAGCCTTTTATCCCTTAACTCAAACATTTAGAGGAAGTGACTATTTACCTCTAACAAACAATGAAGTTGAGCTTCACCTAAGAGGAAAAGTTCAGCTAGCTTCATACTTAATAAATCAAACAAACAAAAGTAAATATATAGTTTTAGAGGTTTTAGAAAAAGATATCTCTAAGATATTAAAAACCTTTGCAAGTATAGATATTGAAGCACTTTTTGAGTATAGCTCTTATAACTCAATTTTAGTATGGGTATTTTTTGAAAAAGAGTTAGAAACAAAGTCTGCTAAAACTTTTGCACAATATATTTTGAAAAAATCAAATATTTCTGCAAAGATTTTTCCTACAAAAGAGTTTGTAACAAATGGAAGTTTCGATGAACCAATAGAGTTACCTCTTCATTTAAAGTTTAGAGACTCAAATAAAACAGTGTTTTTTGAGCCTAACTCTAAAGAGGTTTATAAAGACCAATGGAAACTTTTACAAAATATCTCTAAGGTATCTGAAAAAACAGTTTTAAAATACAATGATTTTGAAAAGATTGATAAAACTGATTTAATGTTTGATGATATAGAGTTCCCCTTATTTAAATTAGAGATTAAACTATATGACTATTTATATGTTCCAACGCAAAACTTATCAAGAAGTTTTATAAATAAGCTAAAAGCTTTTGCTTCTTTTGATAACCCACAAGTAAAAGTACTGTTGAGTCTTAGAAAACCACTTTATAATACTCCAAGGGTAATAAAAAACTTTGAAGAAGATGAAAACTACTTAAAACTTCCAAGGGGACTTATCTATCAAATCTCAAAGTATTTAGATGTAAATAAAGTTGATTTTAAAATTGATGATAAAACATATTGTGAAGAGATAGAAACAAAAAAGGTTTTATTTGAACTAAGAAGTGAACAGCAAGAAGCTATAGATAGAATGCTTAAAAAAAGGTTCTCTATTTGTGTAGCTCCTCCTGGTTTTGGTAAAACATTACTTGGTGCAAAAATGTTTGAACAAAGAACTTGTTCTACTTTGATTATTGTAAATAAAAATATGCTTCTTGATCAGTGGCGAGATAGATTTGTTGAGTATTTTGATTATAAAAGAGCAGATATTGGCTTTTTAGGAAAGAGTAAAAATAAATTAAATGGAAAAATTGATGTTGCAACTATGCAAAGTCTTAAAAACTCTCCTGAGATTATAAATAACTACTCTTTTGTGATAGTAGATGAATGTCACCATATCCCCGCTGTTACCTTCGAGCAGATAGTTAAACAGTTCTATGGAAAGTATATTTTAGGTCTTAGTGCAACACCTAAAAGAAAAGATGGATTAGACCCAATTTTATTCCAACAGCTAGGTGATATTTCCTATGAATATAAAAAGAAAAAAACTTTTAATAATAAATTAGAGATAATACGAACAGACTTTATATGTGAAGCAGATAATTATGCTACATTGATTAATGAATTATGTGTAGATGAAACAAGAAATGGGCTAATTATCGAGCAAATAAAGCTTCATCAAGACAGAAAGATTTTAATCTTAACAGATAGAATTGAACATATTAATGCTTTAGAAAAACTGCTTGAAAATGAACAAATAGATTATGTTTCTATTCATGGAAGTATGAGTAAAAAAGAGCAGAGTGAAAAGATTAAACTTGTTGAGTCTAAAAGTCTAATTTTAGCAACGACTTCATATTTTGGTGAAGGAATTGATTTCCCTCATTTAAATACGATTATATTTGCTACACCGATTTCTTATTATGGAAGATTGATTCAATATTTAGGAAGAATAGGTAGAGGAAATCAAGAGTGTTTAGCTATTGATTTTCTTGATAACAAAAATGCCATGCTTAATTCAGCTTATAAAAAAAGGCTTGAAGGATACAAGCAAATGCATTATTTATAAAAGAAGGAAGAGATGTTAGGAATTATCGTTTGGACACTATTGATTGCAATAGTAGTTAATCTTATTTTAAAAAGATTCCATTTACCAACAATTATTGGTTATATTTTAACAGGTACAATCATTGCATATGTCTTTAATTTACATGCGGCTGTGAATAATCATGACTTAAAAGAGATTGCAGAGTTTGGTGTTGTATTTTTAATGTTTACAATTGGTTTAGAGTTCTCTTTAGAACATCTAAAAAGAATGAGAAAAGAGGTATTCTTTACTGGAACCTTACAAATAGTAGTTACAACAGCATTTGTAATCTCTATTTGTATGTTGATTTTTGGTTTTGATTTTAGAACATCACTTATTATAGGTGCTGCTTTATCTCTATCTTCTACGGCAATTGTTTTAAAAACATATAATGAAAATAATGAAATTAAAAAAAGACATGGGCAAAGAGTTCTTGGAATTTTAATTATGCAAGATATTGCAGTTATTCCAATCTTACTTATGATTTCACTATTTGCTGCAGGTGATGATAAAAGTATCTCATCTTTAGTATTTGAGACAGTTGTTGCAGCTGGTATTTTACTTGCACTACTATATATAAGTGGTAAGTTTTTATTAGAACCATTTTTTGAGCACGTTTCAAAATCAAAATCTGATGAACTATTTGTAGGTTCTGTTTTACTTGTAGCAATTGGAGCTTCATATTTAGCTCACTACTTTGGGTTTACTTACTCTTTAGGAGCATTTGTTGCAGGTATGATGATTAGTGAGACTAAATTTAAACATCAAGTTGAGGCTGACCTTACTCCATTTAGAAACTTATTATTAGGTGTTTTCTTTATTACTGTTGGTATGCAAATCAACTTCAAAATAATTGCAGACAATATTGTAATTATTTTAATTTTATTACCTGTATTAGTTTCATTAAAATATTTAATTATCTACTTACTTGTAAGAATTGATGATACAAAAAGAGTTGCTTTTAAAACGGCTTTATCTTTAGTTCAAATTGGTGAGTTCTCATTGGCTATTTTAGAGCTTGCTAGAAGTAGAAGTTTAATTGATCCAACATACTCACAGATACTTATAGTTACTATTGTTATTTCAATGATTTTAACTCCAATTATCTTAAAAAATATGTCATCAATTGCAGCGAAACTTTTAACAGAAGATACGTTAAAACTTCCAGAGACACACAATGTTGATAAAGATACAAAAGGTCATATTGTTGTATTAGGTTTTGGACACTTAGGTCAAGAGATTGCTCATAACTTAAGAGAAGATGGACATAACTATGTAATTATTGAGCACAACTTAAAATACTTTGAGATGGGATATAAAGATAATGAACCTATCATCTTTGGAAATGCAGCTCATAAACATATCTTAGAGTCTGTAAATATTAAAGATGCTTGTGCGGTTATTGTAGCTATTGATAACCCAGAGAAGTTGCATCTTATTTGTGAAGTTATTGATGATTTAACTCACAACACAAAAACAATTGTTAAAGTAACTAGATTTAGTGAAAAACAAGAGTTAGAGTCTTTACACTTAGAGCATATTATTGTTGAAGATGATGTTGTTGCACGTGCACTTGTTGATGAAACAAAAGAGTGTAGAGTTAATTTTATAAAAGAGCAAAAAGAAGATTAATAAAGTAGGAGAAATCCTACTTTATATTTATTGTTGCACTTGCTGTATCAGAAACCGTGATACCATCAACTTCTTTTTTATTTTTAACAGTAAACATCCACTGACCAAAGTTAGTTAATACAAACTTCGCTTTACCTTTTCTAACATTTGCAAATAGGGCATTATCATTTTTTGCTAAAGCACTTTTAGCAGTAACATATCCACTTTCTAAAGCTTTACCTTTATATAAAACATCAAAAGTAATAGTATCTCCAATATGAAGTTTAGAGATATCATTTGTAGGAATTAGTTCTAACTCATGTCCTACTGCTTTTGGTTCAGACCAAGATTTATTTACAAAATATGTTTTAGCATATGTTGTATTTTGAATTGTTTCTAATACCTCTTTTAGATTTCTAATTTTATCTTTTGATTTTGTAGTAAATCTTTTATTGTCATTTTTATCAAGATATCTAATTAGTGTTTTTGTTTTGGTAGCTAAACTAGCAGTGTATGTACCTTCTTTTGACTCTTTTTTGAAAGATATTTTTTGCATAGCAAGGTTACTATCTACAATATTTAGATTATCTTTATTATAAATCTCTTCTAAACCTTTTTGTGGTTTTTTTAAAGCAATTGCTTTACCAGAAGGTGTAATTAAATCAAAAGATTTTAGTTCAACTCTATCAGATATAGAGTCTTCAATTGTTGGATTATGTCCTGTTCCTAATCCTACTGTTACAAGTTTAGCTCCATGAGAAGATGCCTCAAATGAGTTAAGCCAAAGTCCATGGGCAAAAACAGTTGAAGTTGTTATTGCTCCTGCTAGTAATAGTTTTGAAAGTTTCATTTTTTTTCCTTTTATAAAAAATTTAATATCAATGTTAAAACAAAAAGTAAAACAGATATTTTGATGATTAGATGAGGTTTGTATGTGTACATGAAGGCAATAAAAATTGCAACAATACTTAACAAACCTATAAAATAAGTTATTCCTAGTGAAATACCAATTGTTTTAATAAAAACAATAAAAGAGATAATCAAAAAGATACTGCCTAGTATTTTCATGAAAAGTTTTGTGTTTTTATTTACTGCTTTTTTTATTACTTGTTTATAGTGTTTTTCTAAAGAAAAAGAGAATAGTAACATTCCAAGATAAGTTAAAAATGAAGCAAGAAACATTATGCCTTTCTCCTTTCTTTTCTAATTAAAATAAATCTTATTAATAGACAAACTAAAGCCATAAAGATAAAGAAAATATCAAAATATATAAAGATAGAATCTCTAGTAAAAACTTCTGAAAGGGAGTCTAAAACTGTGATTGCATTTATAATTGGTAAAGATAAAAATAAAACAGCAGTTAATAAAAGCTGTTCTTTCCAAGCCTTGTTTGTATCTCTTAAAAAAGCATAAATATAAGAGAAAAGCCAAGCTAAGAAGAAGGCATTTATTTCTAGGTCTCTTCTATTTGCTTCATCAATAGACATAACTCTATTTGCTATAAAATAAACAGCAAGACCAAGCATTATTCCAACTATTGTTCCAAGGTTCAATTTCTCAACAAGCCAAAAGCCAAAACTTTTTTTGATAGCATTTTTCTTTTTTCTTTTTTGTGTCCATAATGCAAGACCCGTTCCCACAAGAATAATTCCTAAGACTCCAGAAACAAAGAAAACAAATCTAAGTGTAGAATCTGCAAATTTTGCTTCATGTAAAGCTCTTAATGCAGTACTTGTATTTAGAACGCTACTTTCTAAAGAGGGTAGGATAGAACTATCAAGTAAAGTCAAACTCTTAGCATCATAAGTAGCTACTTCTCTTTGCATTTTGTAGTTAAATAGTGTTGTTGCAACCCTTGGGCTAACTTCTATAATAGGGGTTTTATTTTTCTCTTTTATAATTGTAAAAGAGCCAATATTATTAGGCCAGATTTCATTAGCTTTTTTTATGATTGAGTTTAGAGTCTCTTTTGTAATAATATTTTTAGTCTCTATATATTCATACTTATGAAGCTGTCTATTTGCATTTGTTAAAGCAAGTCTTTTAGAGTTATTATTTGTGTTCTTAGCTTGTCTTAGTGCGTTAGAGTTTACAGCACTATAGATATTTGCTTTATTTTCTACTTCCTTGTTTTGAAGAATAACTCTTTTAGTTTCAATCTCTTTATTATCTACACTATAAAGTTTGATGTATTCTTGTTTATAAGCTCTGTAGTTATCTCCAAAGTATGCTTTTATTCCCCATGGCATTATTGTACCAGTTAAAAGAATCAATCCTGAGTAAGTAATCATAAGCAAAAATGGTAAAGCAGCAACAGCAGGAAGAATATGCGCATCCATCCAACCTCTTGTATTGTTTTTAGGTCTAAATGTAAAAATATCTTTGAAGATTCTTTTATGAATTAGAATTCCTGTAATAATTGCAACAAACATTGACATAGTTACAATGGCTACAATCCACCTACCTACACTTCTAGGAACTTCATAAAGTTCAAAGTGGAATCTATATAAAAAATTACCACCTGCTGTTTTAGTAGTCTCTTCAATTTTTTCACCACTACTTGCATCATAATAAGTAGGAGGAATTCTTCTTTTTCTTTTGTTAGTTTGTTCTTTTTTATTTGAGTTTTCAACTCTTACTGCTAATAAGTTACTTCTACTATTTGGTAGAGTTACACTTACTTTATCATTTCTTTCAATCTTTTCTATTGCTTTGTTAATTGCAATATCTAAAGTCTTATCACTTTGTTTTGATTTGTGAAACTCTGGTTGCATCCATAATGTGATTTCATTTTTATAGTATGCACTTGTTCCTGTTACAAAAATAGCAAATAAAAGCCAACCTACAATTAAACCACTGTAAGTATGAAGCCATCTCATTGTTTCATTAAAGTTCTCTTTCATGGCTATCCTTTTATACCAGTAAGACAAATATTTATTAAATAAAGATTTGCACTAATTAGGCTAAGTTGTATAATTAAACTTTCTAATTTGATATTACTATATGAGTAGATAATAAATCCTAACCAAACAAGAAAGGAAATCATTGTTGCAAAAGAGATTGTTTCAATTTTATTTGAAAAAGGTAGAGCAAGGCTTAAAGTCACAGTAAGTAAGGAGGCTAATAAATATCCCCCAGTACATGCAGTTATTAATCTAAGTATATTCATTTTGATTCCATTATTTTAATGATAGTATTAATGCCCAAGTCAAAAATTCGCAAAAGACTTAGGCATTAAGAATTTAGAATGTGTAGTTTAAACTAATCCAAAAGTTTCTACTTGGTGTGATATTACTGTATTGGTCATAGTAATATGGAGTTCTTCCTGAACCTTTTTCCACTGCTGAATACTCTAAGAAGTCTTTATCTAATAAGTTGTTAACTCTTCCATTTACAGTTAAGTTTTTATCAACTTTATAAGATGCTCCAAGATTCCAAACTGAGTAGTCTTTGTAATATAAGTCTTTATAATCTCCACTAGCAGTTTCATATCTTGTGTTAAATCTATCTTTCTCTCCTTTATATTGTAAATAAGTATTAAACTTAGGAGTTGCTTGATAGTCTAAAGTTGCACTATACATATGTTTTGGACTACTTGTAAGTGGTCTTCCATTTGTTGAGTCTTCATTTGATTCAATTTCAGAATCCATATAAGTCCAACTAGCTTTAATAGATAAGTTATCTAAGATAAAATATTTACCTGCTAATTCAAGTCCTAAGATTTCTGCTTTTCCAACATTTTGTTTCATTTTTGGGTCATAACCTAAATCAACCCAAGCTTGAGAAATACCACCAACAGCATCATCACTTTCAATCTTATCTTTAAAGTTATTTTGGAATAAAGTCACATTGAAGTTGTGTCTATCAGGGTGTTCATAATAAACTGCAATCTCTTTACTTAAACTCTCTTCTGGTTTTAAATCAGGATTTCCAATCCAAGGAGAAGTACCTTGTCCTCCAAATCCTGTAACACCTTCTTGTAAGTCTGATGTTTTAGGAGTTTTATATCCTGTTGCAACACCACCTTTAACAGTCCAGTTATCATTTAAAATATAAGTTAAATAAGCTCTTGGACTTACATGGCTTCCAAAGTCTTCATGCTTATCATATCTTGCACCAACAGTAAGAGTTAATAAATCAGCCAAATTCCAACTATCTTCAGCAAATAGGGCATATTGATAATACTCTTTTTCACCATTTGTTTTTCCTTCACTCATACCAAAAACACCATCTGTCATCTGTGCTTTTAAGTATTCTGCACCAACAACAATATGATGCTTATCTAAAGGAAGTTCATATTTTGCACTAAATGTAGTGTTTTTAGATTCTAATGTTCTAGCTGGTCTTGGCATAAGTGCTGCAAAATAAGGATCAGCTAATGCTGCATCTAAGTCTGCCCATCCTGCTTTATTGTCTTCAATATATTGTCTTTGTTCTGCTGTTAAAGGTAAACTTCTTCCTAAGTTTTCACTTTCAATATGATGAACACCTACTGTACTTTTACCAACTTTCCAATCTGCTTCCCAAGATAAAGAGTATTGTTCTCTTTGCATTCTTTGGTATTCAGCATAACCAACTCTTTGTCTTTCATATAAAGTTTCATATGTATCAAGAGTTCCTACTTGACCTTCTGTATTGTCATATTTTTGTTTTGCAATATCAAAGTCAGCTCTAATAGTATGATTATCATTTGGAGTGAATGTTAACCCTGCACCTAAAGTCCAGTTTTGATTATCCATAGTTTTACCACTTGCTGCAAAACTATCATTTGATTTACTTGAATCCTCCATTGTTCCATTATTATTGAATGTATCTGCATCCCATTGTGGTTGAGACTCTTCTTTATCGTAGTAACTTCCTCTAAGGCTAATTCCTAATTTATCTTTGATAATTGGACCCATGATTGCAACATCAGTTGTTGATTCACTTCCCCAATAGCTTTTTGATTGGAATGTTTGACCTTTTGTGATAGAACCAGTCCATTCATTTGCAATTTTTTTAGTAATGATATTAATAACACCACCCATTGCATCAGCACCATAAAGTGTACTCATTGGTCCTCTTACAACCTCAATTCTTTCAATCATAGATATAGGAGGAATATTAGCAAATTGTAAACCACCAAAGTTATTCGGATAGATATCACCATTATTATTTTGTTTTCTTCCATCAATTAGAACAAGAGTATAATCAGAACCCATACCTCTAATACTAATAGTACCTTGACCTGATTTATCAGTACTCTCTCCAATGTCAACACCTTCGATGTCTTTTACTGCATCTAAAAGATTAGTGTATGGTTTCTTTTGTAAATCTTCTTGTGAGATTACAGAGATACTTGCAGGAGCTGTTACAAGCTTTTGTTCAAATCCACTAGCACTAGTTACAGTGATGTCCCCAAGATTTGACTCATTTGCATAAAGATTACTCAATGTTGTAATTGCTACTAATGAAAGTAAACTTTTTCTTTTTATATTCATTTTAATCCTTGTGTAAAAAATTAGTAAACGTATTGTATTAATAAAAAATGATGTAAAAATGATATTTTGATAATTGCTATCAAAATCATTTGTAAAAGTAAAATTTAATTAATTTTTCAATACAATACTGAGTCTAATTATCATAATAAGTATTAGAAAGGCTTAAAAGTGTCAAGTAATTTATTAGCAAATAGAAATTTTGATGTTCTTGTAGTTGAAGATGAACCAATCTTAGCTATGGCGATGGAGTTAAAATTAAAGAAGTTAGGACTAAATGTAAGTGGAATTGCTACTTCTCCTGACCACGCAATATTGCACGCTCAAAATAATTTTCCAGATATAGCAATTATTGATATAAATCTAAATGCTAAAAAAACAGGAATAGATGTTGCAAACTATTTATGGAAAAATTTTAATATTCCTATAATATTTTTAACTTCATACTACAATGATAATATTTTAAATCAGGCTATGGAGTCCGAGCCATACGCATATTTAATAAAGCCTTGTAGAAATGAAGAACTAAAAGTTGCAATAAATACTGCAATGCATAAACACCAGTTCTTTTTTAAAAATAAAAAAAGTTTTAAGCAGATAAAAGATGATTTTTTATATTTAGAAAATAGTGTTAAATATAATAGAAGTACTTCTGAATTATATGTAAATGATGAGGTTTTTAAACTAACAAGAAATGAAAAGAAACTATTTGAGATATTAACAAAAGAAGCTGGTAAGGTAGTTAGTTTTGATACTATTTTTAACTTTATTTGGCGAGAAGATGTATATGACTTATCAAAGCTGAGGTCTTTGATTTATAGACTTAAAACAAAACTAGGATTTAATCCTTTTGAGAATTTATATGAAGAAGGTTATAGGGTAAAAATAGTTGGCGAGGATATTTAAACTAAAAAACTACTCCTTTACTACAAAGGTAATTTTCTCATTTTTTCTTATGCTTATATTTATATATGGAATAAGAACTGCATTAACAATTCCTAAAATTCATAGTGAAAATGAAAAAGAGGTAATAGAACATATTACTAGAACTTTGATGATTATAAAAAATCAATTTATGATTATTGGTAAATCTATTGGTATGCAAGCAAACCTTGAAAGAGAGCTTACTCAAAATAAGATTGCAAATGAGTTTTTACAAAATGAAAAGCTCTTAAACTCTTTTTCTAAAGAAGAACTTCTATCATATCTTAGTAAAAATGAGTATATAAAAGAGTGCTCTTTTCAAATAGAAAACTTTGATGCATCTAAAATATATAGAAAATGGATAGAGAAAGTAGAAAATAATCCTTCAAAAGCATATAGAAAACAAAAAACTTATCACTATAATTTTCCTTTAGATAATAAAAAGAATATAGCTCTTGCTTGTAGTCATAGTAGCTTAAATCCTGGACACTCTCCTTTTGAAAAAGAGTTAAAAAAACATTTCCATGAAAAACTTGTATTTGGAACAAGTTTAAGTGAAGCAAAGACAGCACTTTTTTGGCTTAACCCAGAGTTTAAGCAGTATGATACTCCTTTATATTCAAATGATACAAATATAAGAAAAAGTAGATATACCCTAAGTAATCTGTCCAATGTTAAAAATCTTCCAATAGGAGATTTAAGTTTAAAAGAGCTTTTAGAAGCAGATGAAAAGAAACCAATATCTCATAAAATAGATGGAAAAGAGGTTTTAACTTGGGTTATAAACCTAAGTCCTAATGCAAAGAACAATAGATATTTTATTTTAATCCATAGTATAAATAAAGAGGAGATAATAAATAAAAATAGTGAAGATATTATTGTTTTACTAAATGAGACTCTACTTACTATTGCAATTAGTTTTTTATTAATTTTATTTTTATTTAGAAGGATATTAAAAAATATTGACAAAATCACAAGAGCTGCAATAGAGGTAAATCAAGGTAAAAAAAATATAAGAAGTAGGGTTAATGGAGATGATGATATTGGTATTTTAGGTCATGCTTTTGATTCTATGTTAGACCTTTTTGAAAATAACATTAAAACCTTAGATAAAAAAGTTGAAGAGAAAACAAAAGAGATAACAAAATCACTAGAAGAAAAAGAGTTACTTTTAAAAGAGATTCACCACAGAGTTAAAAACAATCTTGCTTTAACAATTGGTTTAATTGAACTTCAAGAAGAAGATGTACAAGATGAAAAAACAAGAAAAGTTCTAAAAGATATTCAAGAAAGAATTTTTACAATGGAACTTTTACATAGAAAACTTTATGAGTCTGAAAATATAAATGATATACCTTTTAAAACCTATGTAAAAGACTTAGTATCTACAATAGCCCACTCTTATGATATGAACAATAAAGTAGCTGTTTCAATTAAAATGGAAGAGATAAATTTAAATATAGAAAAAGCTATGCCATGTGGTTTGATTTTAAATGAGTTAATAACAAACTCTTTTAAATATGCATTTTGTAAAAATGAAGATGCAAAGTTAGATATAGAGATTACAAAAGATAAAGAGACTTTAATTATGAGTGTAAAAGATAATGGTAAAGGTTTAGAAGGTGAGTTTGATGAACTTCATACTAAAACATTAGGTTTAAAACTTATAAATACTATTGTTAGATTTCAGCTTTTTGGTTCTATTGATTATATTTATGATGAAGGTGCAAAGTTTATTATTAAAGCAAAAGTAGAAGATATATAGACCTTAGCCTATATATCTTTTTCTTGCACTATCTTTGATTTTTTCTACATCAACTAAAATAAAACCATCTAAACAATCTGAAAAGTCAGGGTCAACATTAAAGCCTAAAAACTTAACACCACCTTCTTCACAAATATCTGAGTACTGTTTAAATAGTGTAGGAACTGCAACTCCAATACTATTTAGACTTGATTTTAAAATTTTAAAGTCCTCTTTTCTACTTTTATATTCAAAGATTGACCTTAAATCTAAACTATGAGAAGAGTATTGATATGGTATTTTTGCTTCAACCATCTCTTCATCATTTGCATAATAGTATGAATAGTGAAATACCATTAAGTCTTTTGCTGCACTTGGAAAGTTTCCTGAGATTGATACAGGACCAAACATATATTTTATTTCAGGATGATTTTTTAAATATGCTCCAATTCCATACCAAAGATAGTCTAAGGCTCTTGTTCCCCAATACTTTGGTTGTACAAAACTTCTTCCAAGTTCTATTGAGTCTTTTAAATATGGAATAAATCTATTGTTATATTTAAACAAAGTATTAGAGTAAAAACCTTTCACTCCAAGGTTTTCATTGATAAACTTACCATTTCCTATTCTATATGAACCAACTATCTCTAAGTCATTTTCATCCCAAAGAATGATGTGTTGATAATAAATATCATACTTATCAGTATCTCTTTTTTTATTTATTCCTTCACCAACTTTTCTAAAAGATAGTTCCCTTAGTCTTCCTAACTCTTTTAAAACTACAGAATCCTCTTCATAATCATAAAGGTAGATTTTTTTGCCATCTTTTGTTTCACCTATTAGCTTTGATTTTTTAAGCTCTTTTATAATGTCCTCTTTTTTCTGAGGATGAGCAATAGCTTTTTGTGTTTCAAAGAATGACTTTTTGCCTTTTTTTAGGGCATAAAGATGCTTTTTATAAAGGTTTACAAGATACTTCTTATCTAAACCTTTTGGTTTGATATTCTCATTTGGAATAATCTGTCCTATCTTTATATTTATATTTGTTGATTTCTTTTTAAACATCTCATGGGAAAGTAGAAGTGTTGAGAATGTCTTATTTAAAACCGACATAGTATAAAAAGTTTTAGAGTTTTTACCACCAATAAAAATAGGTAAGATTGGAGCATTTGTATTTATTGCAAAATTTAAAAAACCTTTATTCCAAGAAGGATCTTTTACTCCTTTTGCACTAGCACGGCTAACTTCTCCTGCTGGGAATATAATCACAGCTTCATCATTGTTTAAAGCATTGTAAACTGATTGGATATCTTTTTTTGATTGTCTCATTTTATAGTTATCAATTGGAATGAAAAGTGATTTTAAAGCATCAATTCCAACTAAAAAATCATTTGCAACAATCTTTACATCAGTTCTAATTGTTCCAACAAGTTTTAGTAAAGATAGCGCATCTAATCCTCCAAGAGGGTGGTTAGCTATAATTACTACTTTTCCAGTACTTGGAATGTTTTGTAAATCATTACTTGAAACTGTATAGTCAAAGTTAAAATAGTCTAATACAGCATCAACAAACTCAAAACCTTTTAGGTGTGAGTGTTTTTCTAAAAATTCATTTATTGAGTTTTCATGTACAACTTTTTTTGCAATGTTAATTAAAGATTTCTTCAAGAAGTTAGGGTTTTTATTTATATTTGGAAACTTCTTTGCTATCTCTTTTTGAACATCTATCATTTTTACTCCTTAGTTTGGAAATTTTAAAATAAATGCATTACAAATGAGTTACATGGATTTATTTAGGTGGTTACTTTTTTTAAGAGCAATAGGGTAATAAATAAATTACGTAAATTATGATAAAATCCCAAAATAAAATAAGGAGGCGTTTATGAGTAGAAGTGATATTACAAATTTAGTGACTTTGCTTATTATGGCATTTGGTTATTCAAATGATAACCATACTATTTTTATGGTTGGACTGTTTGCCTTAAGTGGTGCTATTACAAATACTTTGGCTATTCATATGCTTTTTGAAAAGGTGCCATTTTTATATGGAAGTGGTGTTATTGAAAAAAAGTTTGAAGCTTTTAAACATGCAATCCATAATTTACTTATGAATGAGTTTTTTACAAAAGAGAACTTAACAAACTTCTTTAAAGATGAAGTTTCAAGTGCAAAAAGTACAATTGATTTTGAAAAACTATTAAATAAAACAGATTTTACACCTGCTTATGACTCTTTAAAAGAATCAGTTATAGAATCACCTTTTGGTGGTATGTTAGGAATGTTTGGTGGTGAAGTAGCATTAGAACCACTAAAAGAGCCTTTTGTAGAAAAACTAAAGACTTCAATAGTAAAGATTTCTCAAACAGACTCTTTTCAAGCTGTTGTAAATGAAGCCTTAACATCTGAAGATTTAAGTGAAGATGTATATGAAAAGTTAAGTAAAATAGTAAATGCTAGATTAGATGAACTAACACCAAAAATGGTAAAAGAATTAGTTCAAAATATGATAAAAGAGCACTTAGGATGGCTTGTTATTTGGGGTGCAGTATTTGGTGGACTAATAGGACTTATTAGTACAATAATTTTATAGGATTAGGATAAAAATGGAAGAATTAGACGTTTTAGTACTACTTGATGTAGCAGGGCTAGAAGACAAAGAAAAATTTGAAAAACATGTAAAAAGAGAAGGTTTTTCTCCTGTAGAAGGTGAAAATTTTGTTTATACTGCAAAATCTACAACGACAACATTTTCTACAAAGGCATATATTTTAGAAGTGTTTAAAAAGGGACTTCAAAAAAACAGTTTCACGGATGCAAATTTAATTTTCTTGCTTAATGAAACACCTTATCCAGCATATTATTATGATAAGCAAACAAATGACTTTGAAGAAGCAAAAGAAGAAGAATAGTGAAAAATATATATGAATATTTAAAGAACTTAAAGGATGAAAAAAGATTAAAAGAGTGTCAACTCTTAATCGTAAATGACGATAAACAAGCTCAAGTAGCAAGTGATATTGTCTCTTTTTTAGGATTTAAACCTTTTGCTTTAGCTGATTTTAGAGCAAATTATGGGGACGATTTATTATCTTTTTCAACTGAACTTCAAGATATAACAAAAGTTTTAAACGAATACTACTCATATAAAAAACAAGACAAAATATTAATTGCTCCAATTAGAACAGCTTCATTTCCCTTACCAAAAGATAAGTGTTTTGACTCATTTGAGATAAGTTTTGCAGATACTTTAAACTTAGAAGAGTTAAAAACAAAACTTTATAACTGGGGATACTATTTTGTAGATATTGTTACAAGTGAAGCGGAAGTTTCTATTAGAGGAGATATTTTAGATATTTGTCCTTTAGGAAGTGAAACAGGATATAGAGTATCACTTTTTGATGATGAAGTAGAGAGTATCAGAGAGTTTGATATTGAAGACCAAAAATCATCAAAAGATGAAATTGAAAACTTTAAAATCACTCCTGCTTTTTTAGCCCTTGATGAAAGTTCCCTTGATGAAATAAATGAGCAAATAGAGAGTGTAGAAAGTGATGCATTTATTAAAGATATACACTCTTTAGGGTTTTGGTATTTAGGTGAACTTGGTGAATATTTACCACAAAAGCTAAACTCTTATGTAACTTTAGAAGCTTTAGATGAGTTAGAAGAGGTTTATGTATTTGAAGATAAAAGAATAAACAAAGACAAATTTTTAACTCTACCTCAAATATTTAACTCAAAGTCTTATCAAGAGATAGCTCCAGCAAATATAAAAGAGTTTTTAACTTTCCATGAAGATAAGAAAGTGACTATTATCTCTTCTTCAGAAGCAAAGGTAAAATCTTTTGATTTAGAACTTTCTAATTCAAATATAAATTATGTCTTTGAAAACTATATTATCAATCTTATTGGAAGTGATGAGATAGTAATTTCACTTAATAAAGAGATTAAAAAAAGAAGAAAAAAGAAAGTAAAACTTGTACTTGATGAGCTTCAAGTTGGAGATTTTGTAGTACATGAAACCCATGGTATTGGTCAATACAAAGGAATAGATCCAGTTGTAGTTATGGGAGCAAAAAGAGATTTTGTTGTTGTAACTTATGCAGGGGATGACAAGCTTTTAATTCCTGTAGAAAATATTGATTTAATTGATAGATATGTTAGTGATGGAAGCTCTTACGCTGTAGTTGATAAACTTGGTAAGGGAAGTTTTGCAAAACTAAAAGAGAAAGTAAAAGATAAGCTATTTGCTATTGCAAATGATATTATTAAGATTGCAGCAGCAAGAGAACTAATCAATGGTATTAAAATAAATACTGACAAACAAGTATTAAAAGATTTCCAAAATAGTGCAGGCTTTGAATATACAAAAGATCAAGCAAGAAGTGTAAGAGAAATCTTTGAGGACTTAAGTTCTGGAAGAGTTATGGATAGACTTCTTTCTGGTGACGTTGGTTTTGGAAAAACAGAAGTAGCTATGAATGCAATTTTAGCAACTGTTTTAGATAAACACCAAGCTATTTTTGTATGTCCTACAACCTTACTTGCAACACAGCATTTCCATGGGATGCAAAAAAGATTTGAAGAGTTTGGTATCAGAATGGCTAAACTTGATGGAAAATCAACAACAAAAGAGAAAAATCAAGTTAAAAAGTCACTTGAAGATGGAAGTTTAGACCTTGTAGTTGGAACTCACTCTTTATTAGGTGTAAAAACAAATGACTTAGCCCTTGTAGTTATTGATGAAGAACACAAGTTTGGAGTAAAACAAAAAGAGAAACTAAAAAGTCTAAGAGAAGATGTTCATATTTTCTCTATGAGTGCTACTCCAATTCCTAGAACACTAAACTTAGCCCTTTCTAAACTAAAAGGTATGAGTTCACTTCTTACTCCTCCAAGTGAGAGACTAGGAGTTAGAACTTACGTAAAAGAGTATAGTGATAAGCTTATTAAAGAGATTGTTTTAAGGGAAAAGAGACGTGGTGGTCAACTTTTCTATGTACATAACAATATTGCTTCAATAGAAGCTAAAAAAGCTGATATAGAAGAGATTGTTCCAAATATTAAAATAGAGATAATTCACTCTAAAATCAAACCAAAAGAAGCAGAAGAGATAATTGAGAAGTTTGATAATAAAGAGTTTGATATCTTACTTGCTACATCAATTGTAGAATCAGGACTTCACTTACCAAATGCAAACTCAATTATCATTGATGGGGCAGATAGATTTGGTATTGCCGATTTACATCAGCTTCGTGGAAGAGTAGGAAGAAGTGATAAAGAAGGATTCTGTTACTACGTTGTTGAAGATAAAAAACAAATCACTAATGATGCTATTAAAAGATTAGTAGCCCTAGAATCAAACTCTTATTTAGGTTCAGGAACTGCTTTAGCTCATCAAGATTTAGAAATCAGAGGTGGTGGAAATATTATTGGTGAAGCACAAAGTGGTCATATCAAACAAATTGGTTATGGACTATATTTAAAGATGTTAGAAGATGCCCTTGCAAGTTTAAGTGGAGATACAAAAGAAGAAGCTAAAACTGTTGATATCAAATTAGCTATTTCAGCATTTATTTCAAGTGATTATATAGTTGAAGATAGAGTAAGACTTGAACTATATAGAAGACTTTCTAAATGTCACAGTAAACAAGAAGTTTATGAAATAGAAGAAGAGATGGAAGATAGATTTGGTAAGCCAGATATTCCAACAAAACAGTTCTTAGAATTAATTATTATAAAAATACTTGCATTGGCAAATGGAATTAAAACTATCTCGTCTTATGAGATGAATATAACATTTACAAAATTAGATGATACAAAAGAAACAATAAAGAGTTCAAGCAAAGATGATGACGATATCATCGATGCTACACTAAAGTTTTTAAATAAGAAAAAGTAAGGGTAACCTTACTTTTTTCTATTTGGAAGATAACTAAACAGCATAAAAATTACAAACACCATTACAAATACAATTGCAATAGAGTTGAAACTTAACTCAACTTCTGGACCCGCACCTCTTTGGTAGTTTTTAGGCATAAATAAAAACATTGTAGAAAGTAACATGAATGAAGAAGTTACGATAGCAATTAAGTGTGCAAAAATCATATGAAAACGTTGTTTATAGAAATCCTTGATTATTTTCCAAGTTATAAACGAAGCTGTAAATACAATGATTAGTACAATGATCTTATCATAGTTTGGTTCCATAAAAGTCCTTAAAATAATTTATGGAATATTGTATGTATATATTACTTAAACCCTTATGATATAACTATTTTATTTCGCCCAGTTTTCTTAGCTGTGTATAGATTTATATCAGCTCTTTTGATTGTATCTTTTATATCTTCATCTTTTTTATAGATTGTTGCTCCAAAACTACAAGTTAAGTTTCCAATTATCTCAAACTCATGTTTTATAACTACACTTTTAATATGCTCTAGCGAACTTTGAAGAGTTTCATCTGTAACATTTTTCATAAGTAAAATAAACTCTTCTCCTCCCCATCTAACTAAAATATCTTCTTTTCTTGTACAAGAGTTAATAACTTTTACTAAATCTATTAAAGTAATATCTCCAACATCATGCCCAAAGGTGTCATTTACTTTTTTGAAAAAGTCTATATCCACAAGACATAAAGCAAAACTTGTAGTTGGGTTTTGGTCTGATTCATAAATAAACTTTTTATTAATAAGCTCAAAATACTCTCTATTGTAAGCATTTGTTAGTTTATCATGGATAGTTTTTTGTTGTAACTCTTGGTTCATTAAAATTGTTTCTGTAATATCAGTAAAGCTAACTATAAATAGTGAGTTTTCAAAGCTATTAATAGTCACAGAAAAAGATTTTTTTCTTCCATTATTATCATTGATAGCTACAATTCTACTTGTTTGAGGAAGCTTTTGCAGTTCTTGAACCCACTCATTGTGATTTTCTATTTTTGTTAGATTAAAGTAATTATTATCATCTAAGAATAGTTCACAAATACAATTATAGTCTTGTAGAAAGTGAGATAGATTTCTATAGTTAAAAAACTCAAAGAAACTTTTATTTGCAAATTGAAGTTTTTCTCCATCTGTAAGGATTACAATATTTTGTTGTAAATCGATAAATTTGTATAGCTTGTCATAGGCATTTTTTTGTGAATTAATATCACTAATAATCCCTTCAAGATACTTTTTATTATCTTTTCTCATGATTTTAAATCTATCACTTATCCAAATAGAGTTTCCAGATTTTTGTTTTAGTCTATACTTTAATGTGATAGCTTTAGTAATATCACTTTTAGCTAGATTCTCTAAAGAATACTCCACTTGTCTTAAGTCATCTTCATGAATTATTTGGCTGAATGAAATTCTACTATTAAAAAGTAAATCCTCATTTTCATAGCCTAAAATATTTTTTAAACTATTATTTAAATATGTTATTGTTTGGGTTTTATCAATTTCTCTTTTATAAACAATATCAGGAATATTTGAGACTAAAAGCTCAAACTCTTTTTTTGAATATTCCGCTTCAATTTGGAATTTCTTTATTTCAGTTACATCTCGTAATGTACCAATTGAACGTATTGCTTTACCTTCTTTATTAAGTATGTGGTGTGCTTCTTGTTCTACAAATATAACTCTTCCTGTATTTGTTATAATTCTAAATTCAGCTTTATAGTCAAGAAGATTTTTAAAGAATTTTTTATAGATTGTATTTATTCTTTTAAAATCTTCTTTATGAATAAATTTCATAAAATTTTTATATGAAGGCGTGATTTCATTTTCTTTTACTTCAAGAATTTTAAATAACTCTTCACTCCAAGTTAGTTTCTTATTTACATTGTTTCTTTCCCAATAACCAATGTGTCCCATAACTTGTAGTTCATCAAGTATTTCATCTTTGTGTTTTAGTTGTATTTTTCTCTTTTCAGATTTAAATAAAAAGTAGAAGAATAAAGAGTTTAATATAATAAAAAACATTAATGAAGTTTGAAATTTATTTATTGCACTTTGTAAGTGAGGGTGTTCTCTTGTTATTATTAAGTATGCGACTTTCTTTTTTGAGATGGCATTTTTAATAGGCAAATATGTAGTTATATATCTTTTGTCTTCATATGTTGAAGTAAAGTTAAATATCTTATTGCTATCTTTTTTTGCTAAGAACTCTTCTTTATTTGTATTTATATAGTCTTCAGTAATATCTTCTATAATGATATTTTTCTTTTTGCTTATTGATTTTTCATGGTAGTAAGCATTGTTTGTTTCACAAAGTCTATAGTTAGAAATTTCTGAGTTAAATACTTTTGCATCTACAACCTCTTTTTTTATTATAAAGTCAATATCTGCTTTTAACTCTTTATTTAAAGATTTAATAATTGCATTCATAGAAACTGAAATTTCTACACTTCCTAGATATTTCATTTTGTAACTAAGCGGATAAACAAATCTATAGCCATTGAAAACTCTTCCCTCTTCAAAACCTTGAATAGCTTGTCTATTTTTATTAGTGTACATAACAGTTGTTCTGATATTAGAAAGGCTATCTCCAAATTTTTCAGGACGATGAAATCTTAAAAAGCTTTCATTGTCTTTTAGATGAAAGTGAAGTTGTTTGATTTTAAAAC
Organism: Arcobacter sp. CECT 8989; assembly: GCF_004116715.1. NCBI lineage: Bacteria > Pseudomonadati > Campylobacterota > Epsilonproteobacteria > Campylobacterales > Arcobacteraceae > Arcobacter > Arcobacter sp. CECT 8989. The sequence goes on along the minus strand of NZ_PDKE01000014.1, from coordinate 37,155 downwards.
TATGCATGTTTTCATACATATATAAAAGTTCTTCGTGCAGATTTTTTCTTATTCTGTTTTTTTGAGTTTCATTTGCTTCATAGGCATCAAATATTATTTCTTTAACTTCTTTTGTATCAAGCTTATTAAAGTAGATGATATTTGCATTAGTTTTATAAGAATCAATAATTGTTTTATATGTCACATCTAAAATCTCTTTTTCTGATTCTAGTTGTTGTTCAACTTTGTTATTTATCAAATAAAAGATAATCGTCACAAATGTGACTGTTGTCAGAATAAAGGCTGTAAAAAGTATCTTCAAATTATTATTCATGTTTAATAACATTTCTTTTTATTTAATTATAACAAAAAGATACTTTTTATTTGTTGAAAAGTATAATGAAAACTTATTAAAAAGTTTTCCCTAAAGAGTAACCTTTATTTGAATGATTTACAATAATTCCATAATAAGTTAAATCTCTAATTCTCTTTACTATATTTCTCATAGTAAATATTGACATTTTTTTATTTTTCCAAACTTCTTTATGTATTGTTTCAAAGTCTATAATTTCACTCTTATTTTGTAGAAGTAGGTTAAATAGACCATGTTGAAGTTTTGTAAACTGAATTGCTTTACCATTTTTATCAAAAAGACAATTTTTTAGTTTGTCGTAATAAAAACCTTCTTCAAACATAACTTTACTGTTTATTTGTTCATTAATTAATTGTTCAATAGTCTCTTCAAGTGGAAGTTCAATTTCTTGTGATTTTTCAGTTAGGAACTCTTCCATCTCTTTAGATAACTTGATAGTTATATCTTTACTCATTTGTTTCCTCATACTACAATTAAAATATAATTATTATTGTAACATAAATCAATTTTTTAAAGTTTAAAATTACAGTAAATTTTAAAATTTTGTCACAAAAATCACGAAAATGATAAAATTGTTTTGAAAATTATTTTTGTCACTGGATAGTAATTATTCATTTGTACAATAAATATTGAAAAAAAAGATGTTAGAATAAACTATTATGAAGAAAATTATATTTACAGATTTAGATGGCACATTTTTAAATCACCATGATTATTCCTATAAAGAGTCATTAAGCTCTTTATCTAGATTAGTTAAAAGTGATATCCCAATAATTTTTACTACTAGTAAAACTAGAAGTGAAGTTGAAGAGTTGCATAAGCGATTAGGAATAAACGAACCTTTTATTGTAGAAAATGGAGCTTCAATATTTATTCCAAAAGGGTATAAAAACAAAGATTTTTCTTTTTTAGAAAGTTTCGATGAAAAATATTATTATTGTAGGATTGGTGAAGATTATACTCTTATATTAGAGTTTTATAATAAATATAAAAATGAGTTCACTCTTAGTGGATTTTCTTCAATGTCTACAGAAGAAATTCAAGGACTAACTTCTTTATCATATGAAAAAGCAAAACTTGCTTCAAAAAGAGATTTTACAGAACCTTTTATTCTAAAAGATGAAAATCAAATTGAAGCTTTAAAACAAAAGGCTTTAGCTTATGGTTTAACTCTTACAAAAGGTGGTAGGTTTTATCATATAATAGGAGCTAAACAAGATAAAGGGAAAGCTGTAAAAAAAGCAATAGAGATTTTTGAAAAACTCTTTAATGAAAAGTTCTTTTCTATAGCTTTAGGTGATGGAGAAAATGACCTACCTATGCTTGAAATTGTTGATTTACCAATTGCAATTAAAAATCACAAAGGTTTATTTGTAGAAACAAATAACAAAGAGATTTTAAAATCAACACACCAAGGTGCAAAAGGTTTTAAGGAGATGATTACAAAATGTCTAGAAAACTACTAAAAGAGCTTTATTTTACAAGTGTAAATGAAGTAAAAGCAAAAGCCTTGATAAGTCAAAATATCAAACTATTTGATGAGAGTATTAAAATAGTTGATAAAAGTTATAGTTTTGAAAGGTATAAAAACATATATGTCTTTTCTGTTGGTAAAGCCTCTTATCTTATGGCAAAAGAGTGTGAGCAAATTTTAAAAGATAAAATCTCAGGTGGTTTAGCAATTTGCCTAGAAGATAAAAAATTAAACTACATAGAAACCTTCCAATCTACTCATCCAATAGTTTCAAGAAAAAGTTTTAAAGCTGCCCAAAAGATGATAGAAAAAATGCAATCTTTACAAAAAGATGATTTGGTGATTTTTTTACTTTCAGGTGGTGCTTCCGCAATGATAGAAAAACCAATTGATGGTTTAAACTTTCAAGAGTTTGAAAAGGTTTCAACTGCTGTTTTAAAAAGTGGAGTTGATATCAAGGCTTTAAACTCTGTTAGAAAATCTATTTCTCAAATCAAAGGTGGAAAACTAGCAAACTACACAAAGGCAAAGTGTGTGAATCTTGTGCTTAGTGATGTTGTTGGAAATGACTTATCAGCTATTGGCTCAGGTCTTATGTACAATGAAAAAGTAGCTAACTATATTATTGGAAGTAATAAAATAGCTTTACAAAAAGCGAAAAAAAGTATTGAAGCTAAAGTTAAAAAAGCAAAAATAGTAACTACTGTTTTAAATAAAGATACAAGTAAAGCAGCTCAGTTTATAAAAGAGACAATAGAAAAGTATGATAAGAAGTTTGATTCTTATGCTCTATTTTTTGGTGGAGAAACTACTACAGAAGTAAAAGCAAATGGAGTAGGTGGAAGAAATCAAGAACTAGCCCTAAAGCTTTTAATAAATGATGCAATAAAAGATAAAACAACTATTCTTTGTGCAGGAAGCGATGGAATAGATGGAAATAGTAACTCAACAGGAGCTTTTTTAGATAATAAAATCTATAAAAAAATCCAAAAACTAGAATTAAATGCACAAGAGTATTTAGAAAATTGTGATAGTAATAGTTTTTTTAAGAAACTAAAATATGATTTTACTATAGGAAAGACTGGAACAAATGTGATGGATTTTATCTTTGTACTAAAAAATGGAGGTGCATAATGGCAGATTTTTTTCAAAATGGTGCAATAACAACTTTACAAAACTTAGGAAATAGAAGTTTAGAAAGTATTGAAAATGAACTTGAAGAGTTTAGCAAAAGAAGAAGAATGGTATTGCTTTTACCTGCACTTTACTCTGAGTTTGAAACTCCTGCGATGGCAAAGATTATTGAAGAATTAAAAAGTGTCAAATATCTTTATAAAATTATTTTAGGTTTAGACAAAGCTACAAAAGAGCAGTTTGAAGAGGTAAAAGAGCTTATGTCAGTTCTTCCTTGTAAGGTCGATGTTTTATGGAATGATGGACCAAATATTCAAAAACTATATAAACAACTAGAAGAAGAGGGCTTCCCTGGACTTCAAGACCCAGGAAAAGGAAGAAATGTTTGGACTATGATGGGATATGGACTTACAGATAAAGATGCATATGCCTTTGCTTTACATGATTGTGATATTGTAAATTATAGTAAAGAGATACCCGCAAGACTTTTTTATCCTATTGTTCACCCTGCTTTAGACTTTGAGTTTAATAAAGGTTTTTACTCTAGGGTTACAACAAAACTTCATGGCCGAGCTACAAGACTTCTTTTTACTCCTTTAGTAAACTCCCTTGTAAAAGTTTTTGGAAGTAACAAGTATTTAGAATATATGGAGAGTTTTAGGTACTCACTTTCAGGAGAATTTTCATTTATAAGGTCACTTGGTAGAGGTATTGGTATTTCTCCAACTTGGGGCTTAGAGGTTTCTACTTTAAGTGAAGTTTATAAAAATACTTCAAATAAAAGAATCTGCCAAACAGAGATTATGGAAACCTATGAACATAAACATCAAGACTTAGGAAGTCAATCAAGTGGTGGTGGAATATACAAAATGGCAAATGATATAGCCAAAACTTTATTTAGAGTTTTAGCCCAAGAGGGAGTTGTGTTTTCAGAAGCTTCATTTAAAACCTTACTTGCTACATATTTTCAAGAATCAAGATTTGAAATCTCAAAATACAATGCCCTAAGTAAAATAAATGCTCTTCAATACAATAGAGAAAAAGAGATAAAAGCCGTTGAAGCTTTTCAAGATGCTATTAAACAAGCCTCTTTAGAGTTTTATGAAGACCCAATGGGAGTACCATCTTTACCACCGTGGATTACTGTTAGATCTGTATTGCCAGACTTCTCTGATAAGTTTTATTTCTCAGTACAAGAAGACAATAAATAATGCATATCTCAAATCCAGAACATACTATAAATAAAAGGCTAAATAGACTTTATCCTCCTGAGATTGCCCAAAAAGCAGTAAATAGTATCATAGATTTAATATTCAAATATAAATCAAGGGTTGACTCAAAAGAGTATAAACTAAGCCAAAAAGATGTTATCTTGATAAGCTATGGAAACCAAGTTACAAGGGAGAGTGAGCCTTCACTTCAAACCTTAAAAGAGTTTATGGATAAACATTTAAAAGGCATAATAAACTCAATACATATTTTGCCCTTTTATCCATACTCTTCAGATGATGGTTTTTCAGTTGTAAACTATAATACTGTTGATCCTCATATGGGTTCATGGAGAGAGATTGAGCAAATAAGTGCTGACTATAGACTTATGGTTGATGGAGTTATAAATCATGTGTCACAGTTTTCTGATTGGTTTAAAGCCTATTTGGAAAATGATGAGTATTTCAAAGACTTTTTTATAGAAGTTGACCCAAGTGCTGATTTAAGAAAAGTAGTTAGACCAAGGTCAACACCTCTTTTAAGTGAGTTTCTTGATGCAAACGGAAGAGTAAAAAATATTTGGACTACCTTTAGTAAAGACCAAGTTGATTTAAACTACAAAAGCCATAGGGTACTTAGAAATGTTCTTGATTCACTTTTTTACTATATAGAAAAAGGTGCAAGAATTATAAGACTAGATGCCATTGCATTTATTTGGAAAGAGCTTGGAACATCTTGCGTACATCTTCCTCAAACCCATGAGTTAATACAACTAATAAGAGAAGTCTTACATGAAGTAGCCCCTGAAGTTATAATAATCACAGAAACAAATGTACCCCATGATGAAAATGTTTCATATTTTGGAAGTGGAGATGATGAAGCACAGATGGTATATAACTTTGCACTACCACCTTTACTAATTCACTCAATTTTAAATCAAGACACTAAAAAACTTACCTCTTGGGCTAAGACTTTAACATTGCCTAGTGATAAGGTTTGCTTTTTTAACTTTACAGCAAGTCATGATGGAATAGGCTTACGACCTGTACATGATATCTTAAGTAAAGAAGAGCTTGAGAACTTAGTAGAAACTGTAAAGGAGCATAAAGGACTAGTTTCCTATAGAATGGATGAAAATGCAGTTGAGAGTCCATATGAGTTAAACTGCTCATATATAGATGCCCTAACTCACCCAGATGAAGATAGTAATATAAGATTAAAAAGAATGTTAGTAGCTCAAGCAACAGCTTTAGTTATGCCAGGTGTTCCAGGGATTTATTTCCACTCCCTTGTAGGTTCAAGAAACTACCATGATGGAGTAAAACATAGTGGTCAAAACAGAACTATAAATAGAGAAAAGCTAAATATTGATTGGCTTGAAACAAAGCTTGCTAAACAAGGAAGTTCAGTAAAGACTATGTTTGATAGTTATAAAAGGTTGATTTCTATTAGAATTAGTGAAAAAGCCTTTGACCCTTTTGGTTCATTTAGATTTTTAGATTTAGGTTCAAAGCTTTTTGCTCTAGAGCAAACTTGTAAAGAGTGTGAGCAAAGAGTCTTAGCTATTCATAACTTTTCAAATGAAAGGGTTAAGTGTATTATTCCTGAAGATATATCATTGCCTTTATATGATATACTTTCATCAAATTTTACAGTCACAATAAAAGATAATAGAGAAATATATATTGAGCCTTATCAAATAGTATGGCTTAAAGGAAATGTATAAAAGGAGAAAAAATAGTGATAAAAAAATGTTTATTTCCAGCAGCAGGATATGGAACTAGGTTTTTACCAGCAACAAAAGCAATGCCAAAAGAGATGTTACCAATTTTAACTAAACCATTAATCCAATATGGTGTAGAAGAGGCAATGGACGCTGGATGTGATGTTATGGCTATTATTACAGGACGAGGTAAAAGAGCTATTACTGACCACTTTGATATTTCATATGAGTTAGAACATCAGATTCAAGGTTCATCAAAAGAGAAAATGCTTGCAGATATTAGACATATCATTGACAAGTGTACTTTTACATACACAAGACAAAATGAGATGAAAGGTCTGGGTGATGCAATCTACAAAGGAAATGCACTTTTAGGTGAGCAAGACCCATTTGCAGTAATCTTAGCAGATGACCTTTGTGTAAACCCAGACGGTGATGGAATCTTAGCTCAAATGGTAAAACTATATGAAAAATACAAGTGTTGTATCGTAGCTTGTATGGAAGTTCCTCAAGATGAGGTTCATAAGTATGGAGTTATCGAAGGAAATGAGATAGAAGATGGTGTATTTATGGTTTCAAATATGGTTGAAAAACCAGACAATGATAAAGCTCCTTCAAATCTAGCTGTTATTGGAAGATATGTATTAACTCCTGATATCTTTGATATTATCAAAAATACAAAGCCTGGTAAAAATGGTGAGCTACAAATCACTGATGCCCTTTGTACACAAGCTAAAAATGGCATGGTTATGGCATATAAATTCAAGGGAAAAAGATTTGATTGTGGTAGTGTAGATGGTTTTGTTGAGGCTACTAACTATTTTTATGATTTAGAGAAAAAGCAAAAATAGTTTAACTCTCAAAACCTTTATTTACTAAAATATAAATAAAGGTAAAAAGATGGTAAGTTTTGAGCAGAATTTTTATCCAAAGATTTCTAAAGCAGGAAAAGAGACTTTAAAAAAAAGTTTTGAAGCTTTAAAAGAAGAGAAAGAGTCTAAAAAAGTAGGCTACTATGAGCTTCCTAAAAATGGTTTAAAAACTATAAAAGAGCTCAAAACTTACCAAAAAGAGAATCCTTATTTAAAAAAGGATTCTATAAAAAATATCATTGTAGTTGGAATTGGTGGTTCTAGTTTAGGGACTAAAGCTGTTTATGAGTTTTTGAAATACAAAACCAAAAGCAAAAGAAAACTACACTTTCTTGAAAATGTTGACCCAATAATTATTGGTGAAACTCTACAAAAAATCAAAAAAGAAAATACTCTATTTTTAATCATCTCAAAATCTGGAACTACTATTGAGACAACTTCTATTTTCAAGTATATTATTGAGAAGTACAAGTTTGATTTATCACTAAAAAAAGATGCAAATAGATTTGCTTTTATTACCGATAAAAACTCTTCTTTGTCTAAACTTGCAAATGATTATTCTATAAAGCAATTTAATATTCCTAAAAACGTAGGCGGTAGATTCTCTGTTCTTTCTGCTGTTGGAATTGTACCTTTATCTTTAGTTGGAATTGATGTAAAAGAGCTTTTAGATGGAGCAAAAGGTTTAATAGACTCTTTCTTTGAATTTAAAGAGAAAAAAATATTAAAAAAAGCCTACTTTTATTCTAAACTTGCAAAGAAGTATCCTATCAATGTTTTGTTTTCTTACTCATCTTTATTTACATATTTTAATCAATGGTATGTGCAACTTTGGGGTGAGTCTTTAGGTAAACATGATATGCTAGGAAATAGTGTAGGGCTAACACCTGTACATCTTGTGGGTTCAGTTGACCAACACTCTTTTTTACAGCTTATTTTGCAAGGTCCAAAAGATAAAACTGTAACAGTTATAAAAGTAGAGGACTTTAAAAAAAGAGCCAAAATCCCAGATATTAAACTAAAATACCTAGAAAAAACAGACTACATAAACAATCACTCTTTTAATGAACTGCTAAATGAAGAGTGTAATGCAACCTATGAGACAATCTTAGAAAATGAGATTCCAGCTGATATGATATTTTTAGATAGAATCTCAGCTGAAAATATAGGAATACTTATAGCTTACTATGAACTTCTAACTTCAAGTGTTGGACAAATGCTTATGATAAATGTTTATAACCAACCAGGAGTAGAGTTTGGAAAACAAAAGCTAGTTCAAAAGTTTGAAGAGGAAGCTTAGATTTTCTTCTCTTTGTGAAGTATATATTGAAGTAGCACAGTTACCATACAAGAGATTACAATAAAAAACCAAACTTTAAACCCAAGGTTTACATCACTTAAAACTGATACTAAAATAGCAACTACTGCAGGGTTGATATAAGTATATGACATGATAATTTTTGGGTTTAAAACTGTTGTTGCTTTTTGGTAAAGGTATAGAGTAAATAGTGTTGTCATAACTATTAAGTAAGCAATATTTATAGCAAACTCTCCTTTTACTAAGTGCCAGTTTAAAGGTATGTCAAATATAAGTAAAATAATAGCCATCCAAAATGAACCACCAAGTAAAATAGAAAATACCATTACTATAGGTTTTTCATTCCTTTGAAGTGTCTTTAAAAAGATTGAATAAAATGCCATCAAAAACATACTTGCAAAAAATACTAGGTCACCATTGTTTAAAGAAAAAGATAGAAGTAAATCTAAACTACCTTTAAAAATAACACCACAAGTACTAATAGCAGCTACAAAGAAAATAAGATATTGTCTTAAACTAATTTTGTCTTTAAAGAAAAAGATACTAAGAAGTGCTGTTAATAAAGGCGTTAGGGTGTATAAAGCCCCTGTATTTAAAGCTGTTGTCGTCTCTAGTGCTATAAGTTGCAAGACAAAGAACCCTGCATAAAAAGAGCTTAAGATAGCTCCTCTTCCTAAACTAGGTATTATCATTGCTCTATTTTTTTTACTTACTAAAACAAAAGGAGCTAAGATAATAGCCGACACTAAAAATCTAAGTAAAATAAGTGAAAAAGGGTCGATAAGTCCTGCTAAGTTTTCAACAGCTATAAAAGAGCCACCAATTAAAATGGTGGCTAAAAGTATATAGAAGTGACCTTGTAGAACTGGATTATTCAACTTCGATGGCTTTTTGCACACAAGCTTCTATTGAAGTATCATCTGCAATAAGTGGTTTTATATTTTTTGGAAAGTGTTTTGCAGTTGTCTGTCCAATAGAAATAGCATAAAAAGTATTATCCCATTCAAAGTTTTTGAAAAAGTATTCAATAGTCGAAGGTGAAGAGAAGATTATCTTTGAACCTTTTGGAAAGTTTACTTTTTTATCTATCTTTTTAAAATTGTTTTCATAAATAGACTCTTCATCACAGTTGATACCTTGTTCTTTTAAAATATCAACAAGTCTTGAAACAGTTTTTTCACCTCTTAGGTATAGAACCTTTTTGTCTTTTAAATCTTCTGCTATCTCTTCGGCAAATTTATCACCGTGTTTTTCTTTTCCTACAAACTCTAATCTACCATTTAGGTTTCTAACAAGCTTTGCACTTTGTGGTGAAATCACATATGCAGGAATCTTTTTCCATGATTTGTTAAATGAGTTTATAGACTCAATTGCATTTTTAGAAGTGAAGATTAAGGCATCATACTTTTCTAAGTCTATATCTTTTTTAATAAATTTGATTTCAAATAGAGGGATATTTTTAGCCCACTTTACTTTTTTGTTGCTAAGTACGAAAATGTTTTTTCTACTATTTTTTATATCTTCAGCGATAGAGTTATATGCTCTTTTTATTCTTGACATGATTGAATTTTTCCCGTTTACTATGATAGCTTTATCAGGTAAAACATCAAATTGAATGTGTTTTTTTGATAAATAAAATGTGATTTTTGTAAATTCTCTTTGGGTGTGTTGATTGCAGTATTTATTGTCTGGTTTGATTATATTTGTTTTTGGATCATATTCATAATATATTAAGTCTAATGAATCAATTAGCTTTTTAATTTTCATAATCAATTTTACTCCTACACACTAAATGTAATATATGTTTTTTCAGATTAAGATACTCTTAAACACATGGTATTTTAGTCTAACTTTGAATTTAAATAATCAAAAATAATATTCTGATTTTCAATAAATTGCTCTAACTCTTTTTTCCCAACTATTTTTGTCAGCTGTGATTGTAGTTTTTCTATAAAACTATTTGCTTCTTCTAATAAAGCATTTCCTTTTTTTGTCAAAGAGATGTTTATCTCTTTTTTGTTTTTCTCTTGTACTAGTTTTATGTAGTCTAATTCTTTAAGCTTTTTTATACTTTTGTGGGTAGCTTGTCTTGATTGGTTAAGCTCTTTTGCAAGAGTTGATATTGACTGTTTATCGCTTTTTTGCAAGTATGGAAAGATAAGTAAACTTGACATAGAAATACCTTCATACCCCACTTCTTCTATATGTTTTAGAATAAGTTGATTAAAGACTTTACTTGTTTCAAGTGATAAAAAGCATATTGACATTGTAAACCTAGTTGACAAAATTTATTATTTTTGGTTATTATATCGAAAAAATTTAGGAATTACAAATGAAATATTTATTACAAATCGATTTTCCTCACAATGGACCTTTTGGCAAAGAAATGAGCGAAGCTATGGCTGACCTAGCAAAAGATATTGCTACAGAAGAGGGCTTAGAGTTTAAAATTTGGACTGAAAATGAAGAGACTAAAGAAGCAGGAGGTATTTATGTATTTAATAATCTTGAAGATGCAAATAGATATTTAGATAAACATACAAAAAGACTACAATCTTTTGGATATGATAATATCAACTCAAAAATATTTAATATAAATGAAGAGTTAAGTATGCTTTCAAAGGCTGGGTTTTTGAAATAAAGTATATTTATTTTGATTGAATAATATTATTTGAAATACTAATTGATTGTGAATTATTGCCAGTTGCAGTTGAAATATTTGATTGATTAACTATTTGTTGATTATTAATAACTTGAGAATTACTTATACTTTTATCAGGGAAAATAAATTCTAATATTATTCCTGCAACTACAGCAATAAAAATTCCTATAAAAATATTCTTCAAAGTAACTCCTATATTATTTACTATCTCTTATCTCTTTTATTTTTTTCAAATACAACTCTGTTTCTTTAATATTATCTTCTGTTGCAAGTCCAAGATAAATGAGCTTTAATAACTCTGGCTTAGAAGTTTCCCAATTTTTTAGTGTCTTGGGATCAACATTTATTCTTTCTGCAAGATCTTTTTTTGTCATTTTAAGAAATTCCTATCTAATATCTTGACAAAATAGAAAATATTTACTATAATTATAAAAATAAAAGGAATAATTTCTATTTGTCAATAAAATATATTGATTTATTGGAAAAGATAGTTATTGAAAATTGTCATTTTAATGTATCTGTTTCCATAAAATAATCAACTTATTATCGCAGAAAATGATTAAGATACTACTAAAGGATATAAGTTTTGCTTGAACTTTTAAGTATTACAGTAAATATATTTGTTCTGATAGTTGTTTTAAAACAAACTTTTTCTTTAACCTATAGACTAAATAGCTTTGATAGACAAAAGGAAGAAGTTGTAAAAAAATTAATCAAGGAGTCTAGAGATAATCTTTATCTTACATCAACTATAAGTAGTGGAATTGAAACAAACTTGGAGTATAAAAAACTAAATGAGAAAATATTAGTTAAATCACTAAATGATATAGTGAAAAATAATAGTGAGTTTGAAAAAAAGATAAAAACTTTTGAAAGGAAGTTAGTTAATAAATAATATTATTTAAATTAGAAACTAAATGTCTTTAAAAAACTCATTTATATTTACTTCTAAAACATAAGCAATTTTTGCAAGATGTTCAATATTAAAGTGATAATTTTTGTGACAAATCTCACAACATGAAATAACAGTTACTGATTTGTGTCCAATAGCATGAGCAAGACTTAGTTGAGAAACTTTTTTTTCTTTTCTTATTCTTTTAACATTTTGACCAATTTTGATATATAAATTTTGAATATAATCTTCATCTAAATTTTTTATTTCTTTCATTTTGCCTCTACATAAGAAGTTTTTAAATTATATATTGTTAGGATTTTAGTAGCAACTTTATATATAAAGTTAAATACTTTTAAAAAGGTAAACATATGTTAGAAATCGTAATTATGCTTATAGCCTTAGTTCTTATAGTAGAACTTTTTAGACAATTAAGGTATTTAAGACAAAAAGTTTATGAGATAAGTTCTCATAAAGAAGAGTTGACAAAAAACTTAATAAAAGAATTAAGAAGTGAGCTTTGTATTATTTCTACTATTAGTAGTGGTATAGAAGTAAACATAGAAGATGAGAAGATAAATAAAGATAGCCTAATGAACTCATTAAATGATATGTCAGCTAGTATAAAAAACTTTGAAGATAAAGTAAAATGGTTTGAAAGAAAATTGTTGAGTTAAAGGGATTTTATATTAGTCAATCTATTAAAATTAAGCATATAATTTACGTATTATTATGTGGTTTAAAAAAGTATAGAGCTGATGAAGTACCCCAAATTATATGCTTAAAAAAATAGAGGTGATAAACTATTTGATTAATTGTTTTAAGTAATAACTTTTATAATTTAAAAATATATGTCATAATAAGTTATTAAATTTATAAAATTAAGGAATAACTTGTTATCAAAGAGAACCTTGAGAGTAGAAAATATAAAACTGAATAGATTAATTGAATCTACTGAAGATTTTGAATTTATAGTTAATAATAAAATTCGTTTATATGTAAGTTTAGAGAATGAATTTAAATTAACAATATTAGATAAACTAAAATGTCCATTTACTATATTTTTTGAAGATGAGATAATAATAAATAATATAATTTCATCATCAATTGATTTTGAAATCATTATGGAATCATATTTGAAACCTATAAATGGAAATACCAAAATATTTAGTATGGATTATAATGAGTTTAATTAATAAAAAGAAGTTATTAAATGGGTTTTAAAGCTATAAAAGAAAATCAGGAATATCTTAGTTTTCAAATTGATTCATCACAATGGAATAATCTTAAAAAAGATAAACAATTTAAATCTGATTTATATATGTCTTGTTGCAATGCTAAAGCAATAATGAAAAATAGTAGTTTAGGATTACAATATTTTGCTCACCATCGAAAAGGTGATTGTATTCATGCTGGGGAAAGTATGAAACATATGATACTTAAAAAGGAATTGTATGAAATATTACTTGACAATAATTATAAAGTAGAAATAGAAAAACAATTATCATTTGATGAATATACAATTAGACCTGATGTCTACTTACAAATGGATGATATTAATATTGCATTTGAAATACAAGTAACTTCTCAAAGTTTAGAACAAATGCTTTATAGATCAAAAAAATATAATGATAATGGTATTTATGTAATTTGGTTAAATCTATTTAATAATAGAACATATACTTATACTCATTTTAATTACGAAAATCCTCTAATAAAGATGTATAGTGTAGATGAAAAACTTCTAAATGATATATATGAGTTTAGAATTAATAATTCAGATTTATTTAGTTTTATACTTAAAAATTTAAAGTTATCTATAGATCAAGATATTGATATAGAAAATAATAAAGACTTATTTTTATATGACAAAGATGATTTATATTATTATGTAGATAAAAGTGCAGTTATTAATGATTTTAAGATGATTTTAAATCAAAACTGGTGTGGATATTCTAATACCATTGAAAGAAGAGAAAGTGATTATATTCAAATAATAAAAGGAAATTATTTAAAAGGATTTATACTAAAAAATTTTAGCTTTAAATATTGTATAGAAAAAAGTCCTAAAGAACTTAATATTGAAGATATGAGTGAAATAACTAGTGTAGAAAAGTTTAAATCTATAATTAAAAATATAGCTATAGATGAAGGTTGGGAAGCTAGTATTAATAAAAACCATACAAAAGAAATACAAAGTCATGTATATTTAACAAAAAACTCTGTAAAACTGCTTATAATGATCGATGATATGAAAAACTATGAAGCTATTTATAAATATTGTAATAAATTAGGTATTGAGTATATACTTCTATCCAATGAATTAGGATATAGTAGTTCTTTTAATCCTTTTTATCAAATTTATAGATGTAGTGATTCTTTTAAATATATAGATGGTATGAAAACTAATAGATTAATTTTTTTAGATTGGCTTATAACTAATTTACGACTTAGTTTAAAAGATTATCCAATGAGTTTAATAGATGAAATATCAATTGATGATTATGTAAGTGTTGAAAATCATACTCATTTTATAATGGCAAAAGAAAAAATTAAAGCTACAAAAAACCCTAGATGGCATATTCAAAATATTGAAGGTTATCCTGTTATATCTAAAGCTAAATATAATGAACTAATAATAAAAGGAGAATATTTATATGGGTTTAAAAGATATGAGTTAAATGAAGTATTAATATAGTTCTAAATTTGAAGTTAAACTTACGTTGATTTATAAAAATAACTAGTTATTAAAATCTATTTAATTAAAGTCACTTGCCTTTTCAATTAAAAGATATAAGATCTGTTTAATAAAAACAATATTGTAGTTAAATTATGGCAAAATACCATATAATCTTAATATTTACTAAAAGAAAAGTGAACATCTATCTAATATCAATAACAAAGAATCATAAATTAAAACTTAAATTTAAAAATTTAATATTTCAAAATGCAATATATTTTGTATTTATAAAAAATTTATTGATATTATACGGATGTATTAAAGGAGAGAGTTATGATTACACAAATATCTCAAAAAGGTAATTAGTGAAGAGAATAGGAAATTCTATTTTAAATAAAGCCAAATATAGTAATAATACGGATGAATGGTATACAGATTATAAAACAATAGAAAAAGAAGTTATTCATTATAAATCTCAGTTAAATGGGAAAAAAATATTATGTAATTGTGATGATCCTTATGAGTCAGCTTTTGCAAAATATTTTATAAAAAATTTTAACAACTTGAAATTAAAAAAATTAGTATGCATTTCTTATTCAAAGTCTGTTATGCATACAAGTGAAGATGACAAAGGATTAATCTTAGTTGTTGAAAATATACCAAATAAATTAGATAATACTTTAAATGATGAAGATATTTGGAAATATTTACAAGAAAGCTTCACAAATCTCAGTAAGCTTTTTTTAAAACAAATACTACTAACTAGTAATAATTAAATGAAAAGGAAAAAAATGACAAAATTAATTAAATTAGGATTAGCTTCAATTTTAGCTTCAGGTGCATTATTTGCAGGAACTTATAATGTAGACACTTCTCACTCAGGTGTAAATTTTAAAGTAAAACACTTAATGATTTCTAATGTTTCTGGTAAGTTTGACAAGTTCTCTGGGACATTTAAATATGATGAAGAAACTAACACGTTAAAAGCACTATCTGGAAAAGTAGAAGTTAATTCAATTAATACAGAAAATGAAAAAAGAGATGGACACTTAAAATCGGCAGACTTTTTTGATGCAGCTAACCACCCAACATTAACTTTTGAATTAGATAAAGTAAAAGGTGACACAGCATATGGAGTATTAACTATGAGAGGTGTTTCTAAAAAAGTTGAATTAGATTATGAAAATAACGGAACAGTTACAGACCCTTGGGGAAATAAAAGAGCTGGAATTGAGTTAAATGGTAAAGTTAATAGAAAAGACTTCGGGCTTAACTGGAATAAAGCATTAGAAGCTGGTGGTGTTGTAGTTGGTGAAAAAGTAAAATTAAATATTGTACTTCAAGGTATTTTAGCAAAATAATTAAATCAATAGAGTATGAATTATATTTAGCTTCCCCTTTAATTAGATAATTCATACTCTTAAAGTTATTAGAAATCACAAATGAAATAAAGTTATTTCCTTTGTGATTTTTAAAACTAAATATAAAGGATACAAGATGTTAAAAAAATTAGACGCAAAAAATATGTTCCTATCAAACTTAGGATGGTTAAAAAGTAGATTTCATTTTAGTTTTGCTGAATACAGAAACTTCAATAATATGAACTTTGGTGTATTAAGAGTACTAAATGATGATTTAGTAGATGCTCGAGAAGGATTTGGAACTCATCCCCATAAGAATATGGAGATTATTTCTTATGTTGTTAATGGTGAATTAACACATCAAGACTCAATGGGAAATAAAGAGACATTGACAAGAGGTGAAGTTCAATATATGAGTGCAGGTACAGGGATTACTCACTCCGAGATGAATGAAGCAGATGAAAAATTAAGGTTTTTACAAATTTGGATAATCCCACCAAAAGAAAATACAAAACCAATTTATGGTTCTCATAGATTTAAAGAAGAAGAAAGAACAAATAAGCTTTTAAATATTGTTTCTTCTCAAAGTGGTGATGCAGTAATTAAAGTTCATCAAGATATTAAAATCTTTGTATCACAATTAGATTCTAATAAAGAGATTAATGTGAATATTCCAAAAGATAGACAAATTTATTTTATACAAATTGAGGGTAGTTCTAGTATCAATGGAGTTGAGTTGAATGAAGCAGATGCAATAGAGATAACGGAAGAATCAAAATTTAATGTTAAAGCTTTATGTCAATCTCACTTTTTATTTATAGAAATGCCAATAGAAAAAGAACGTTAAATGAAAAGTGTTTTAATTATATTTTTATTCATAATTACTTTAGAAGCATCAGAGAAACCATATCAAATTAAACTAATTGATTCTTTGGATAGACCTGATGATGGATATTGTTTAGATATATTAGGTTCAGGCAAACATATGCGTCCAGATATGCCTTTAATGGGACATAATTGTAAGCCAGGACTATATGCCGACGAAGCATTTATTTTTAGAAAAGATGGTACAATTTATTCTCCTGTATTAAACCTTTGTGCAACTATTGCAGGAGTAAATAGTTATGTATTAGACTATACCTCTTTAGTTTTAAAAGAATGTAATGAAGACACTCCTTTTGTTAATGCAAAATTTATGCAAGCTTTTGAATATACAAAACTAAAAAAGATAAAACATAAAAACTCTAACAAGTGTCTTGAAATGGGAGAAGAATCATCACGAACTTTTTCTCCTGTACATTCATGGAGAACATTATATATGAGAGAATGTTCAAAAACTAATACAAAAAGGTCTACGTGGTATTTTAATATCACTTTTTAGATAGAAGTATTTATAAAATTATTTAAAAGGAAAAGAATGAAATTAGTATTGCTATCAGGTAGCTTTCATAAAAATAGTAGAAGTATTTACATACTAAAAGAGATTAAGCGTTTTTATCCAGAGTTTGAAATGATAATTCCAAAACTAGATGAACTACCTTTTTATTCAGAAGATTTAGATAAGCAAAGACCTGAGATTGTTTTAGAACTTTTTTCACTTGTTGAAAATGTAGATGGTATTATTGTGTGTAGTCCTGAATATAATCATAGTATTCCAGCAGTTCTAAAAAATGCTATTGATTGGATATCAAGACCTGCATTTAATTCTGTATTAAAAGATAAGCCAGTAACTATTATTACTCAAGGACAAAGCCCTGTTGGAGGGGCAAGAGCACAGGCTCATTTAAAATTAGTTTTTGACTCTACACTTTCTAATATTCATATGACTCATGAAATGATGATTTCAGGAGTTGATAATGTATTAGATATGGATGGTAAAATTACTGATGAGAAAGTTGTTAAGAGATTAAAACGTCATATTGATAACTTTATAATGAAAATCAAAGAATAAAGTATTATATATTTTATTAAAAGGTTTAGTTAAATAAGAAACTAATTATAATGGGGAGTTGATAGTCAACTCTCCTCCATGGTTGAAATAGGGTTAATAGCTTTTCAAAAATAGTTACTGTTTAAAAGAACGTCATTATAACTTATATTTTACTAATAAAGTTAATTTTATACTTATCTACCCATGTTAACATACTAAAAATAATAGGTTTTAATTTTTTCCCAACTGGTGTAACTGAATAAACTACTTTTGGTGGTACTTCTGGAAAATATCTTTTTTCTACAAGACCTTTTTTTTCTAATTCTTTAAGTTTTACAATAAGTGTTTTTTGAGTTATATTGTTAATTCCTTTATTTAAATCTTTAAGTCTTCTTTCTTTATTTAAAAGAGAGCAAATAATTTTAATTTTCCATTTATCATTAAAAATGTTTTGTATAATATTTATTTGTTCTTTTTTAGTTTCTAAGTTCACAATTATTTCTCAAATAGTAAATCAGTTCTAATGATATATTTTATTCCTGATAAAATTTTTTCAGAGCTATGTAAACAATGTAAGTAATGAAGTCCATGAGGAAAGCATAAAACTCCTCCCTTTGGTGTTCTTATATCTATAGTTTTTCCATTATGAACAGTTTTTGCAGGAAGTTGTGGATTATCTTTATCTATTAAAAATTGTGTAGCTCCACCTTCAAAATCTTCACTTAATAAAACTAAAAAGGTCATCTGAGAAAATCTGTCAGGGTATGCATCCATTATTAGTTTATTATTAATTACTGCACTTCCTGGCCAAGCTCCATCTATATGTAGCTTAAAAAAATCACCTTTTCCATATTTATAAAACCTAAATCTTTTATTTATCCCTAAAGCTTTTTTACCTTCAAAAATATTATCTTTATCGAAAATAAAATTTTTTACTCTATCCCAAATAATATTATGAGTTTTATCATCTATTACCCATACTAGGTTATTATTATGTCTTACATCTCTGGGAAGAGAAACAGCTGCGTCTTCTGTATAGTTTAGATTTTCTGTTTCTTTTATCAAAGAATCACACTCTTCATTACTTAAAACATTTAGAAGTTGAAATCCTCCTGGAAGTTCATCAATATCAACTCTTTGAATCTTTTGAAGATGATTTTCATTCAGTTCTATAGGGTTATCTATGCTACTCGCCCAGGTTGGAAGATCATTTCTTATACTTCCCGGTTCTTTTGCTACTACAAAAAATTTATTCATCTATTTCTCCTCGTTACTACTTTTGGCTGGGTAAATTGCCTATGACCATCAGCAGATCCATGATATCCAAAACCACTTTGTTTAGCTCCAACCCATGGTGTATCTCCAATAGAACCATTTCCTTGATTTATTCCAAGCATCCCTGCATCAAGTTCTGTTGCAACTATATCTACATCCTTTCTTCCAAATATAGAAGCCCCAAGAGCATAGTCACTTGAGTTTGCTCTTTTTATTACTTCATTAATTGTTTCAAATGAACTAATTGCTACAACAGGACCAAATGTTTCCTCTTTAAAAACTAACATATCATCTTTAACATTACTGAGGACTGTAGGTTCTATAAAACTATCATTTCTATTTATATCCCCTAAGTGATGAGTAGCTCCTTTTTCAATTGCATCTTTTATATGTTTTCTTATAATGGTTCTTTGATTTTCATTTATAATAGGTCCTATATCTGTATCAGGGTGATTCCATGAACCAACTTGATAATTTTTTGCATAGGTTATAACTCTTTGTATAAATTGTTCTTCAATCTCTTTTGATACGTATATTCTTTCACTTGATGTACACATTTGTCCAGCATTTTCAAACGAACTTGCAACTGCAAATCTTGCAGCTCTATCAATATTCGCATCATTAAGTACTATTAAAGGGTCTTTTCCTCCAAGTTCTAAAATAAGTCTTTTTAATCCATCCGAAGCATTTTTCATAATATTTTTACCAACATCTTTTGAGCCTGTAAAAGTTATAAGATTTACATTAGATTTTACTAAGGCTTTTCCTTGATCTTCTGCTCCAAATACTACTTGAAGTACATCTTTAGGTAAAACACTTTGAAAAATTTCTACATATTCTTTTGCAATAAGTGGTGTTTCTTCAGATGGTTTATAAACAACACTATTCCCTGCAACTAATGCTGGAATAATAACCCAGTGTGCCATAGCCATTGGATAATTCCATGGAGAAATAACAGCACAAACTCCTAATGCATTATATTGAAGTTCAGTTTTTACACCATGTCTATCAAATACTTGTGTTTTTATGGCATTTTTTACTTCATTTGCTTTGTATATAATATCATTAGCACAACCAATAACTTCTCCAGTTGCACGATTAAAATCTTTTCCCATTTCTTGACTTAAAAGTTTTGCAAGTTCCTGACTTCTTCTATTTAAAACTTCTCCTGCTTTTTGTAAATAACTTATTCTTTCATCAACACTTAACTTTGCCCATTTAGTCTGAGCTTGTTTAGATTTTTCTACTATCTTATCTATTTCATTTGTATTTGTAATATCAACACTTCCTAAAAGTTCAAATGTTTCAGGATTGTATGAGTTTAGTTTATTTTCCATTGTAGCCCCTCAGTTATTTACTCTTTTTAATTCATTTATAATATCCGAACCAAAAGCTCTTTGCGTATAGTCTCTTTTTGCATGTTTGTAGATAATCCTTCCATCTGTATCAACAATTAATGTTGCTGGAACATTCAATTCACTTGTATCCCAATATCCTTCAACTCTTTCTTTTATACCTAATGTTTCGTATATTTTAGTAATCTCATCAGTTGCAAAGTATGTCATATTGAGTTTTTTACCAAAGCTGTTGGTAGTATCGGATATAAGTGTTACATGTTCTGAACTAAATGTTGATTCTTCTGGTTCTTCTCTTGAAACTACTGCGATATTACAACCTAATGATTTAAAGTATTCACCCATACCATCTAACATTTCCATATATCCTCTACAATAGGGACACCATGAAGCTCTCATAAATATTAGAAGTAAAGGTTTATCTTTATACATTAAATTAATATTAATACTATCACCATTAAAGGTTTCTACTGTATGCTTTGGTAATAGTTCACCAATAGGTGTAATTTTTCGTTCTATTTTTTCATTTAGAATATCAACTGCTTTTAGTTTTAAATACTCTTTCTTTGTAATCATCAAGTGCCTTTATATGATTTTATTACATTATACTATTATAGGGAGTGCTTTTAAATACATAAAATTACAAAAATATTGCCTAATTACAACATTTATTTACAATAAGAAAAAAAAATAAAATAAAGACAATAATTTATAAACTATTGTCTTTATACATTTAGAAAGATTTAGAGTTTACATCCTCAACAACATTTTTTGCTAAGATCTTAGTATTAATTGCAATATCTTTAGAGGTAGAAGCAATAGATGCATTTTGTTGTGTTTGTCTATCTAAAAGAGTAACAGCGTTATTAATTTGTTCAATTCCATATTGTTGCTCTTTACTTCCTTCTTTAACATCTGAAATTAAATCTATTGTTTTAGAAATTTTTTCATTTAATGACTCATATCCTTTGATCATTTTATCTGAGATATCTTTTCCATTATTTGCTTTTTCTGTTGCTGATTCAACTAATAATTTAATTTCTTTTGCTGCGTCTGCACTTCTATTTGCAAGATTTCGTACTTCTTGTGCTACAACAGCAAAACCTTTTCCTGCTTCACCTGCTGTTGCTGCTTCTACTGCTGCATTTAGAGATAGAATATTTGTTTGGAAAGCAATTTGGTCAATTACTGTAATTGCATCATTAATTGCACTTACTTTCCCATTAATTTCTTCCATTGAATTTGTAGTTTTATTTGCTAAACTATGTCCAATTTTAACAGATTCCGTAACATCAGTTGCATAGTCAGCCATCTTAAGAACATTTTGAGTATTACTTGAGATATTAGCTGTAATTTCTTCTAAAGATGCTGATGTCTCTTCTAGCGATACTGCCGCTTCATTTGATGAACTGCTTAGTTTATTAACATTTAGCAATAATTCATTAGAGCTATTAAGTAGAGTCTCACCATTTTGTTTGTTATTAGAAAGCATCTCGATAATAGAATTACCTAAAGAATTAACACCATTTGCTAATAATAAAAAGTGTTTTTGATAGTTAGTTGTATCAACATGATTTGTATATTTATAATCAGAATATTCAGAGAGAATATTAAGAATTTTGTTTATATTATTTTCCATGTTATTGGCCATATTATTAAGTAGATTAATTAATTTATTTAAAGACGAATTTGTACTTTTTATACTTACTCTTTGTCCTAAGTCCCCATATTGAAATAATTCTAATACACTTATGATGTTCTTTATTACATTTTCTTCTTCTTCTAAAAATATTTTAGTTTTTATGATATTATCATTAACTATTGTTGACATACATCCTATTTCATCTTTACTATTAATACTTAAATACTTTATTTTAGACTCTTCTTTATTAAGGAACTTAAAGAAATGAATAAGATCTTCTTGAAAGTTTAAAATAGGTTTTACAATATAATGAGAAGAAAATAAAGAAATTATAATAAAAAAAATGATTGCAAAAATTAGAGTAGATATTATTATAGAATAAATAATACTATTAATTTTATTATCAACTCTGTTTTTCATTGAGATAATCGTATCTTCAATATCTTGTGTATGAATTACTGTTCCTATATTCCAATTCCATGGAGCAAAGTGCATAACGTAAGTGACTTTCTCAACTATAATTGTTTTATTTTTATTTTTTTCATCAGGTATTTCCCAATCAAAACGTAATGTTGCTCCTTTAGGATTACTTTTTGCATTTTGTATCACATTTTTAAAAACCTGATTACCATGTGGATCTCTAAGATTAAAAAGACTTTTACCTAATAACTCTTTTATTGTTGCATGCATTAAAAAAACATCATTTCTATCTGTTACCCAAAAAAAACCATGTTTTCCATATTGAATTTTTGAAATTGTTTTCAATGCTTTTTGTTTTATTTTTTCTATTTCATGTTCATCTTTATTTAATGTATTATGATGAAAGACTTTTAATGTCTCTTTTACCATAGATACATAGTTTTGTAATTCTTTTTCCTTCTTAATATATGCATCTTTTCTATAAAGTGAAATATTATTCTCTGTCAACGTTTTAATATTCCAAATAGCTTCAGTAGCAATAACTATAGCAGTCAAAATAATAGTTACAAAAACAATAGTTAGAATTTTCCATTTAAAATTAATATTTTTCACATAAAGTCCTTTAATTTTTATTTTTATCCCAATAGTTTTTTATCTCAACTAATTCATCTTTTATATTTATAAATACATCTACTAAATTAGGATCAAAGTGCAACCCTGAATTACTCTTTATTTCAATAATTGCATCCTCTATACTCCAAGCTTCTTTATATGGTCTCTTCATTGTTAAAGCATCAAATACATCACATATTGAGACAATTCTTGCAGCTAAAGGAATTTCTTCACCCTTTAATTGTTTAGGATATCCTGACCCATCATATCTTTCATGATGATGTAAAGCAATAGATGCTGCAAGTTTAAAAAGTGTTGTATCACTTTGTTTTAAAATGTCATAGCCTAACTGACAATGTGTTTGCATTATCTTCCACTCTTCTTCATTTAATTTTGCTGGTTTTTTTAGAATCTTATCTGGAATTCCTATTTTTCCACTATCATGCATTGGAGCAGCTAGTCTTATAAGTTCTACTTCTTTTTCAGGTAATCCAATTTTACTTGCTAAAAGTGCTGAATAATCAGCCATTCTCCATATATGAACACCCGTGTCATTATCATTAAAATGTCCTGCTTCTCCAAGCATAAATATTGCATCTTTCTGACTTTGCATTAACTCACTTGTTCTTTCACAAATTAATAATTCAAGTTCATTTTCACTTCTTGATGCTGTTTTAACAAAGAAATTTACCAATATAATGATTACTGTGACTGTTCCAATTATTCCAAAAAGATATAATGATTCATAGACATTTGGTGGCAGTGTATAAAGGTGTTCTTCTTTAAATACTAAATAAATGCTAATAAAAATAAAAAAGACAAAAGTACTAATTGAAAGTTGTGTAATACGTTTCCAATTATGGTTAAAAAAAACTAAAATAGATAAACAAATAAGATAATATTGAAAACCACTTTCCCACCCAATATAATATATTGTAAAAACTTGATGTATTACAAACTCTATGGAAATAATAGTAAATGCGATGTTTAAATATCCTTTTCTATTTAAAAAATATGCACATATAAAAATTGGAATACTAAATATAATATTAACTAACACCATTTCAATAATTTGAAGATAATTAAAAATAAACACTAATATAATATGTATTACTATGGCAAAGATATATGCAATTTGTGTAGTTTTAAAAAACTTTTCATCTACTTTTTTTATATGTTTAGTTATTCCAATTTCCAACAATGCATCACCTCTTTTTATGAAATCTTTAATTGAGTTTTAGAAGTTTTAAATCTTCTTTTGTATCAATATCAATGGCATATTTGTCTTCTAATGGAATAATCGTATGATTATTTTCCATTATAATAATTTTTGCTCCAGTATCTCCATTTAATTTTTTTAATTGATTAAAATATTTTTTTGGGAAAATAACTGGTACGGCATGTTTTTGATTATATAAGGAACAAATAATCTTATTTTCTTTTTGAGATAAGTTCACAATTTTCTTCATATGATTAACAGGAATAAATGGTTGATCACAGAGCATTATTAAAACATTATCATATTCTTCAATTCTAGAAATTCCAGTTCTAATAGAACTCGATAAACCTTCTCTAAAATCTTTGTTGAATATAGTTTTAACACTAAGATTTTTTATTTTCTCTTTACAAATTTCTGAGTTTGAACCAAGTACTACAAAAACATCATCTGAAACTTCAAGAGCCTTTTGGCAAGCATGTTCTAGTAAAGTTTTTCTTTTATATCTTACCAATTGTTTTGATTCACCTAATCTACTAGATGTTCCTGCTGCTAAAATTAGTACTGCTAGTTTTTTATTAATCATAATTATATTTTTTTATTTTTTCTAGCTTCAATTTGAGCACATATTGAAAGAGCAATAGACTGATGATTGATACCACCAATATCAAATCCAACTGGAGCAAAGAATCTTTTTTCATTATGAAGACTGAATTGTTCACACTTTTTCTTCATATTTTTTTTATTACCTAGGATTCCAATATATTCAACATTTGAACTTAATAAAGCTTGTAAATATGTATCATCTGTTCTTGGACTATGACTTAGAATCACAGATGCATTATAAGAATTTAAATTCATATTTAAAATATCATCTAAATTTTCAAGTTTTATAAGCTCATCCGCTTCATTTACAAATTCTTCTCTCATTTTCATATCTATTACAGTAGTTTTCCAACCCATGATATTTGCAATTGAAATAAGTGAACTTACATGAGCTCCTGTTCCAAAAATCAATAAAGAATAAGGTTTACCAAATCTTTCCAAAGTATTATCTAGAAAATCATAATTATCTTCATAAAAAAATGAAGATAAAGAGTATATTGAAGTTCCATGACCACTAGTTTTATCTTTTGGTTTATTTTTATAAGTGATACTTTTCTTTGATTTAAAAAGTTCTTTTGATAGTTCAAAAAATTTTTCATGTAAAGCAGGACTTCCTAGAACACCTGTAAACTCACCTATCGAGTTTACAAGCATAATATTTCCAACTTTTGCATAACAGTGTCCAACTGTATTTGTTACACTTATTAATACAATATCAAGTTTTCTTCTTTTTGAATTATCTATAAAGTCCAAATACTCTTTACTAAAAAACACTTTTTATCCTATGTTTTTAATAGGGTAGTTCGTATACTTTTTACCTGTTGCATCAAATAGGGCATTTGCAACTGCTGCAAAAATAGGAGGAGTACCAACTTCTCCTATTCCACCTAATGTAGTATCACTTGAATTTATTATATTTATTTCAATTTCAGGAGCATCAGAAATTCTTGATACCTCATAATCATAGAAATTGCTTTGTTGAGGCATTCCTTCATTTAAAGTTATTTCACTATATTTAACTGCTGCTAATCCAAAATTAATACCACTTATCATTTGATTTTCTACATTTAATGGATTAAATGCAAAACCACAGTCAACTGTTGTCCACACTTTTTCTACTTTATAGTCATTTCCTATAATTCTAACCTTGGCAATCATCGCAGCAATGCTACCAAATGAAGGTACGAATGATACACCGTAACCTACATTTTTTTCTATTTTTCTATTTTTCCAGTTAGCTAGTTTTGCAACGTCCTCAAGTACATGAATATGTCTTAAGTCTGTTAACATATCTAATCTATACTCAATTGGATCTATTTTTGCTTCTTTTGCGGCAAAATCAATAATACCCTCTACCATAGGTCCAGATTGTGTATGACCAACTGATCTCCACCATTGTACTGAAATTGGAGACTCTGGAGTGATTGCTTGAAGGTTATGATTTTTTATATCATAAGGATGCGTTGATAATCCTTCCCATTGTGCCCAATCAACTCCATTCTTTTCTAAAAAGGAAAATGGTGTTCCAGCTACAACACTTTGCCCAACAACAGTAGCATCAAATGATGTGATTTTCCCTTCTTTATCTAAAGCTAACTTAGCTTTATTTTTATATAAAGGTCTATAATTACCCATTTTAATATCATCTTCTCTTGTCCATAAAGTCATTATAGGCCAAGCTTCACCTTTTGAAACTTGTGCTGCATCTAAAATATAATCAACGTTTTTAGCAGCACGTCTACCAAAACCACCACCTAGATAAGTATTATTATATGTTACATCTTTAGATTCAATACCTAACACTTTTGCAGTAACATCTCTATAAATTGATTGTAATTGTCCTCCTGTCCATACTTCAGCACTTCCATTTTTATCATGAACTACTGCATTAAGTGGCTCCATTGCAGCATGGGCTAAAAATGGTAAATTGTATTCTGCTTCAATAACTTTTGCAGCTTCCTTGAATGCTTTTTCACTATCACCATCTTTTCTCATAATGTTACCATTTTTATTTAATAGCTCTGAATAGTCTTTATCTAAAGTTTTACTGCTTACGTTTTTAAATGCACCTTCATCCCAAACAACATTTATATCATTAACTGCTTCTTTAGCAGTCCACCAATGTTCAGCAATAATAGCAATACCTGTTGAAATTTGCTTTACTTTTAAGATACCTTCTTTTTTAAGTGCTGAAGTTGCATCAAAGCTTTTAACCTTTGCACCAAAAATAGTTGGATGAATAACGACAGCATACTTCATGTTAGGAACTCTAATATCAATACCAAATTCAGCTTCACCTGTTACTTTGGCCCATGCTTCTTTTGGATGTCTTCTTGTAGGCTTACCAATAAGTTTACATTCATTTAATGGTTTGATTTTTGGATCAGTTGGGACTTTTACTGAAGCTAAATCTTCTACTAAGTCACCAAAATTAAAACTTTCTTTAGTTATTTTATTAATTACTTTTGAGTTTTCAGTTTTTACATTAAATTTTCTAACCTGCCACTTTTTAGCAGCCGCTTGTTTTAACATGATATTTAATGCAGCCCCTACCTTTCTAAGTCTATCATTGAATACTGTAATAGAAGATGAACCACCCGTAAGCATTGCAGGAATCCATGCATGATAATAAATTTCACTAGGTTTTGCTGCTTCAAATTCAATATCTTCCCATTTTACATCTAACTCTTCTGCTATACACATTGCTAAAGTTGTATATGTTCCCTGTCCCATTTCAGCTTGACCCATTAAAAAAGTGATCTTATTTTCTTTATCAATTCTTACAAATGCGTTTGGCTCTGATATTTTTGCTTCAGTTTGAATATCGGATGCTTTTGATTTAGTTGGTAAATAAAAACCAATAACAAAAGCACTTGATACGAAGGATGTTGTTTTTATAAATTCTCTTCTTTCCATTATATTACCTTTGATGCTTTTTTAATTGCTGTTTTGATTTTATTATATGTTCCACATCGACAAATATTACCGTCCATAGCTGCTACAATTTCTTCTTCTGTTGGATTTGGATTACTTTTAAGTAAACTTGCTGCATTCATTATTTGCCCTGGCTGACAGTATCCACATTGTGCTACATCTTCTTCTACCCATGCTTTTTGCAGATTTTTAACAATGTTATCTTCTTTATTTGATACCGTCGTTATTGATTTATTATCTGCCATACTAATAGGAGTTGAACATGATCTAATTGACTCATTGTCCAATAGCACAGTACAGGCTCCACATTGGGCCACACCACATCCGAATTTTGTATGTGTTAAATTTAAATGCTCTCTTAATACCCATAAAATAGGTTTATTTGGGTCAACATCAACTTTGTATTTTCTTCCATCAACTTTTAAATTGATCATTATTATTTCCTTAAATTTTTATTGTAAGTATCATATTATGCAGGTTTTTTAATGGAATATCAAAAGTTCCACATTGCATGTCAAGTTCTATAAATTAAACAATGTTGTTTATTTTTAGTTATTATTGGCTGTTAAAACATAAGTCCCTTCAAATACAGCACCACAGTTGCTATTATTGTCAAAGATATTAACCTTTAGAGTTATTCTTGAAAGCTTTTTTCTGTTATAGGTTTTTACAAACCTTTTAATTTCTTCTAGTTGTAATGATACATCACAAACAGCTTTCATATCAGTATTTATAGGTTTAGGATATGATATGGAACTATCAAAAATTAAGATATTTCCATCAAGATTATTCTCTTGTTGAATCATATAAACCATACCCCAGCCAGTAAGAACAGCTAGGTTATATAAACTTCCACCAAAAGCAGTATTAACATGATTAATATTTTCTTTTAAAGGTGCGAAGAGTTCAAGTTGATTATTATTAAACTCTTTGACTTTTATTTTAATTGATTGAGTAATAGGTATTTTTTTATCAAAAACACTTTGTAGCTCATCTATATTTGTATTCATTTTACAGATTATTCAAAGCCTCTATTATTTCAGAAGGCTCTGCTCTTTTTGTATAGTCTACATTTAAAAAAGCATATTTCACTTTTTTATCTTGGCCAATTACATAAGTAGCTGGAACTGGTAATTCGTAATTATCTTCTCCATAAATAGTTTCAAAATTTAATCCAAAACCATTTTTATATAAGTTTTCTAACTCAGGAGAAAATTTAAATACAAGTCCTAGTTTTTTTGCAACTCTATTTTCAATATCACTTAGAACTTCAAATTTTAAATGAAGTTTTTCTTGAAGAGATAAAGAATTGTCAGGAGTCTGAGGTGAAATAGCTATTAAACAAGCATGTTTGTTTTTAATTTCACTAAGCGCATTATTAAGTGCTTGTAATTCAAGATTACAATATGGACACCAAGCTCCTCTATAAAAACTTATTACAATAGGTTCCTTTTCTAAAACATTATATAAATCTAAATCCACTCCAAATGTATTTGGTAATTGAAAATTTGGTATTGTATCTCCTACATTTAACGCATTTTCAACAAATCCAGATAACTCTAAGTCTGCAGTTTCTTTATGCATTATTGATACTGGGTCTTGTCCAATACTTGATTCTATTCTACTTCTTGTCGCATCTAATTGTTCTTGTAAACTCATAGTTTATCCTTAGAAATTTTCTTTAATATGTTTTTTGAAATTCTCAATATCATTATCTCTATCTGCTTGTTTAAATACATCATACACAGCAAAAGAAGGTAGTTTTTGTAAACCACAAAATTGGAATGTTTTATGTAATAAAGCTGTTGATTGATCTAAGCTCATACCATCCATAAATTCACTTTCATCATTAAATGCTGATTCAGGTGCATTCCATGTTGTAGAAATCATATATTTTTTATCTGTTAATATTCCACCAGAACCATATTTTTTAGAAAGATCACTTCTTGTTCTTCCATCACCATTACTCATTGATCCTGATCCATAACCAATTAAAAATACTCTATCAATATAGGTTTTGAATGCACCTGGTACACTGAACCAATAAATTGGAGTTTGTACAAAAACCACGTCAGAGTCTAGAATTTTATTGTGTTCAGTCATCGGATCATAATCTTTTTGAACTTCTGTAACACTAACTTCATAGCCTTTAGATTCTAAAATCTCTTTTGTATATTCAATAAGAGAATTGTTTAATCTGTTTTGTCCTACACCTTCATATGTTTCATATCCGTTAATTAATAATGCTTTTTTCATTTTAATCCTTTTGATAATTTTAATAGTATAATAACACTAATGTTATATCTTGTAAATACATAATATTGCAATTTTATTGCCTATTTACACTTTAAATGTGATTTTATTCAAGGTAATCACTTACATCAACTGTTAAAATATATTTGAATGTAAGAAATACATATACAAACATACCAAACATCATCCCTACCAATGAATATTCAATTCTAGGCAAAAATGTACTTGCAAATGTAATACCAATACATATTGTTGTATTAATAATAATTTGCTTCTTCCAGATAGGGAATGCATGCATATATGGTATTTGTTTACCTAAGTAGAAAAAAGTTAATCCTATTACTGCCAACATTCCAAAGGTATGCTGATCAAGATCTTCTAAAATTGAATGTCTAATTAAATTTGCTAAGATTAATAATCCCATACACAAAAATAGATGCATATAAATTAATACATGTCCAGTATCTATTTTTTTTGCTTCTTCAAATTTATGATAACTATCAAAATAAATCCACCAAATGGCACATATAAGTATGAAACCACTTGTTGCACCTAATATGTCATATAGTTCCCAGCTTATACTTGATAAACTACTCACAATACTTATCATTGATTCACCTAAAATTATAATCGCTAAAAGTCCAAGTCTTTCAACAAGATGTGCTTTATCTACAGGCTTTTCTTTAAGTTTATCTTTTAATTTAAATTGCCAAAACATATCAAATAAGATTCCTGCATAGAAAAATAGAAATTTAAAATTTGAATCAATCAGCAATGAAGATAAACTAATTATTGCACCAATAATTGTGCCAACTGCAATATCTTTTGCAAAAGTAACTTCACTTTCATATTTTGAATGTACATTAAAATAAACAGCAGCCATAAAAAATCTGATTAAAACATAAACTATTACAAAATAAAGAAACTCTTTATCTAAACTATTTTTTGAAAAAGTTGCTAGAATAACTACTAACCCCATTAGTAGCAATGAAAATAGTCTATCTGCTCTATTATCACTATCAAATCTATTAGAATATAAAGTATGAGTCATCCAAATCCACCACATTGGTATAAAAACTAATGGGAAACGTAAAAGTTGTTCAAAACTTATATGTCCATGATGTGTATGTGCCAAATCATGTGTAACTATTCCAATTGCTGCAACGAAAACCAAATCAAAAAAAAGCTCTAGCCATGTTGCATGTCGTAAAGGCTGCTTATATAAAAATGCCATTTATCTCTCCCTATTTAATTTAAATTATGATATAATAACACTTTATTATGGTAAATTAAAGTAATAAAAACACATTTTTATTGCCTAAAAACACAAAAAAGGTCTTGAATGCAAAAAAACAAAGAAGAGCTACTTGAAAATTTATGTTTAGTGCATGGGTTAGAGAATAATCAAGGTTATGCTGATACTTTAATTAAGGATATAAAATTATTTAGAATATCATGCAATGAGGATATTTTACCACTTCTATATAATAGAGGATTCATTTTTATTGGAAGAGGAATGAAGAAAGGATATATAGCTGAGCGTGAGTTTATAAATACTCCAGATGATTACTTGATGATTACTTCTCCTCAACCTATAGAATGTGAAACCTGTATTTATGATGAACATTCAATGATTGGACTTTATGTTAACTTGGATATGAATAGATTAAGAAGAATTGTTTCAAAATATAATGAATTTTCCAAATATTCTGATACAAATAAAAAGGTTCCTTATAATGTTGTCTGCAATAAAAGAACAGATGAAATAACAGATGTCTTTTATAGATTATTAAAAATTCTTCAATCAGAACTTGACTCAAAAATGTTAGCATCTTCAATTTTAGATGAACTTTATTTTAGAATATTAGAAGATACAAGTGGTTATATTTTACAACAATTATGTGAACATGGGAGTTCATTTTCTAGAGTTTCAAAAGTTATTGAATTTATACATAAGAATTTAAAAGAAAAAATTTGTATTGAAGAAATGGCAGAACTTGCAGGAATGAGTCCAAATAATTTTCATAGAATATTTAAAGAAGCATTAAATGATACTCCAGTTCAATATATTAAAAAAGTAAGATTAAATAAAGCAAGACAATTAATTTTACATGAAAATATGAAAGCAGTTAAAGCAAGTGAAGAAGTAGGGTATGATTCCCCTACACAGTTTAATAGAGAGTTTAAAAGATATTTTGGTGCAAGTCCAGGGAAAGTTAAAGAATTAGGATATAGTGGCTTTTAAAAGTATGTAGTAATTAAATACTTGAATTAATTTTTAGGTTTTATAATAATTTCAAAAGTCTAAGGTTTCAAGTTATAAGAAATTTTTTAATTGAGTAATTAATCCACTTACTTTTAGATTAGTCTTTGTTAACGAAAAGTTTTTCTCAAAAACTCTTACTTTTAAATCAATTTTTACTAAAATCAAGCTTGTTCTAAAAAGAGTTGAATTTTTGAACATATGAAGTAGTCAAATTGACTACTTCTTTTTTGCTACATCTTTAATTGCTCTATAGATTGTATTACGTGCTTCATGAAATAGTTTAGATAATAAAGCAACAGACTTTCCTTTTTCATGCTGCTTATATATAGTATTCTTCTCTTTACTACTTAAAATAGCTTTTCTGCCAAACTGAACACCTTTTTTCTTTGTAGCTTCAATTCCTTCTCTAACACGTTCATTTATTAAATCACGTTCAAATTCTGCTATAGCACCTAACATTGTAAATAACAGTCTGCCTGCTGGAGATGTAGTATCAATATTTTGATGTAATACTTTTAGATTTACATCTTTATTTTGTAAAAACTTTGCAATATTATGAAGGTCTATTACAGACCTTGCTAATCTGTCAAGTTTTGTAATATAAAGTACATCACCTTCTCTAACAAAATCCATCATAATTTTAAACTGTTCACGATTTGATTCATTCTTTCCTGATTTTTTTTCAGAGAAAATCTTTTCACATCCAGAACTCTTGAGTTGATCAATTTGATTCTCAAGATTTTGACTTGAAGTTGAAACTCTTGCATAACCTACATTCATAATAAATCCTTTGTATTGAATTTACTATTTATCTCATATATTTGAAGGATTGTAAAGTGATGTCAATTTTTCTAAATGAACACTTTGTGAGATAATTATAATATATGAGTTAATTAACTATTGTCTAGTTTATAGGGACACTCCTAAGTTAAATATAATAATTAATAATGTATATTTTTATTTAAAATAAAAGGTGGTAATTATGTACAGAGTAATAGCTTTATTTATATTTTTAATGTTATTCAATAGTTTAAATGCAGATGACTCTTATCAAAATTGGGAGGGTAAATATTTTGCTATTGCCTATAATTATAATCATGGAAAAATCAATGATAAAACCAAAATATTTGATGGAAATTATTATACTGGAGATGATAATGCCTTAATTTCTTCCAAAGGACTTAAAGATATTTCAGAAAATATTCACGGAGCAACTATTTCTTTGGGCTATAACAAACAAAATGAAAGCCTAGTGTATGGAGTTGAATTAGATTTATCAATTGCAAATTATACATATGAAAACAACTCTGGAAATATAAGATATAATACACTTCCGGGGAGTACTTTTAACGTTAATACTAAAATTGAACATGATTGGATAACTAATTTACAAGCAAAAGTCGGTTATGCTCATAAGTCATCAATGTATTATTTAGTAGCTGGCCCATCACTCGCTAAAATTGATTATGAATTTATAAAATCAGATACTGCTTTCAATATAGATTTTAAGCAATCTAATAATGAATTAAAACTTGGGTGGAATGCAGGGTTAGGAATAGAACATAAGCTAAAAAATAATTGGGCAATAAAAATAGAGTATTTATATACAAACTTCTCTAATATAGGAAAAGATGTGAAGAACTTGTCTGGATATACTGCAAAATATACAAATGAATATGATTATGAAATTAATACTTTTACAATAGGTATTGTAAAACGTTTTTAAATAATCAATACAATTTTATAGTAATATATTAGGCATTAAATTATTATTACATAACTTTTGATTTTAAACATTATCAAGTATACCAGAAGTTCTAACTTTTATACTTCTATTTAAAGATATAATTTGTTCCAAAAAATGTTTAAGAAGTAGAAATTAGAAATTCTCTAAACTCTAAGGACTTTTTGAACAACAAAATCACTCTTTATGTTATAAATTTAAAGATTCATCTAATCTACTTTCAAATAATATTGCTAACTGTTAAATAGTTAAAGACTAAAAGAACTTCTAAATGAAAATAAAACAATTATATATCTATTATAAAAATCGAGTAATTCAAGAGTATGAGAATGATTCTCTTACAAATTCTTACGCTTGTAATGAATATATAGATGATCCAATAGCGTATACTTATAACTCTAATACCTATTACTATATTAAAGATAGACAAATACTCTATCCAAGCCATAACAGACTCTTTAGGAAATATTGTCGAGTCTTACTCTCATAATAGTTTAGGTATACTGACAATGAAAAATTCAAGCTCAAATGTTATTTTAAAACTCAATGTAAATAATACTATTACTTTTACAGGTAGAAGATATGACAGTGAGTCTGGATTGTATTATTATAGAAATAGAATGTATAGTCCTAACTTAGGAAGATTTATATCAAAAGACCCTAAGGGATATATAGATGGTATGAATTTGTATGCTTATGTTAAGAATAATCCATTAAGGTATCTTGATCCTATGGGGACTACGGCAAGTGAAAAGTTCACAGATCTTTATGGAAGTGGAACGGTATATTATAGTAGAAGTGGAAGAACAAGTGACTATAGAGTAGAGTATGATAATGAAGTTAGTGGATTTGGATACTCTTCAACTGTAGGAAACTATGAGTTTGGTGGTACAGAGAATGGGTATTACTATACAGATTCAAGATATGGAGGAAGTGAAACTTACCATCAGTTTGGTGAAAATGGTGAAGAGACTCTTTCTGAAACTTTTTATTCTTCTTCTATAGGGAATCAATCAGAAAACTTTTTTAGAGATAATATTGCTGGGCAATTAATATCAGAAACGGTAGGTAATCCAATTGCTGCTTTTAGTGAGAATAAAGTTAATCCCTTAAGTGGTTATTTATTAACGCCGAAAGAAGTAAAGGATAGTCAGTTTTTAACAGTGGTAGGAGCTTTAATACCTTCTGCAAGGACTACTGGTTTTATTGATGATTCTGTTAAGAGTGTTGATGATGTTGCTAAAAGTTTTAATAGAAGTGAAATAATAAGTGGTTTCCAAGATCATCATATTAATAGTTGGACAAATAAACATACTAAAAACCATGAGTTATTAGAAAAAGCTAATTTTAATCTTGATACAAGAGCGAATAAAATGTTTTTACCAACGGACTCATCCCTTCATCCGACAAGGTCAATTCATAGGGGGAGACACTTAGATTCTGTAAATAAAAACTTAGAAAGAGAAATGTCAACAGTACTAGAGTATGGAAAAGCAAATAATTGGAGTACAAGTCAATATAATGATGCTTTAAAAGCTATTATAAAAGAGGAAAGAAACTTATTAAAGTCTGGTGATAGAGCTTTAAACAAAATTCAAAGGCCATGGGCAGAGTAAAGGAGAAAAATGTATATTTGGGATTATTTTGAAGGCTATCCACATAAGCTAGTTGGAGAGTATGATAGAGAAAACTCTATTGATAGATTTATATTTAAGAGTGGTGATCGATTGGATTTAAAAGAAAAACCGATTGTTTTTATTGAAGGGACAAAGGAAGAAATATTAAAATATGATGATATTGAAAATAATGGAGGAGCATGGCTAAAAATAGTGTCTCCTAAATTAGTTTCGACTTTAGAAGAATATGCAAAAGATGATATTGAGTTTATTGATGTTATTTTAAGAACAGCAAATGGCGATATCACAGATTATAAAATAGTCCATATTCTAAATAAAGTAGAAGCTTTAAATGAAGCTGAATCAATTTTTTCTTATATAACAGGTTCAAATAATAGTGCAATAAGAGGATTTCGGAAGTTGAGACTTTATGATGATAAATTAAAGAATAATATAGCACTATTATCTGAGTATAGCTCTTTTATTTTAATTTCTAATGTTTTAAAAGAAAAAATTGAGAATTTTAGAGGGGTAGCAGTTTTTAAAGATAAAGAAATGGTTTTCTAAGTTTCAATCCAAAAATGTTCAGCTTAAATTAAAAAGTAAAAACGCAAGCTCAGAAATTGGGAAGGTCAGGTGATAACGATAACCTTATCAAGTACTTCTCCTAATTATCTTATTGACTGCTAGCTGAGATATACCGATTATTTTAGCAATTACATACTGAGAATATCCTTGCTCATATGACTCTAAAATATACTTATTTCTTGTTTGATTATCTGTAACTTCATCAAACAGTTTTTTTAGTTTTTCTGTATCTATTTTTTTCTCAATATCTGGTGCTTCCACTAAGCTTGAAGCTTTTATTAATTCTTTTAAATCTTCACTATCTATATCACAATCAAAAAAGCCTTCTATTTCATCGATATTTTGCCCATGTGTTTTTACTATCCATGAATTTTGCAAATATCGAGGTACTCTCTTCTTTAAAAAAATAGTAACTAGAACTATAAGGATAATATTCTATTTTGTCAACCATTTTTGCTTTTAATGGGTTTTGTTCAATATCTCTCATAAGTATATAAAGGTATGCTTCATTTGCCACATACCATGATTTAAATCTTCCTTGCCACAAATGTTCACTTCTTTTATACTTTTTATTAAAGTATATTGCGTATGTAGCATTTAAATATCTCATAAATTTTGAAAGATTTTCTTATTTTAATACAAATATTATTTCTTATCGTAGTTGTTTATTAATATCCCTATTTGTAGGAATAATCAATGGCAATGTTTTCAAGATGGATACTTAGCAGGTTTTTTTATGTTCAAGAATCAAAGATAATCATACCATTTACATTTATTTTACTTTTAGTTCATTTTTATATATTTGTTTTTCTTTGTAAAAAAGATAAAAAATATTGAATTAATGTTTATATCGGAATTTTGTGACAAATAAATTCAAAAATTATTATTTATATAAGATATTAGAATTTCAAAAATTTTTAAATTTATAATTAATATTCAATTATGATGTATATTTTAAGAATGGGTCTATTTATTTAATTTTCAAATAAATCAGGTATAAGATAGTTAGATAATTTACTAT
>NZ_PDKE01000129.1:0-390 GCF_004116715.1 Arcobacter sp. CECT 8989 | reverse complement strand
GTGAAATACAAAAAATATGCTTGAGATAATTAATAAAGCAGTCATAGTATCTATGACTACTTTGAAGATGTTTATTAAGAGTTAATTTATTGTTATTCGTATGTTTTAGCTAATAATGCTTTCATTAGCTTAGCTTCAAATCTTAAGTCATAACTTTGATTTTGAAGCCAATCACTTATAACTTCTTTTTTGTGTTCCATTTCTTCTTTTCTATAGAATTCATTTTCTGCTTTTTTATCCCATTTACCTTCTTCATCTAAGAAAGTTCTTGCACTAAATTGACCTTCCATAACAATTGTCGTAGGAATTTGTTCTCCATTTTCACCATAAGTGAAACCTTCTAATTTAGCATAATCATCAGGAGAAGGAATATAAGCTTCTCTACTTACT
>NZ_PDKE01000128.1:0-391 GCF_004116715.1 Arcobacter sp. CECT 8989 | reverse complement strand
GTTTGGGAGTTTGCATTAGCCTTAGAAGGTCTAAATAGAAATGCCGGTACTCAAGCAGCGGGTGTTGTTATTTCCAATGAAACATTATGGAAAAAAACACCACTATTCAAGCCTTCTGGACTAGATACAATTGCGAAACAATACAATGGTAAATATGTAGAAGATGTTGACTTAATCAAATTAGACTTCTTAGGTCTTAAGACCATAACAGTTATTGAAGAAGCAAATAAGCTTATTGACAAAAGACATGGAAAAAGAGTTGACTTCTTAACAACAGCCGTAAATGACAAAGGAGTTTATGACTTCATCCAAACAGCTAATACAAGTGGAGTACTACAGATAGAATCAGCGGGCAGGCAAGACCTTGCAAAACGACTCAAAGATACAGGGT
>NZ_PDKE01000127.1:0-391 GCF_004116715.1 Arcobacter sp. CECT 8989 | reverse complement strand
AATCATAAGAAAGAATATCCCCATAGATAGACAAATATCTTGTTCTTGATGGTCATTCTCTGGCATAAGTACCGCTTTGATTTCTGGATACAACAAAATTAAATAATGGAAGAACTTAAAAAAAACAACCATAAAAATAAGGAAAAGAAAAAAGAGTGTCATTGTTCTATAAAAGTCAAAGTTT
This sequence comes from Arcobacter sp. CECT 8989, assembly GCF_004116715.1. Taxonomy (NCBI): domain Bacteria; kingdom Pseudomonadati; phylum Campylobacterota; class Epsilonproteobacteria; order Campylobacterales; family Arcobacteraceae; genus Arcobacter; species Arcobacter sp. CECT 8989. Next base: position 207 of record NZ_PDKE01000127.1, on the reverse strand, counting down.
ATTCCAAACTCTAAATCCGCCGTTACAGTTGTAAGCGCAAAGATAGAAATAATCTCTCCAATTAGACCAACAGTACTAGCTAACCCAATCCACTCAACATCGCCATACTCTTTATTAAGTGCATCAAATAGTCCAATAGACATTCAAGGAAGTATTACAATAAAGATATAGCCTATTTCAAGGTAGATAGTACCAATTACAGAAAGG
>NZ_PDKE01000126.1:0-391 GCF_004116715.1 Arcobacter sp. CECT 8989 | reverse complement strand
GAAGAGAATCATAAATTATATTTTAATCCAGGAAATGGAGCTACTTCGCAAATTGCAGAGAATATCAATATTAAAGATTATAATGAGTTAGCTATTTGGGCAAAAAACAATGCAATTGATTTAACAATTGTTGGACCAGAAGCTCCACTAGTAGATGGTGTTGTTGATATATTTAAAGAACATGGATTAACTGTATTTGGACCTAGTCGTGCTGCAGCTCAACTAGAGGGTTCAAAAGTTTATATGAAAAATATTTTAAAGAAATATAACATACCAACAGCAGCATTTATAGAAACTACAAATGAAAAAGAAGCTCATGATTTCATTGATACTATGAGTGAACCAATTGTTGTAAAAGCAGATGGTTTATGTGCAGGTAAAGGTGTAATTA
>NZ_PDKE01000125.1:0-392 GCF_004116715.1 Arcobacter sp. CECT 8989 | reverse complement strand
TTTTGTGTGTGTTTATGCATTGTATGTCTCTCTTGTTTCTAGCGTTTTGCTTAGTTCCTTACACTTTTTGTTGCATTGTCGTCTTGTGTTCTAGTTGTGATCAAGATTCTGAAAAAGCTGTAAATGCTTTGTCTAACTCTTTGTTTTTTTTCTCAGTTCTGTGTTGGGAATTTCTAATCGTTGTTAGAATTGTTGCAACTCTTTGTGTAAGCCTTATTGAGTTTGATGCAACAAAAGTATCTATTTCATTCAATGATGTCATAGTCTTTGCAAAGGTAGTTACTCTTTTTGATGAAGTATCTGAAGCAAAGGATGTTGAAGTACTTACAAAGCGTGACCCTAAGTTTTTATGTGATATTGGACTAGTTGAGGGTAAATTTACAGCATACGGT
>NZ_PDKE01000124.1:0-392 GCF_004116715.1 Arcobacter sp. CECT 8989 | reverse complement strand
ATTATTTTCTACAATAATTGTAGACAGTCTGATAAGATGATTTCATAGTTTATCAATGATAAATTTTTTAAACAAAAAAAGGAGATAAAATTATGAAAAGATTTCTGAAAATAGGTTTAGCAGTAGGGATGCTAAGTTCTACTCTTTTAGCTCAAGAAAGTATAAAAATTGGTTTTGTAGGTACACTTTCAGGAGCAAATGCTGCATGGGGGACTTCAAATGTAAGATCAATGGAAACATCTGCAGAAATATACAACAACCAAGGGGGAGTTGAGATTGGTGGTAAAAAATACAAAGTAGAAATTGTACCTTTTGATGATGCATACGATCCAAAAATTGCTGTTGCAGGTATGGAAAAAATGGCTCAAGAGGGTATTAAATATGTTGTTGGT
>NZ_PDKE01000123.1:0-393 GCF_004116715.1 Arcobacter sp. CECT 8989 | reverse complement strand
AATATGGAGAGGCTGTAAAACAGTTCAAGATAACTGAACTTCCAAGTGAAGGTACTTTATATCTAATTGTTCACAAAGGTGAAATAATAATTGATAAAGAAGGAAACCCTCATACTGTAACAGAAGATACAAAAATTGAGATTACTGAAGGACAAATTGTATCTTTAGCAAATGTTGCAGCAGGTAATGTTGTTTATGAACCAAAAGAAAATAGTGATGCTGATACAAGTTTTAAATTCCAAATTGGTGATGAGAATGGAAACTTTAAAGATGTTGAATATACAACAGATATAGAAGTAATAGCAGTTGCAGATGCACCAGAAGTAAGTATTGATGTAAAAATTGCAGGTGAAAAAACTACAACTGTAGATAATAATGGTGGAAATAATGGAT
>NZ_PDKE01000122.1:0-394 GCF_004116715.1 Arcobacter sp. CECT 8989 | reverse complement strand
GCATTTTTTTGTGTTTGTTGGTCTAATTGATTAACAGCAATTGAAATTTGTTCAATACCTGTTTTTTGCTCTTTTGAAGATTCTGCAACATTTTTAATTAATCCATGAGTATTTTGAATATTTTCATTTAAATGAGTATATCCTTCAATCATATTCCCTGCAATTTGTTTTCCATCACCTGACTTTTGTGTAGCGTTTTCTACTAAAGATTTTATCTCTTTTGCTGCTTCTGCGCTTCTACTAGCTAGGTTTCTTACTTCGCCTGCAACTACTGCAAATCCTTTTCCTGCTTCACCTGCCGTTGCTGCTTCAACAGCAGCATTAAGTGATAAAATATTTGTTTGGAATGCAATTTGATCAATAACAGATATTGCATCATTAATAGATGTAACTT
>NZ_PDKE01000013.1:0-93886 GCF_004116715.1 Arcobacter sp. CECT 8989 | reverse complement strand
TGTAAAAGCATAAGCTTTGTTATTAAAATAGACAAGGATATATTTACAATATATTCTTGTTTGTTGTAATTTCATATTCGGTTTATAAAAGTTATTTACAAACCTTCTAAATTTTAAAAGATCTCCCTTTCCTTCGCAACTCTTTCAACCATTTTTGATGTCGTTCCTCTGAAATTGGACGGGAATTATAATAGATTTTTCTCCTCTTGTCAAGGGTTTTCTCTTAATTGAAGCTTAAATTTTGAAAGTTTTGGGGTTTTTAGCATTTTTGCCATAAATATAACTAAATAAAGTTATATTTATGAGTTTAATAATTGTTTTGTTATTTTTGAAGTTTATTTACTATTTTTACTAAGTAGTCAGCTGAGTTTTTAGCAGAAGATTTTAAAAACTCATCAAAATCAATATCAGCACCACCATCTGCAGTATCAGAAATTGCTCTTAATATAAAGAATGGAATATTTAAAGAATCACAAACTACTGCAACACTTGCACCTTCCATTTCTAGTGCGTCAGCATTAAATGTTTTTTGAATGAAATCTTTTCTCTCTGATGAATGAACAAATTGATCACCTGTAGCGATAGTTCCTTCAATAACATTAATACCATTTTCCTTTGCTACTTCAATAGCAACATTTCTAAGTTCTTTTGTTGTGTCAATTAAAACACTTCCACCTGGAACAAATCCATGTGGGTGTCCAAATGCTGTAATATCTAAATCATGTTGACATAGTTTATCTGCAATAATTAAATCTCCAATTTTAAGCTCAGGGTTAATTCCACCTGCAACTCCAGAGAATAATAATGTATCACATCCAAATTTCTGAATCATAGTGCTTGCTGTTAATGAAGCAAATACTTTTCCAATCTTTGAATATGCAATAACAATATCTAATCCATTATGTGATACTTCATAATATTTGTTATCAGCATATTCTGTAACTTTAGCTTCACCAAAATGAGCTAATAGAGGTTCAATCTCTTCCTCCATTGCTCCCATAATTGCTAATTTAGTCATTTAATTCACCTAATACTTTCTCTAAAGATGCAAAATCACTTACATTTAATGTAGCAGTACCTTTACAAATTTTTCTATTAAGACCTTTTAATACAATTCCATTTCCAAATTCGATAAAACAATCTACTTTATCTGCATTTGCTGCAATTGATTGTTTATATTTTACTGGGCTTGTTAATTGAGAAGATAATAATTCAACTGCTTCATCTTTAGTTGAGTAAGCTTCCGTAGTTACATTTGAAATAACTGGTGAAAACTCATCTTTTAAATACTCTTCTAAATATGGTTTTAAATTCTCCACAGAACTTCTTAATAATTCGCAGTGAGAAGCAACTGACATATCTAATACAATAGCTCTTTTTGCTCCAGCTTCTTTAAATGTATCAACTAAACTTTCTAAATCAGCTTTAATTCCAGCTAAAACTAATTGACCATCCATATTATAATTTGCTGGCCAAACTTTTTTACCTGCTTCTTGTTGTTCTTTACAAATATTTTCAACTGTTGAATCATCTAATCCTACTAAAGCCATCATTCCTGCATCTTGTCCACTACAAGCTTCAGTCATAAATAGACCTCTTTTATGAACTAATTCTACTGCATCTAAATAATCAATTGCACCAGCACTTACTAAAGCAGAAAATTCACCTAAAGAGTGTCCTAATACAAACTCTGGTTGAATATCACATTTTTCTTTGAATATTGCATTTGCAATTGAACTTACAAGTAAAATTGCTGGTTGAGTATATTCAGTTTGCCCTATTTTATCATTTTCTTCAAAAAGTAATTTTTCAAAATCTATATTTAATCTTTGACTAGCTTTAGAAATCATCTCTTTTGCTAATTCACTATTTTCAAAAAAATCTTTTCCCATACCAATAGATTGACTTCCTTGACCTGGAAAAATGAAAGCTACTTTTTTCATTGTAAACCTTTAAAATTAATTTAGTTGTTATTATACTTAAGTTTTTTAGTTAGTAAAATAAAAAGGCTCAGAAGAAACTCCTGAGCCTTTTATATTTATTAATTTGAGTAAATTAGTGGCTACAACCACATCCACCGTGAGAAGGCTGTTGTGGTTCAGTACTACAACAACCACCTTCTGAACCATGGTCATGGCTTCCACCACCACAACAACCACCGCCCATAGCAGCCATTCCACCAACAACACCAGTTTGAATCTCTTCTTCTGTTGCATCTCTTAAAGTTAATACAGTTACTGAGAACATTAATGTTTTACCAGCTAATGGATGGTTATAATCAATAGTTACATCAGTATCAGTAAATGATTTAACTGTTACTTGTACAGTTTCACCTTGCTCACCTGTACCATATAAAGACATACCTTCAGTTAATTCAATACCAGCAAACTGCTCTTTTGGTAAAGTTTGAACAGCTTCTTCATTAAACTCACCATATGCATCTTTAGCTTCAACCATAACATCAGCTTGCTCTGATTCTGACATTTCAACAAGTTTAGTTTCTAAACCTGGAATAATTTGACCTTTTCCAGAAACGAACTCTAATGGTGCTCCACCAACATTTGAATCAATTTGCTCACCTGAGTTAGCATCTTTTAAAGTATATTCAATTCCAATTACTTTTGACATTTTTTCTCCTAAATTATTAATTATTTTATACTTGATAAATTTTTTGTGGCTATTTTTGCCTCTTTAGAATCTGGATAAATACCAATTAAAGAGTTGTAAAAATTTGCCGCATTGCTATAGTCTTTTATTTTTTCAAAAGAAATAGCACTATGTAATAAAAGTTTTGGCATATAGTCTGCTTTATCATATAACATAGCTGATGTTTTAAAATATGAAATCGCTTCTTCATATTTTTTTCTATAATACCACATTTCACCTAAATAAAAATTACCCTCTGCAGGTTTAAAGTTTAACTCTACTAGCTCTTCAAACATAGGAATAGCTTTTGTAAAATAATCTTTTTTAAATAGCTCTTTCGCTTCTGCTAACATAGCATCTTTATCTTTGTAGGATAATACCTTGTTAGACTTTTTTTTAGTTGTAGTTTTATTACTAGTTTTTACACCTAAAGATTTTTTTAAGGCTTCAAACTCCGCTCTAGTAATAAACTGATTCATATTAGACTCAAGTTCCTTTTCAGAAACATAAGTTTTATTTAGCTTATTTACTGAATTTGTTAATTTAGAAATTGCTTTCTTTAAATTTGTAATATTCTTTTTATTTTGAGAAGAAATCTCTTCTTGCATAGTTAAAATTTGAGTTGATACTGTTTTTAAACTTTGAATATCTGAACTGTTTTTTTCAGATATACTTGAATTTTCTTCAAGTTTTTTAATTACTTCATTTAATTTAATTACTGTTTTATTAAGTTTCTGAGAATCACCTTCATAGATTGATTCTAAACCATCAATTCTCTCACTTAATGAGCCAACTGTATATTTAACATCTTTTACTTTTGAATCGATGCTACCTAAAGTTTTTTTATTTTTTAAGATATTCTTTTCTGCAGAATTTAATCCATATGGATTTTTAGAGTCTAAATCTCCAGCACCAAAAACTGAAACTTCATCTGCTGTTACAGTTAAGGTACTAGAAATAAAAATACTAGTTAATAGTAGTTTTTTGATCATTTAATTATTTTACTAATTTATGCTCAGATCTTCTATTTTTTTGCCAACAAGTAGAGTTTTTATCAGTACATACAGGATTACTTTCACCGAAACTTACAACTTTAATTGCATTTGCGTCTACTCCATCCATAACTAATGTATCTTTTACAATCTTAGCTCTTTTTAAACCTAATGCGTAGTTATACTCATCAGTTCCCCACTCATCGCAGTTACCTTCTACTTTAATAGTAGTTCCTACTTGAAGACCTGATAGTTTAGATGCATTCTCTTTTGCAACATTTTTCATTTCTGTTGTTAAGCTATATTTATCAAAACCAAAATAGATATTTTGAATAAGTTCTTTTTTACCATTAATCATATAGTAATAACCATTGTCAGAACTCTCTACTAATGAGTCATTTACAACCTCATTTTGAATATTTGAGTTGTCGATGTTGTTTAATGCAGATTCAGAATTATCTGCACCAGAAACCTCAACTTCTTTTTGACTACATCCAGTAAATAATACTGCTGCAACTAGAAAAGTATAGATGCTTAATTTTTTCATAACCAGTTCCCTTTTAGAAAATTTCATTTGATTTTACTAAATCTAAACTTAATGGTACATTACTTAGTTTATGTTATTTATTCTAGAAAAATTCATTTATTTTGTTTATGTTGATATTATTTTTCTAAGAGTTTTTTTGTTTTATTATGCCTAAAAGTAAACATAGCATCTAACTCTTTTTTAATAAAAAAGTCAAATAACCCTCCTACTTTGCCAAAGGGTAATTCATACTCTACAACATCTCTTAACTCACACATATTACCTTTTTTAGTAAAAACATGAGAATGTTTCCAATATTTAAAAGGTGACTTTAATGCCAAGTCAACTAATATATTTGGTCTTTGTAACTTTTCAATCTTTACTTCCCATCTTATCGGAAGGAAGTTTTTTACTGTTTTTATTTTTAAAATTCTATTTTCTTTAGGAGTAAAGTTTTCTTCTAAAAAAGTTATTTCTATATTATCTGGAGTGATTGCTTTTAAATTATTTACATCCAAATGAAAATCAAATAACTCTTCTAATGTACAATCTATAAATGAAATTTTTTCGTATTTTTTCATTTTTTATTTACTATACTATTAATTGTTTCATCAATGGTTGTATGCTTAAAAACAAATCCACTATCAACCAATCTTTTGGGCTCAACACACTGCCCATCTGTTAAAACCTTTGCACCTTCACTAAAGATAAGATTTAACATAAATTCAGGAACAGGTAATAAAGTTGGTCTATTTAATGCTGTTCCTAAAGCTTTTGTAAGTCCTTTATTCGTTGTTGGCATAGGAGAAGTAAGATTAAACATTCCATTTAAATCTACATTTTCAATTAAAAACTTATATGCATTTAATAAGTCTTCTATATGTATAAATGAGAAATGTTGCTGTCCAGCTCCAATAGTTCCACCTACTCCCATTTTGAAAGGAAGTAGCATTTTTTCTAAAGCTCCACCTTTTCCTAAAACTATTCCGAATCTAAAAATTGCTGTTCTTATCTCTAACTCTTTTGCCTTTAATGCTTCTGTTTCCCAATCTTTACAAAGGTTTGCTAAAAAATCATCTGAATATTTAAAATACTCTTCATCATAGCAGTCTTTATTACTATAAATACCTACTGCTGAAGTTGATATAAAAAGCTCTGGTTTTACTTTTGCTTTTGTCATTGCATGAACTAAAGCTTTTGTTGTATCAATTCTACTGTTATACAATAATTTTTTGTAAGAGTCTGTCCATCTATTTATTATATTTGCCCCAGCCAAATTTATAACAATATGAGCTTTTTCTATAATTGATAGTAGCTTTGCTTTATTTTTTAAATCTTCTCTTTTGATTGAAATAACTTCAAAATCTTTTTTAGAAAAAAAACTTTTTATATTTGTTCCAACAAATCCACTTGAACCAGTTATTGCTATAGTTTTCATCTAAAATCCTTTTTATATAGTTTTATTATCTAAATATTCTCTAAACTCTTTTGCCCCATCTTTTGATGTTGTAACTAAGTCATCTATATCAACAAACGATATTTCTAATTTTGATTGTTCAATACTTTGCATTGATTTAATCTTATCAACATTAACTATATATGACCTATGAACTCTAAAGAAGTTTTTGTCTGAAAGAATTTTTTCCAAATCACCAATTTTTTTTCTAACATAGGCATCAGTTTCTTTAATCTTTATAATAACTTCATCTAAATCTGCTTTTATATAATAGATATCATCTAAAGAGATTAAATATATTTTACTTCCTCTTTTTGCAACTACCTTTTTAGTTTCATCAACCTTAGTATCTATATATTTGCCTATTTTTTCTAAACACTTATTAACAGTTTCATTAGATATTGGTTTTAATAGATAATCCATTCCCCCACTTTTAAAAGCTTCTAGGGCATACTCTTCATGAGCCGTTTGAAAGATAATAAAAGTATTTGGATTCATTTCTAAAAGAGTGTTTGATAAATCAAGGCCACTCATTGTAGGCATAGAAATATCTAAAAAAGCAATATCAAACTTTGATTTTGTTGCTTCTCTTATAGCATCAAGAGGTGTTGAAGCCTCAGTAATATCACTAATACCCTCTTCTTCTAAAATTCTTTTTAGTCTACTAAGAGCTAATTTTTCATCATCTACAATAAGTGTTTTCAAAACTTTACCTTTTTATCTTTATTATAAAACTCATTTTTTCATTTTCTATCTTATATTCTATCTTTCCTATGTTTAATAAGTGCAATCTTTTTTGTAAATTACTAAGTCCAGTACCAAATTTTACTTCTTCTGGTAAAACACCATTATTTGTAACTACAATAGAAGAAGCATCAGCTTTTATATCTATATTTAAAGCTTCAGACTTATATCCATGTTTTATTGCATTTTCTACTAATAGTTGAATAGAAAACTTTGGTACTTGAATATACCCTGTGTCTTCATCAAAAGAGCTTGTCATTTTTATATTATTATCAAATCTAATATTCTCTATATCTAAATAGGTTTCAACCATTTTTATTTCTGTTTCTAAAGAGATAAGGCTATCTTTAGTAATTGCATTTCTTAAAAAAGTTGAAATATCCAGTGTTGCTTTTTCTGCTTTCTTTTGATCTATATATATTAATTCAGAAAGAGAGTTTAAGGCATTAAATAAAAAGTGAGGATTAAGTTCACCTTCTAAAGCTTTAATCTTTGTTTCTAAAACTTCACTGGTGATTGACTCATTTCTATATTTCATTGAAATAAATTGATGAAGAATCATACCTACTAAAAAAGTTAAAAAACCTATTGTAATACTAATATAAAACCAAAAAGGCTTAATCATATTAATTATATTGTATTCACTTAGAGAAAAGATATAGTAAGAAAAAGAGAAACCTAAAAAGCCAGAAAAGAAAGAGAAAATAAAACTAATTAGATACCAAAACTTTTCATTAACCCGAGGTAATATATAGTCATTTGAAATGGTTATTAAAATAAAAGCAAAAAAAGAAATAGATATAGCACTTAATGTACTAAAAAAAATTGTAGAAAAGTTTTGTAAGTTTTCATTCATAAAATAAAGGAATAAAGATATTAGAAAACCGAAACAAGCACCAATTAAAATGATATATAACCAATCAATAATTGATATTTTTAATTTTACACTATCCATCTAATTCTTCCTTCAATATATTTACACCTAAAGCAACTCCAGGCCAACCTTGTCCTGCAAATATTGTATCTCCAACATTATATAAACCTTCAAATGGTGTTCTGCAACTTGGAACTTGAAGTAAAGTTTTTAAAGTTATTGCTTTTCCACCACAGTTATTTCTATTTATAAAACGATTAAATGTTTTTGCTGTTCCACTAAAAGAGATTTGAATATCTTCTTTAGTTATGTTATCAAAGTTTTCTAAAAAACTATTTATTATAAACTCTTCTGTTATAAATTTTTGTCTTTTGTATTCATCTTTATTTAAATTACTCCAAAATCTTGCTTTAGTATGAGTTGAGATAGTTATATTTATTCCATTTTCAGACATTTTTCTATCCTCACTAGAACTTAGAGATACAAAATAAGAGTTAGAAATAGCATTTGGAATCTCATTTTCTAAAATTATTTGATAATGGTGTAGCAAATCTTCTTTTTTATTTATAGTCATGTGGATTACAAAAGCACTTTGGTCATTGAATAAAAACTTATTATAATATGACTTTATCTTTTCATTTTCAAATAATTTTGAACTATCATAAATTGTAGAATTTAATATCACATTCTTTGCTCTATACTCAGCTTTTCTTGTTTTTAAATAATATACGTCATTTTGTTTTGTTATAGTCTTTACTTCTTCTTTATTATGAGTCTCTATATCTTTTAAAAGCTCATCAAAAATTGAACCCATTCCACCATTTACATAAAATACATCATGGAAAGGATAAGCTAAACCTAAAGCTAATGATAACAAAGAAATATCTTTTGATGTAGTTTGCAAAGTTATCAAAAGCTGTGAATCTATAAAGTCTTGATACTCCTTTGAAATATCACCTAAAGTATCTTTTATAAAACCACTTGCAGTTTTAAATAAGTCAAATTTAAAAGTTAAAAAAATCTCACTTACTGATTTAATTGTTTTTACATAAGAAGATAATGAGTATTTTGAATAATATACATTTTTTAGTTTCCAAAACTTCTCATCTAATTGTTTTATTGTCTGCCAAAAGACTCTATTATTTTTATTTGGATAAGCTTTGTCTATCTGAGATAAAAACTTTTCAAAATCTTTTACTCTATCAATTGTTTTACCATTTTGAAGAACTCTTATTGCTATATCACTCTTTTTTAAATCTAAATTTACATTAGCTTTATCAAATATCTTTTTTAAAGGATGATATTCTTCATATCCAACAAGTGTTGTTGCACCACTATTGTAGTAGTTACCAAATCTTTTAAAAGTACTTGCACAGCCTCCAAGATTAGTATCTTTTTCAAAAACTATTACATCTTTTTGCTTATTTAAAGAGGCAATCATACTACCTCCCATTCCAGAGCCAACAATGGCTAAATCATAAGTTTTCATCTTTAGCCCTTTTGAAGTTTTCTATTGCTCTTTTTCTTGATAAAGATATATCAACTATTGATTTAGGATAATTAAAAAAAAGATTTGAAGAAAGTGCATTTTCTATATGGAAAAGTTTAGGGTCCACTTCTTCTAATTCTTTAATAACTGATTTAATAAAAAGACCATCTTTATCAAATTTTGAAGATTGAGTATAAGGATTAAATACTCTAAAGTATGGAGCAGCATCAGCACCTGTACTTGCAGCCCATTGCCATGAACCAATATTTGAACTTACTTCATAATCAAGAAGTTTTAAAGCAAAATATTTTTCACCCTTCTTCCAATCAACAAAAAGGTTTTTTGTTAAAAATGAAGCGACAATCATTCTTAATCTATTATGCATAAGACCTGTTTTATTTAAATGAATCATAGCTGCATCAATTATAGGCACACCAGTTTTTCCTTCACACCATTTTTGAAAGTCATCTTCATTTTCATTCCAAGAAATATTTATTCCATTGAAGTTTTTACTTTCAGAATTTGGAAAATGAAAAAGTATATAATTATAAAATTCTCTCCAAAAAAGCTCTCTAATAAAAAATTCACAATCATTTACATTTGATTTTTTTACAATATTAAAAATCTCTTTAGGTGAAATAAGACCAAATCTTAGATGAACAGATAGTTTTGATGTGGCATCTTTATAAAAAAAGTCTCTATTTACTTGATAATCATCTATTTTTAATAAAAACTCTTTTAATAAATCCCTTGCATCTTTATATAAAAAAGATGGTAATTCCTGTTTTTCAAAACCTAAATTTTCTAAAGATATGATTTTTTTATAATCAAAGCTTGTAAGTTTGAGTTTTTCATTTCTTTTATACTCTTTTATAGAAAAAGATTGAGTAATTAAATTCAATGATTTATAAAAAGGAGTAAATACTTTATATGGAGTATTATCTGCTTTGAGATGTTCATTGGGATTTAAAATAAATGAATCATTAAATCTTTTTAAAGGAAGAACCTTTTCAACTTCCTTATCTCTTTTAATAGCATATGCATCAAAATCTATAGAGCATAGAACTTCATCAAAATCTTTTGCTAAAGTTTTAAAAACATTTAATGGTTCATCATAAAATATTGCTAAGTCTAAACCTAAAAATTGAAGCTCTCTCTTTAGGTTTAATACTGATTGATAAATAAAAGAAACTCTTTTATCATCTTTAGGCAAAGAGTTTAGAATATTTTTATCGAAGATAAATATTGGTAGGACTTCATCTTCTGCATATTGTAATAATGCAGAATCTGAAACTCTTAAATCTCGTCTAAACCAAAGTATTTGTTTCATCTGTAAGCCTCAACTTTAGAACGAAGTGCTAAATCTTTTGGATATGGATTTATAAATACTTGAGTTTTAAGATACTCAATATCAAATTTGTTTGTATAAAGTTTTATTATTTTTATAACAGCAATTAAAGGAACTATTCCTTTTTTAAAGTCTTCAAGAGTCTCTAAAATATCATCTTTTTCCTCTTTTGATATAACTTTTTTGAAATAGCCATAAATATGAAGTAAAACATTATAGGTATTATTAATCGTACCTTTTTGAGCAATTGTCTTTAAAAACAACTCTTTATACTCATCAAGTATAGTCTCCAATGGCTTTTTATCTCTATTTGCAACTATATTTCCTAGCTCTTTATATGCATTATGTGATTTTGCATAGATTAAATATTTGTAAGAAGTATGAAACTCAACTAAATCATTTATATTTGGCTTTTTTTCTAAAAATTCAAATAATGATTTATATGCAAATACTTGCATTAAAAAGTTTTCTCTAAGCCATGGATCGCCTAATCTTCCTTCTTCTTCAATTGGTAAATAAGGGAATCTTTCTTTTAGCTCTTTTGCAAAAACTCCAACACCTACATTTTCACTTTGTCCATTTTTTTTATCAGGATAGATTTTAACTCTTTCCATACCACATGTTGGAGATTTAGATTTTAAAATAAAGCCACATAATTGATTATCTTCAATTTTTTTTACTAGCTCTTTTGATATTTCAGTAATAGTATCTGTTACATCTTCATTATCATTTGATGTTCGAATAGTTACTTCACCATCACTTTTAACTAACCTTATTGCAGGTCTTGGAGTTGGAAAAACTAATCTTTCAGGACAAAAAGCCTCAAAATCAAAGTAGTTAGATAATTCATTAACAATAAATTTGTCTCGTGAATGACCGCCATCATATCGGCACGTAGTACCAAGTAGGCAAGATGATATTCCTAGTTTCATTTTAAACTCCTTTTAGGAAATTATAATAAAACTAGTATATCTTTGTATATATAAAATGTAAGTTTATAATATTACCAGTCGATTGACTGGATTTTTCCATTTGCTAATGGGAAAGTAAATGACTTAGAATAATTAAGTCTAAGGATTCCTATTGAACTTCTATTATTTACAGTCTTTAAGAAGATAATAGATTCTCCATCTTTTGAAAATTTAGGGAATTGATTACTTCCATTTGAAGTAAGTCTTTTCAGGAAATCACTTTTTGTTGACATTAAATAAAGATTGAACGTATAAGAACCAAACTCATTGTTTCTATCTCTACTTGTATATACTACATAATCTTTATATGTAGTTGCAGATGAGTTGTTATTTCCATGGTAAACTAATCTTTCAACGCCTCTTCCTCCAATATCTTTTGCAAAAATATTTGGATATTTTAATCTATCAGATACGAAAACAATTCTTTTTTCATTATCAACAAAATGAGCTCCAACATCAATACCTTTATATGTAGTTAGTTTCTTTTTTGTTTTATTAACAGTATTGTATAAATAGATATCTGGTTGATGATTTGGTGAAGCTGTAATTAAAACTTTCTTCTCATCTTCACTTACATCAGATGCAACTATCATACCTTCACTTTTCATAATAGTTTCTCTTTGTCTAGTGTAAATATTCGTTTTAATTAAAGTTGGTATTCCACTATCATATGTTGTGTAATAAAATGAGTCTTGTTTACTATTTGCCCATTTAGGGAAAATATTAAGTCCACCTCTTATAACTGGCATTTGAAAAGTAAGAGTGTAGTCAGCAATTATAATATCTGCTTTTTTTGCACTTTTATATTGAGAGAAAATTACAAACTTATCCATCCAATCAATTGGTGGCGCATTTAAATATTTATTAATTCTAATTGCAATTCTATGAGCTACAAATGGATATCTATCCTCTTTTGATGTAGAGAAAGTTCGATTAAATACCATTTTTTTAGAGTTTGAATCATACATTTTAACCATTACAGAATAGCCACCAAAACTACTTACATTTGAACTAACATTAACAAAAAGGTCAGTTCCTTTATTTGATAAAACTAACATATCTGGATTTGAGTTGTAATCAACAACTTGTGAAGCTTTAACTACTTCAAAGTGTCCACTTACCATTAAATCCTTTTCAATCATCTTTGCTACTTTTAAAGTAAGTGGCTTATTCATAGCATTAGGTGCTACTGAAACTTCGATTTTAGGCATAGAACCTGATTTTTTAACGATATCTAACTCTGCATCAGCAGCAAAAACAAATGTTGTAATTAGAAATAAAATTGATAATACTTTTTTCATATTAACCTTCCGATTTAAAGTTTATAATAATATCAACTTTACTGTTAATATTATGTGTAGGGAAAGTCTCCCTAATTTGAGAATTTAAAAACTCTTTTAATGACTCATCAAATCGTACATCATTTGAATACTTTATAACACGGTAATCAAAATCTCCACTATTTGTAATCATTACAAGAACTTTTACAACTAAACCATCTTCTAATAGTTTAGGATTCCATCTCTCCCACAAAATCTGTTTTATTTTTGAAAAGTATTCATGTTCCTCACCTTTACTAGTAGAATTAACAGCAGGTCTATTTGTACTAGTTTTTACATCATTTAAAAGTTTAGAAACCTTTAAATTATCAGTACTTTTCTCTTTTTGAAATTTAGACCTAAATCTACTTGGGTCAATAGATGCTTTTTGTGTAGTTGTATCTTTTTCTACAACTTTTTTAGATTTAGTTTTAACATTAGCAAATAGTGATTTAAAATCTGCTTTTTGTTTATTTGATTGAGATGTAGATTTTTTAATAATCTTCTCTTGTTTTGACTCACTCTTTTTAGCAACTCTTTTTTCAGTTGATTTAGTAGAAATAAGTTCTAATTCTAAAACTGTAGTTTTAGTATTAATATCAAACTTTTTTGGTGCAGGGGCATTTATATAAAAAAGAAATAAAAAACTAAAAATAAGGTATATAAAAACAGATATTACACCTGATAGATAAAAGTAATTTTTATCTTGCATAATTATCCATCTGTAATAAGTGATACTTTAGTAAATCCAGCCTCTTTTACTGATTTAAGTATATAGATTACATCATTATACATCAATGTTTTTTCTGCACGGATGTGTATAGGAGTTTTTCTATCTTTATTTTGTGCAAATAAAACAAAATTATCTGCAAAAGTATCAAATTCAAAACTTTTTTTATTGATTTTTATTTTTTTATTTTTAGTAAGTAATATATCAATTTTTTTAACTGCTTGTATTTGTTGAGATTTGCTTCCTTTTGGAAGATTTACAGGTTCTTCAAACTCAACTACTGGTGCAGTAACCATTAAGATTGCAAGAAGCACTAGCATAATATCTACTAAAGGAGTAATATTTAAATCAGGTTTTTGGTTGTAATCAAACATGATTAACCTTTAGCAATTAAGATTTTAGCTTGTGCCTTGATATAAGTATTTAACTCATAAACTTTTCTTACTAATATTTGATGGAAAGTATATGCAAAAATTGCCACAAAAATTCCAGCTGCTGTTGCAACTAAAGCTTCAGAAATTGCAGGTGCAATTACAGAAAACCCTACTTTTGAATGACTTGAAAACTTTGCAAATGATTCAAGAATACCTACTACTGTTCCAAACAGTCCAATAAAAGGAGCAGTTGATGCAATAATTGACATCCATGATATTCCAACACTAGCATCTTTAATAATATTTATTTCACATGCACTAAGAATCTCTTTATTAGTAACTCCATTTGCACATTTATTAAGTGCAGACATAGGACTTAAAGTTGAACTTCGTGATGTTAATGCTTCTAGTGATTTTTTTTCAGTAAGAATTGAAGATTTCAGAGATAGAAATCTGTAAATGAATATCCAAAAAACGATAACCATATATAATGAAAGTGACCACAACACTAAAAGTGTTATGGCACTACCATTACTTAAATAATTTAAAGCTGAATCAATCATTATCTACTTTTTTAAGCGAATGAGTTGATTTTAGCCTCAACTGCTGCTAATGATACGTTTGCATCTTTAACAGAGTTAACTAAATCTTTTGCAGCGTCAATGTTTTTCGCAATTTCAGAGTCAGCACCTGAAGTAAGTGCTACAGCTCCGTCAACTAATACGTCAACAGAACTTTCACCCACTTTAACGTGACCCCAGTTAATTGCTACTGCTTCAGTTGAATCTGCTTTTTCTATTATAATTACGCCAACAGTTAATGATGATACTAAAGAAGCATGTCCTGGTAAAACTCCGAACTCTCCCTCTTTACCTGGAAGAGTTACAGATTTTACTTCATCACTAAAGATTTGACCATTTGGTGCAACTATTGATAATTTTAGTGTATCCATAAGCATGCCTTATTTGTTATTTCATATCCTCAGCTTTTGCTAATACCTCGTCGATTCCACCAACCATATAGAATGCCATTTCTGGAATGTTGTCATATTTACCATCAAGGATACCTTTGAATCCAGCAATAGTATCTGATAATTCAACATACTTACCTGGAGATCCTGTAAATACTTCTGCAACGAAGAATGGTTGAGATAAGAATCTTTCGATTTTTCTAGCTCTTGCAACAACAAGTTTATCTTCTTCAGATAACTCGTCCATACCAAGAATTGCAATAATATCTTGTAAATCTTTATATTTTTGTAATACAGATTGAACACCTCTAGCTACTGCATAGTGCTCTTCACCTAATACGTCTGCAGATAAAATTCTAGAAGTTGAATCTAGTGGATCAACCGCTGGATAGATACCTTTTTCTGCAATTTTTCTGTTAAGTACTGTAGTTGCATCTAAGTGAGCAAATACAGAAGCTGGAGCAGGGTCAGTTAAGTCATCCGCAGGAACATATACAGCTTGAACAGAAGTAATAGAACCTTTTGCAGTTGAAGTAATTCTCTCTTGTAATGCACCCATTTCTCTAGCTAATGTTGGTTGGTAACCAACAGCTGAAGGAATTCTTCCTAATAATGCTGACATCTCAGAACCTGCTTGAGCAAATCTAAAGATATTATCAACGAACATTAATACATCAAGACCTTTTTCATCTCTGAAGTATTCAGCCATAGTAAGACCAGTTAATGCAATTCTATTTCTTGCACCTGGAGGCTCACTCATTTGACCATAACATAATGCAACTTTGTCAAGTACGTTAGAGTCTTTCATTTCGTAGTAAAGGTCATTACCTTCTCTTGTTCTTTCACCAACACCTGCAAATACAGAGTAACCTGAGTGTTTGAACGCAACGTTATGGATAAGCTCCATAATAATAACTGTTTTACCAACACCAGCACCACCGAATAGTCCTACTTTACCACCTTTTGAGTATGGTGCAAGTAAGTCAACAACTTTGATACCTGTTTCAAACATTTCAGTTTTAGTAGATTGCTCTTCAAAAGTTGGAGCAGCTCTATGGATTGACCATCTTTCAGTATCTTCAGAGATTGCTTCACCTTCATCAACTGGATCACCAATTACGTTAAAGATTCTTCCAAGTACAGCTTCACCAACTGGAACCTTAATTGGTCCACCAGTAGCAGTACACTCTTGTCCTCTTTTTAAACCTTCTGTCATATCCATAGCAATAGTTCTAACTCTGCTATCACCAATGTGTGCAGCAACTTCTAGAACTAATCTATCTTGGTTAACGTCCGCTAATGTAACTTCAATAGCTTCGTTAATTTCTGGTAAATATCCGTCGAACTCAACGTCTACAACAGGACCCATTACCTGAATAATATTACCTTTCATACGGGCAGCTCCTTTAAATTATTTTAATGCTTCAACACCACTGATAATCTCTATCAGCTCTGTTGTAATTGCAGCTTGTCTAGCTTTATTATATTCAACTGTTAACGAATTAACTCTGTCTTTAGCATTGTTAGTTGCAGCTTCCATAGCTTGCATTCTTGCAGAGTGTTCTGCTGCTAAAGAGTCGATTAAAGAATAATACATATTGAAATCAATATATTTATTCGTTAATTCTTCTAACACTTCTTCATCATCATCTGGTTCAATCTCTAGCATAGATGTTTCATCTTGTGTAGTTTCTACATCTTCTAGGCTAATTGGAAGTAGTTCTCTTACTCTAATTTCTTGAGTAAGCATATTTAAGAATCCATTGTAAACTAAAACTACTTTATCAGTTTCACCTTTTTGGAAATCTTCTACTACATCTTTAATAAAATCTGCAGCTCTATCATAATCTGGTGCAGAAGATAAATCAGTTACCTTCTGAGATAATTCAACACCTTGGAAAGAGAAGAAATCAACTCCCTTTCTTCCAGCAGCTCTGTATCTTACATTTGCACCTTTAGATGTATAATCAGCGGCTAATTCATTAACTTTCTTAATCGTTGCCATGTTAAAACCACCACAAAGACCTTTGTCAGCAGTAACAAAAACAATATCAACTGTTTTTGGGTTCTCGTTAGGGATAAACGCTTTATTGTGATTACCACCATCTTGAACTTTGCTAACTCTGTTTGCGATCTCAGAAAGAACTTCATTAATCTTCTTAGCATAACTTCTAGATTGTTCAGACAGTTGTCTAGTTCTAGTAAGTTTTGCAGAAGATACAAGCTTCATAGCTTTTGTAGTCTTCTGAGTGTTTTTAACACTTCCAATTTTTAATTTAATTTCTTTTAAGTTAGCCATAGACTAATCCTTATTTAGCATTAAAAACAGTTTTAAACTCTTCTAATGCAGCTTTTAATGCTGACTCAGTCTCATCATCTAATTTTTTCTTAGATTTAATGTCATCTAAAATATTTGCATATTTTTGTTCAATGAATGAGTGTAACTCTTCTTCGTATTTAACTACATCAGATACAGCAACATCATTTAAGTAACCTTTTGTACCAGCATAGATAATAACGATTTGTTTTTCAATAACTAATGGCTTATTAACACCTTGCTTTAATACTTCAACCATTCTTTGACCAAGCTCAAGCTCTTTTCTTGTAGACTCATCAAGATCTGATGCGAATTGTGCGAATGCTTCTAGCTCTCTATATTGTGCAAGAGATAATTTTAATGTACCAGCAACTTGCTTAGTAGCTTTAATTTGTGCAGCACCACCAACCCTTGATACAGAAAGACCAACGTTAATTGCAGGTCTGATACCAGAGTTAAATAGGTTAGTTTCTAAGAAGATTTGACCATCTGTAATAGAAATAACGTTTGTTGGAATATATGCAGCAACGTCACCTGCTTGTGTCTCAATAATTGGTAATGCAGTCATAGAACCACCACCATTTTCATCAGACATTTTTGCAGCTCTTTCTAATAATCTTGAGTGTAGATAGAATACATCCCCTGGGAACGCCTCTCTACCTGGAGGTCTTCTTAATAATAAAGACATCTCTCTATATGCAACTGCGTGTTTTGATAAATCATCATAGATAATTAAAGCATGCTTACCATTATCTCTGAAGTACTCACCAATAGTAACACCTGTATATGGTGCTAAGAATTGAAGTGCTGAAGACTCAGAAGCACCTGCATTAACTACAACAGTATAATCCATTGCTCCACCCTCTTCTAAAGTTCTAACAACGTTAGCTACAGAAGATGATTTTTGACCAATTGCAACATAAATACATACTACATCTTCACCTTTTTGGTTAAGAATTGTATCAATTGCAACAGTTGTTTTACCAGTTTGTCTATCACCAATAATAAGCTCTCTTTGCCCTCTTCCGATTGGAACTAGTGCATCAATTGCTTTAATACCAGTTTGTAATGGTTCATGAACAGATTTTCTAGCCATGATTCCAGGAGCTTTTTCCTCAACGAATCTTGACTCAGCTGCTTCAATAGTACCTTTACCATCAATTGGCTCACCAAGTGCATTAACAACTCTTCCAACCATACCTTCACCAACTGGTGTTTCTAATAGTTTTCCAAGTCTCTTACAAGAAGAACCTTCTCTTAATCCTTCACCAGAACCAAGAACAACAACACCAACAGAAGCTTCTTCTAAGTTAGATGCTAATCCTCTTTCTCCGTTTTCGAATTCAACAAGCTCCCCAGCCATTACATTTTTAAGACCATAAACTTGAGCAATACCATCTGCAAATGAGATGATCTTCCCAGTTTCGTTAACGTCTACATTTAATTCAAAGTTATCAATTCTTTCTTTAATGATAGAACTGATTTCATCTGCTTGAATTTTTGCACCCATTCAATATCTCCTTTATAAGTTCTAAACTGCTTTTAAAATATGTTCAATCATTTGTGACTTAAGTCTATCTTTTGAGAATGAAATCTCAACACCTAGACTATCAATATCAACTTTGATACCGTCGTAATCACAAACATTTTGTGATAGTGATAATTGTACATTGAATTTTTCACTAAATTTTTTCTCAATAGTAGAGATATAATCAGTTGATAATTCTTTGTTACAATATACTACACCAGTATATGAATTATTCATTTTTGCAACTTGTGATTCTAATTCACTTGTAATTGCAGGAATAATTTCAAGTCTTTTCTTTGTTCCTAATAATTTAACAAGATTTGTTAATTCAGCACTTGCATTATCTACAAATGATAAAACTAATTTAACCTTATCTTCTGAGTTTACTTCAGAAGAAGTAACAATAGAAATAAACTTATCTTCTCCATAAGCTGAAGAAATAGTTTTTAAATCATTACAAATAGCAGTTGCAGACTCAACATCTCTACCATCTATTAATGCTTTTACATATCTTTTTGCTATTAAATCATTCATTATGCAACCTTCTTAAGTACGATGTTAGCTAACTCATCTTGAGTTAATGAAACATTATCAGAGCTTAATAACTCTTCAAGAACTTCAGAAACAATTTGTTTCTTAGCTTTTGACATTTCAATTTTTACTTTCTCATCGAAACCTTTATCAAGGTTTGCAATTTCTGCATCTACAGCATCTGCAACTCTTTTCTTAACAGAGTCAACATCAGCTTTTGCATTTTCAACAATTTCATTTGCTAATTTTTTTGCTTCTTCTAACTTGTTAGCAGCATCTTCTACTTTATCTTGAGAAGCTTTTAAAGTATCTTGTACTTTGTCAAGTTCTGCTTGAATTGAAGCAGTTCTACCAGCAAAAAAAGCTTTTAACTTATCTGCTAATAGGTACCATATGATACCAGCAAAAATAATAAAGTTAACGGTTCTTTGTACGATATCGTAATTTGTCTCCGCACCTTCAGCTGAAGCTAATAACGCCATAGGAGTTAAAGCTAATCCAAGTAATAATAATTTTTTCAACCCTAACCTCCTAATTAAATCGAGCTAATCTTAGCTTTTAAGCTCTCATTAAATTGAGGCATTGCAGCAACTAATGATTCTTTTAAAGCTCTTGTTTCGTCTTCAAGCTCTTTAGTGAACTTAAGAGACTTAGCTTCTAATTCCTCTTTAGCACTCGCAAGTTTAGCATCAGCTATTTCTTTAGCTTCATTGTATGCTTGGTCTCTGATAGCAGCTGCTTCTTTTTTAGCTTCAGCAATCGCGTGGCTTGCTTCTTCTAACATACCGTCTACGTCAGCAGAGTTTGATTGAGCGTTTTCTAAATCTTTTTTAATAGATTTATCTCTATCATCCATATGCTTTAATAGGGGTACAAATAGACAACTGTTAAGTCTTGCAACAACAAAAAGAAAGATTATTGCTGTGCTAAGCAATAATACAGGACTTATGTCTAACATTCATTCCTCCATATTTTTTACAGTTTAGTTTGACTAAAACTGCTTAAATTTTATCTAAAACAAGTATAAAATTATATTAAAAGGAGGAATTCTAAGAAAGAATTTTAGAAAGTGTTACGAAAGTAATTAGAAATCTTCTCAATATCCTCTTGAGATTTAATTTCTATCTTAAAATAGTTCTTTTCAGCTTTAACTTTTAGGTCACTTTTTTGTAAGTTTTCAATTACATTGTCAAGTGGTTTGAAGTCATAGTTTTTTGAAGTTTTTTGATTTTTCTTTGTAGGCTTTTTATCCCCAGTTTTTAGGCTTCTGATTAAACTTTCAGTCTCTCTTACTGATAGTTTTTGACCAATAATAGAATCAGCAATTTTTACTTGTGTTTCATCATCAAGTCCAAGCATAACTTTTGCATGTCCAGCAGTTATTTTATCATTTGCTAAAAGCTGTTGTACATATGAGCATAATTGTAACAGTCTTAAGGTATTAGTAATTGAAGCTCTACTTTTAAATACTTTTTTTGATAACTCATCATGTGTAATATTATGCTCATTGATTAATTGAGCATATGAGAATGCTAATTCAATAATATTTAAATCATCTCTTTGAATATTCTCTATTAATGCTAATTCTCTTAATTTGAAATCTTCAATATTTACAATTGTAGCTTTGATAGTTTCTAAGTTAGCAAGTTTATGAGCTCTTAATCTTCTTTCACCTGCTACTAAAATGTAACCATCGTCTTCTTCAATTACAGTAACTGGTTGAATTAAGCCATGCTCTACAATAGAATCTGATAGCTCTTTTAATTTATCTTGATCAAATATTTTTCTAGGTTGATTTGGGTTTGGTTTTACTTTTTCAACTTCAATCTCAATAATTTTTCCATATCTAGATTCACTATTTGAGTTTTCGTAAGCAGTCTCAACTTCACCTAATAATTCTCCAAGTCCTCTACCTAATGCCATATTATAATCCTAATATTAAATTAAATAAATTATCCAGCAATTGCACGTGCTAGATTTGTATATGCTTTTGTTCCTGCAGCCATTGAATCATAAAGCATGATTGGCTTACCAAAACTTGGGCTTTCTGCTAGTTTGATATTTCTAGGAATAACAACATACGAACTTTCATCTACTTTAAATAGTTTACTCTCAAAATGCTGTGCCAAGTCTGCAAAAACTTGCTTAGACAGGTTGTTTTGAGCACTATACATAGTAGGAAGGAAACCTCTAATTTGTAACTGTCTATTAATAGTTTGCTTAACTAACTTAATAGTATTTAATAGCTGTGCTAATCCTTCAAGTGCAAAGAATTCACACTGAATTGGTATTAAAACAGAATTAGCTGCACTTAATGTATTAATTGTAATTGGTCCTAATGCAGGAGGTGAATCAATAATTATATAATCATAATCTTTTTTAACAGGGTCAATTTTTCTTTTTAAAACTAACTCTCTATCTTTCATATTTTTATAGAATTCTTTTTCAATTCCTACTAAACCAATATTTGAAGGAGCTACTTTTAAGTTTTCAATTTCAGAGTCAAGTACGATTTCTGTTAACTCTTTTGTTCCAAGCATAACATGGTAAATATTGTACTCATATGTATCTCTTTGAAAACCTAATGATGTAGTTGCATTGGCTTGTGGATCAGCATCTATTAATAAAACTTTTTTACCTTCTAGTGCTAGTGCAGCACTTAGGTTTACAGCAGTAGTAGTTTTTCCTACCCCACCCTTTTGATTTGCAATTGCAATAACTTCAGTCATCTTAAACTAAAAACCTTTTTATCGTCAATTTGTATAGAACCATCACTATTTAAAATGGCATTTTCCAATGAAATTTTTTTATTTTCAATTGTAGCTTTGTATTTTCTACTCTTTTGGAATTCTATCTGAAAATAGTTAAAGATTTCCTTCCAAGATGATTTTTTTTCTAAACTTTTAAAATATAATTTTAATATATACATTTTATCAATTTTTATGTCTAAAACACCAAAATCACTATTTATATGCTCTAAATTTAACCCTATGCCACAATAAAGTAAATCTTTTGTTGCAGTTGTAATTGTTCCACCTATTTTTTTATTATCAATGTAAAAATCATTTGGCCACTTCAACCAAAGTTTTGAACCTTGACTTTGTAAAACTTCTTTTAATATATATGAAAAATAGATTGAAGCACTTTGCAGTTGTAAATCATCTGGTAAATCATTTTTAGATATAACAAAAGAGAAAAAAAGATTACCTTCTTTTCCTTCCCATGAGTTTCCTCTACTTCCAATTCCATTACTTTGATAATCTGCTGAAACACAAATAGCATTTGTAAAACCATCTTTTTTAATAAGCTCTTTTAGATAAGTATGTGTTGAATCAACTTCTTTTAAATTTATTATTTCCATAAATCATTATACATAATTATTTTTCAAGACATTATTAAATATAATCGTTATAAAAAGAGAAGACACACTATGCTAGATCCAGTTTTACCAATAGCTTTATACTTAGCTTTTGGTTATTTATTTAAAATCTTTTTCAAAGACAATTCAAAAGAGCTTGTAGAGTTTATTATCTACTTTTCTCTTCCTGCAATTGTATTTGCTAAAATCTATCCTTTAGAGTTGACATATGAAACATTAGAACTGATTTTTATGTTTAATACAATCATTTTAGGTAACCTATTATTAGCTTATTTTGTAGGGAAATTACTCAAACTAGATAAAAAAGTACTTGCTACATTTATGATTGTTGCAACTTTTGGAAACACATCATTTATAGGTCTTTCTTATATAGATACTTTCTATGGGCAAGATTATGTAGTATATGCACTTATTTATGATTTATTTGGTTCATTCTTACTTCTTGTTAGTTTAGGTATGATTATTATCAATTGGGGGAGTGGGCAACATGTAAACTTTAGAGGAATTGTAAAAAGTGTAATCTTCTTCCCACCTATTATTATGTTCTTTTTAACAGTATTTGCTAAAAACTTTGAGATGCCTCAGTTTGTTATGAATACAATGGAAACTATTGGAGCCACACTGGTTCCTATTGCTATGATTGCAATTGGTATGAAACTTGAACTAAAAAATATTTTTTATAAATTAAATCTAGTGACAACTGCCATTGTTATAAAAATGTTTGTTATACCAGTAATTGTACTAATAGCTTTCTCTGTTTTCTATAACTTAGATGATACTTGGAGTAAAACTACTATTTTAGAAGCAGCAATGCCACCTATGACTATG
This sequence comes from Arcobacter sp. CECT 8989, assembly GCF_004116715.1. NCBI lineage: Bacteria > Pseudomonadati > Campylobacterota > Epsilonproteobacteria > Campylobacterales > Arcobacteraceae > Arcobacter > Arcobacter sp. CECT 8989. The sequence continues at coordinate 70,864 of NZ_PDKE01000013.1, read as the reverse complement.
GCTGTAGTTTTAGCTATAAAAGGTGGATTAGATGAAAGATTAGCAATAAATGCTTTAGTTATTGGAGTAGTGTTATCATTACTAAGTGTTACAGGCTTTTACTACTACCTAGGGTAGTAGTAACCTTACTGTAAAATATCACCAACAGATACTCTTTTCCCCTTTAAAAAATCTACTGCATTAATAGCTTTTTTTGATGGAGCTTGTAGAGTCTTAACTTCAATAGAACCTTTTTTACAAGCAATTACTACAGAGTCTTTATTTAGTTCAAGAATTGTTCCTTCTTCATTTGAAGAGTTTTCTTCTACTAGTTTTACATCTTTTAATTTTAAGCCACTCTCTAAGAAAATACCAGGCCAAAAAGAATAAGCTTTATACTTTAAATATAGTTTTTTTGCATTTGATAAATCTACTAAGCCATGCTCTTTTTTGATTTTTTTACAAAAACTCACTTCTGCTTCATTTTGCTTTTTAGGATTTATCTTTTCATAGTTATCTAAAGTTGTAATAGTTAAGTTTGCAGCTATATCTGATAATTTATTAAATGCTTCAACAACATCCATTGTAGAAGTTATTTTTAAGTACTCTAAGCCTAAAATATCTCCACTATCAAGCCCTTCTTCCATAAGCATAGAAGTTACACCTGTATATTCATCATCATTTAATAATGATTCTTGAATAGGACTTGCACCTCTATACTTTGGTAAAAGTGAAGCGTGAAGATTAATACAAGGAGCAATATCTAAAATCTCTTTTGGTAATATTTGTCCATATGCAGCAACAATGATAAAATCAGGATTTAAAGCTTTAATCTCATCTTCTACTTCTTTATTTTCTCTTAACTTTAAAGGCTGAAAAACTGGAATATCTAAAGAGTTATCTAAACAAAACTGTTTAATATGTGGTGCTGTTAAAACTTGTTTTCTTCCAACTGGTTTATCTGGTTGAGTATATAAAGCAACTACTTCATAAGAGCTATTAAGTAATCTCTCAAAAATTTTAGTTGCATAGTCTGGTGTACCCATAAATACAATTCGTTTAGACATACTTTCTATCCTTCTTGCTAGCTTCTCACAAAAGGAGAAGCTTATAAAATATTAGATTTGTTTTTTAAATAGTGTTCCGCTTTTATGATTTTCATCAACTAAAAAATCATATGCATTTGTTAAATCAAAACCAGATGATAGATACATCATCTTATTTCTCTTTAGTAAGAAGTTTGCAGCTTTTAGTTTTGTAACTATTCCACCTGTTGCAAACTCAGAATTTGGAGTATGTTTCATTTCTAATTCTTCATCTTCAATGAAATTAACTACTTTTCTCATTTTAGCATCTGGATTCTCATGAGGGTTTGAATCATATAAACCATCTACATCAGAAAGTATTGCTAAGATGTCTGCATCAAAGAAGTGCGCAGCATGAGCTGCTAATTGGTCATTATCACCAAATAAAAGCTCTTCATTTGCAATAACATCATTTTCATTTAAAATTGGAATAATGTCATTACTTAAAAGTATTTCCATAACACCTTTAGCATTTGCAGATCTTTTTCTTGAATCAAAATCATCTTCTACTAAAAGCATTTGAGCACATTTTAAACCATGTTCTCTAAATCTTTTTTTATAGTGTTTCATTAGTAAAGGTTGCCCAATAGCAGCTAATGCTTGTCTATTTAAAATCTGAGTACGGTCTAAATCTAAAGCTGTATTTCCAGCAGCTACTGCACCAGATGAAACTAAGATAACTTCTAGTTTTTTTTCATTTTTTAATTTTGCTATTAAATCAACTAAATTGTTTAATCTTTCAATTGCTAAAACACTGCCTTCTCTTAGAACAGCACTTCCTACTTTAATAACAACTCTTTTCATTACTTTTTTTGTCCTATTAATTCATATAAAGCAAATCTAATTGACTCAGTATTTAAATGAGTCACAGATGAGATTGGCAATACAAAAAATGGTTTATTCTCATCAAATTTTGAGTAAGTTAAATCTTGTACATAATATGGTAATGATTTATCAAAACCATAAGAGTTTTCACTTGATACTTCTAAACCAATAGATTCAATAAACTCTTTGATATCAGCTTCTAAATCTTCTCCATAATATGCATCAGTTTTAGTTAATGCAATTGCGAAGTTTCTTCCACTTAATTCAGTTGAGAATTTTTTAACCTCTTCTTTTAAAACTTCATACTGCTCTGTAGTCGTTCTATAATTTGCAATATCAATTGTAAATAATAAAGTTTTTGTTCTTTCGATATGTCGTAAGAACTCTAAACCTAATCCTTTTCCATCACTTGCACCATCAATGATTCCTGGAATATCTGCCATAACAAATGAGTTATAATCTCCAACTTCAACAACTCCAAGTTTTGGAGTTAAAGTTGTAAACTCATAGTTTGCAATTTCAGGTGATGCATTTGATGTAGTAGAAATAAGTGTAGATTTTCCAACATTTGGATAACCAACTAATCCTACATCTGCAATAAGTTTTAACTCAAGTCTAATCTCTTTGCTTTCACCTGGTAATCCTGGTTGAGAATATGTAGGTCTTTGATTTCTTGAATTTTTAAAGTGAGTATTACCTAATCCACCTTTTCCACCTTCTAGGAAAACTTCTCTTTGACCTTCTTCTAAAAGGTCAAGTAATACTTCATTTGTTTCATTATCAATTATTTGTGTTCCGGGAGGTACAGCTAAAACCATTGGCTGAGCAGATTTTCCAGTTCTTCTTCCACCTTCACCTTGCTTACCATTGTCAGCTTTTAATATCTTTCTTCCCTTATACCATGATAGAGTATCTGTATTACTATCTACTAGAAATACAACATCTCCACCTTTTCCACCATCTCCACCATCAGGTCCACCTTTGATAACAAACTTTTCTCTTCTAAATGAAGAACAACCTTGTCCACCTTTTCCTGAGGTTACGGTAAATTTTACACTATCTACAAACACATTAAATCCTTTTTTAAATGTTTATTAAATAAGGCTCCTTATAAAACCCGTTAGTAAGGGGACTTACAAGGAACCTAGAATATTTTTTAAACTAAAAAAGGGTGTAGGCAAAATGCACTACACCCTTTAAGAAAATTGTTTTGATTAAACTTTTTATGAAGCGTATACAGAAACTTTTTTTCTAGTTTTACTTTTTACTTCAAATTTAACAACACCATCAACTAGTGCATAAATTGTATGATCTTTACCGATCCCTACATTTTCTCCACAGTGTACTTTTGTACCTCTTTGTCTAATAATGATGTTACCAGCTCTAACTGTTTCTCCACCAAATTTCTTAACACCAAGTCTCTTTCCAGCTGAATCTCTATTATTTTGAGTACTTCCTTGACCTTTCTTGTGAGCCATTTCTTATCTCCTTAAATTATGCAGCGATTTTAGTAATTCTAATTTTTGTGAAGCTCTTTCTGAAACCTCTTTTTAACTTAGAATCTTTTCTTCTTCTTTTTTTGTAAATGATAACTTTTTTAGCTCTATTTACACCAGTTCCATCTAATACAACTTCTGCTTCTACTTTTGCAGAAGAAACAGCATCACCAGTTTTCAATTCACCATCATTAACAGCTAAAACATCAGTGATTTCAAGAGTTTCTTTAGCAGCTTGACCAGTATAATCGATATCTAAAACATCACCTTCAGTTACTTTATACTGCTTACCACCACACTTAATAATTGCGTACATATTTATTCCTCTAACTTATCAATTCTTTATTAACTTTTTTGCTTTAACGGGACGAAATACTATCTAATTGTAGTTTAAAGTTTCTTTAAGCGTAAAAGTTTATTTTAATAATAATCGTAAGGTTGAGCAATTGCATCAACTACTATCATTGAATTCATCGGTAAACCTTTTGTTGAAACAGTAGTTCTAACTGGTTTATGTTCCCCAAAAGCTTCTGCACAAAGAACATTTACAACACCAAAGTCTTCGATATTTTCTAAATAAATTGTTATTTTAATTACTTTATCCATTCCACTTAATGCATCATCTAGTAAGTTTCTTAAGTTCTCAAATACTTGTCTAGTTTGCACTTTAATATCTCTTTCTACCATATTTCCATCTACATCTAAAGGTACTTGACCTGAAGTATAAATTAAACCATTTGCTTTAACAGCTTGAGAATAAGGACCTATTGCTTCTGGTAACTTCTTCGAGTTAATTTTTTCCATCTATTTTTCCTAAAAACTTTTATTTAGAAAAATTATATACTTTTTTTTTAAATATTTTATTAAAGATTGTAGCTTACAAGTTTACCTTGTTTTAATTGTCTTAAATTGTCTTGAACTTTTCTCAATTTAAAACCTTTTTCTCTTAAGTTTAAAGTTTGGTCATACTTTAAAGAAGTCAGTTTTTTAGTATAAAATGTATATAGTAAAACAATTAACTCTTCTTTTAACCTTTGTTCATCATAAACTTCAAGTTTATCGTTTAATAAAATACCATTTAAAGAGATATTCTGCGGGTCATTGATTAATAATTCGAACTCATTTTTATGATACTCAAACATTGAAATATCAACAATATCAAGCACCATATCTAATCTCTTAGGATTTTCTAGAATTGACCTTATAATACATAGTTCAGCAATATCAATTTTGCTTAAATTTATGTCAGTTCTTCTAACAACATCAGAGCTAACTTTAATTAGATTTTCTCTAACATTTAGTTTTTGTGCTAGATATCTTTTGTATTCATCTTGATATAACTCATTTAAAGTCTTTAAATAATCATTTGTTTCAACAAGTGCTTTTTGTTTTTGACTTGGAATATTAATATCATATTTTGAAATTATATAATCAATTGTATATGAAATAAAGTTTTGAGGATTAGAGAAGATTTTATTTAACTCTTCTATTTTCCCTTCATTTACCATATCAGCGGGGTCCTTACCTTCTCCAAAGATAACAACTCCACCTTCAAAGTCCCCTTGAGAAAGCATAACAGAAGCTTTATATGCAGCATTTAAACCTGCTTTATCTCCATCATAGGCTAAAATAACTTGCGGTTCACCTCTTCTTAAAAGAGGTAAATGATCTTTTGTTAAAGCTGTTCCTAGTGTTGCAACCGCAGTATTAAACCCTGCTTGATGAAGCATAATTACATCCAAATATCCTTCTGTAACTATCATTCTATTTTTTTTATAGATATTCTCTTTGGCTAGGTTATAACCATATAAAAGTTTTGATTTGTTAAATAGTTTTGTTTGAGGAGAATTAATATATTTTGCATTATGTCCTGAAATAGTTCTTCCACCAAAACCAACTATTTTCCCACTAATAGAATAAATAGGAAAAGTGATTCTTTCTATGAATCTTGCATATAGACCATTATGTCCTGTATCAATAAGTCCTAAGTCTTTTGCTTCTGCTAGATTTAAGTGATTGTTTTTTAAAAAATTGATTGTGTCATTTGAATAAGGAGCATAACCTATTTCAAATTTTTCAATTGAAAACTCTGAGATTCCTCTGCTTTTTATATAATCTTTTGCAGTTGAATTTGACACAAATAGTTTTTGATAAAATTTATTTGCTTCTTCTAAAACTCTTGTATCTTGTCTTTGCTGATTTGTATTATCATAAGTTAATGTAACATTGTACATTGAAGCAAGTTTTTCTAAAGCTTCTGGGTATGAAAGTTTCTCATACTCCATTACAAATTTTATTGAGTCACCACCTGCTCCACATCCAAAGCAATGATAGATTTGCTTTTGTGGACTAACCACAAAAGAAGGAGTATCTTCACCATGAAAAGGACAACAAGCCTTAAAGTTTGCACCACTCTTTTTTAACTCTAAAAATTGAGATACTACATCTACTACATCAAGGTGGTTTTTTAAATTTTCTATTGACTCTTTTGTTATCATTTTGGGATTATACCTAAAAATTTATAATAGTATATGTGCTTTTATGATATGATAATTTATATTTTATAATTAAGGCATTTTTTGGATAGTTTTATTATTGAATATAGGGACCCACTTTTTGGTGTAATTATATTTTTTACTCTTATTTTTACCATCTCTTTTTTAACATACTCATTCTCTTTATATAAAGAAAGAAGAGCAAGAAAAGATTATAGAGAACTTCTTAAAAGATTTGAAATTGGTAAATTAAAAGAAGAAGATTATGTGCACTTATACAAAACTTACAATCTGCCATTTGATTCTATCATACTATTAGCATCAACTTTTATTCATAAAGGTAATTACAACAAAGCAATTTCTGTATATCTTGCCCTATTAGAACATGTAACTGATAGAGTAAAAAAAGAAGAGCTTTTAGAGTTATTAGGAACTACTTATTTTAAAGGTGGTTTCATGCAAAGAGCAAAGGAAATTTTCTTAAAAATTTTAAAGTTTTCGCCTAGAAATACTTATGCATTAAAATATTTACTTGTTGTAAATGAAAAACTTAATGAATATAAAAGTGCAAAAGAGATTATTGATTGTTTAAGTGAACTAGAAGAAGAGGTTTCAAATGATAATCTATTTATTGAAACATTAATAATAATAAATGACCCAATAAAATCATTTGAAAAGAAAAGTGACGAACTACTAGAAGTGTTAAAAGAAAACCCGCAAGTTCAAAGACTAATAGCTAAGTTTTATCTGACATACAATAAAGAGTTTTTCTGGGAAAATATGAAGCTATTTAATACTTCAAAACTAATTGATTTAATGTGGTATCTAAACTTTGAAGACATTGATTTTGAAAAGATTTCAGAAGATAAGTTTTTAACAGAACTATTTAATGCAAAAGGATATTTAAACAATATAAATCATAGTGATGATTTTGTTTTTGATATTTTAATTGCACTAAATAATCATGAACATAAAATCCCTGCAACTATTGATTTTGAATTTATTTGTTCATCATGTAAACATGTTCACCCTATGTTTGAGGCTAGATGTCCAAACTGCCAAAGTATATTAACATTTGATGTAAAACATCATCTAACAAAGGATTTAGTTGAAAGAAATCAATCTTTACAGTGATGGTTCCTCTTTAGGAAACCCTGGACCTGGTGGTTGGGGTACAATCCTAGACTATAAGGGAAATGAAAAAGAGCTAAGTGGCGCTCAAGATAATACAACAAATAATCAAATGGAATTAAAAGGTGTTATTGAAGGATTAAAGGCTTTAAAAGAACCTTGTATAGTTAATATTTATTCTGATTCTACTTATGTTGTAAAAGGAATAAATGAGTGGTTAAGTGGTTGGGTTAGGAACAATTGGAAAAACTCTGCAAAAAAACCAGTAAAAAATGTTGAATTGTGGCAAGAATATATAAATGTTTCAGAAAAACACACTATAATAGCAAATTGGGTTAAAGGGCATGCAGGACATTTTCATAATGAAAGATGTGATATACTTGCACGTACTGAAGCGGAAAAATTAAAAGGAGAGAATAATGGATGATTATTCAAAATTAGAAAAGTGTTTGGATTATCAGTTTAAAAACAAGGATCTGATAATCGAAGCACTTACACATAAAAGCTATAAAAAGCCTTATAACAATGAAAGGTTAGAGTTTTTAGGTGATGCGGTATTAAACTTAATAGTTGGAGAATATTTATTTAAAAAGTTCCCAAAGTCAAATGAAGGTGAACTTTCTAAAATAAGAGCAAGTTTAGTAAATGAAACAGGTTTTACAAAACTAGCTAACCAAATTAAGTTAGGTGATTATATTTTTATTTCAAATGCAGAAGAGAGAAACAAAGGAAGAAGTAAAGCTTCTATTCTTTCAGATGCTTTTGAAGCAATCATGGGTGCAATATATTTAGAATCAGGATTAGAGGTTTTAAAACCTATTATTTTAGAACTTTTAGAAAGCTCTTACGATAAAATCAATTTAGATGTACTATTTAGTGATTACAAAACAGCTTTACAAGAAGTTACTCAAGCACAATTTGGAACAATTCCTGAATATAAAATTGAAGGTTCATATGGACCAGACCATAAAAAAGAGTTTGAAGTATCAATTTGGATTGATGGAAAATCTTATGGTAAAGCTATTGGAAAAAGTAAAAAGTTAGCGCAACAAGCAGTTGCAAAAATTGCTATTGATACATTAAAAGGAAATCAATAATGAATAGTTTTGGAAGCAAACTAAGATTTACAACTTTTGGAGAAAGTCATGGTAGAGCTTTAGGTTGTATTGTAGATGGTGTTCCTGCTGGGATTAGTGTAGATGAGTCTTTTATTCAAGCAGAAATGGATAGAAGAAAACCAGGACAAAATGCTTATGCAACTCCTAGAAAAGAGTCTGATAAAGTAGAGATTTTAAGTGGTGTATTTGAAGGTAAAACAACTGGAACTCCTATTTCAATGGTTATTTTCAATGAAAACCAAAAAAGTAGAGACTATACAAATGTAAAAGACCTGTTTAGACCAGGACATGCAGACTTCACATATTTTGAAAAATATGGTCTAAGAGACTATAGAGGTGGAGGAAGAAGTTCTGCAAGAGAGACAGCAGCAAGAGTTGCAGCAGGAGCTATCGCTAAACTTTTATTAAAAGAGTTAGATATTGAAGTTGTAAGTGGAATTTGTGAAATTGATGGAATCAAATCTTCTCAACTAGATTTTGAATTTGCTAAAACTTCTGAAATCTATACTTTAGATAAAAACAAAGAAGAGTTTCAAAAAGAAGCTATTATTAAAGCAAAGAAAGAACACAACTCTGTTGGTGGTGTTGCTTTTGTAAGAGTTAAAAATGCTCCTTCAGGTCTTGGGGAACCACTTTATAATAGACTTGATGCTCAAATTGCAAATGCTATGATGGGAATCAATGCTGTTAAAGCTGTTGAAATTGGGGATGGAACAGAATCAAGCTCTAAAAAAGGTGATGAGAACAATGACCAAATGAGAGCTAATGGTTTCAAAACAAATCATAGTGGTGGTATTTTAGGTGGTATTAGTACAGGAGCTGATATTGATGCTAAGGTTTATTTTAAACCAACACCATCTATTTTCATTAAACAAGAAACTGTTGATGTAAATAACAATGAAGTTGATTGTGAACTAAAAGGAAGACATGATCCTTGTGTTGCTATTAGAGGAAGTGTTGTAGCTGAATCTATGATGTCTTTAGTTATTGCAGATTTATTACTTTTAAATATGAGTAGTAAAATTGAAAATGTAAAAAAAGTTTACAATTAATCCAATAATTTACTTATTATTTAAGATTCTTTTTGTACTATTCTTCTAATCCTTTACTTTGGTCAAGTTGAAAGGACAGCGGGGTTTTCCCCGCTTTTTTTATGCTCGTTTTAATTTGTCTTGAACAAAATCACTAAATGTACTTAATACATTTTTATGTTCTGAAGCAATAAAAACTGAAGTACCATTTTCTTTTAATTTATCTACAGGAAGTTTATCTTCTTTAGGAAGAATTAGAATACTATAGTGGTTATCTTTACACTCTTTTATGATCTCATCACTTGTATGAGGATGAGGGTTTTTAACTAATTCAACTTCAGTTATATTTTGTCCAGTAACATGTAGTACAGTAAGGTAATTTGATTCTTCAAATGAGCTTTCTACTTTAGATAAGTAACTCATGTTTTCATTTGTTGGGAACACTATTCTATGCATAGCAACTCCTTGTTATCATTGATATGGGATTGTTTAAAGAAAGTTTCAAAACATCAGTACAAATTAGAAAGAGTGAAAAAAAAGTAATGACTAGGGAAAAGACAATTATATATTTTGTTCCTAATTGTAACTGATGTTTAAAAATATATTCCATATAAGTAAATATAATATATTTAATTTGTAAAATAAGAAAACCAATTAAGGTCACACTAAAAAAGAAGATCACACACACTTACTTTACAAATATGTAGGAATGAATGTTATATCACTTTATGAACATATGACCGAATTATAACAATTTTCTGAGCATATGTCAAGTATATTTTAAATATTTTATGATAAAATCTGATTATATAAATTACAAGGTAATAAATGGCTAGAGAAAAACTTCAAAGAAAACTTGAACTAAAGCCCGTGTCCAAGTATTTTGGACCTAAAGATCATAAGGCTAAACAAGATGTAATTTTACTACATGAAGAGCTTGAAGCAATTCATTTAATGGACTCATTTTGTATGTATCAAGAAGATGCAGCAAAGAAAATGAATGTATCAAGAGCTACTTTTGCAAGAATAATTAAAAGTGCCAGAAAGAAAATCTCACTTGCATTAATTACAGGTAGTAATATCAAAGTACATGAAATTAAAAATGAATTTCATATTGCTGTATGTTCACATAGTAATACAGAACTAGACTATGCAGATGCAACAGCTAAATATATCTGGGTATACTTTATAAAAGACTACAAACTAAAATCTTCTAACTGCATAAATAACCCAATGTTTGAAAATGAAGATGAAGCAGCATGTAACATACTACCAGATATTTTATATGACTACAAAACGAACTACTTCTTACTTGAAGATGTAGATTATGATTTAAAAATCTCGTTAATTGCTAAGGGTATTTACCCAATTTTACAAGAAGAAATTACTGAAGATAAACTAGTAGATATATTTCAATAAGAGTTAATAACTCTTATTGAAATTCATATTTTAACTCTTCTAATCTAGCTATTCTATCCTCTGTTGTAGGATGTGTCCTAAAGAAATCACCAAATGAAGTTTTTTTACCAGAAAATGGGTTTACTATAAACATATGAGCTGTTTGCTCTGTAGCATTGTTTATTTCGTGCCCTCTTCTAGCATAGTTTTCTAATTTTGATAAAGCACTTTGTAGTCCTGCAGGATTTCTAGTCATTCTTGCAGCACCTTCATCAGCCATATACTCTCTACTTCTACTTACACTCATTTGAATAATTGAAGCAGCTAGTGGCAAAATTATAGCCATGATTATCATTACAATTGGATGTACCCCTTGTCTGTTGTTTCCTCCAAACATTGCACCAAACTGCATCATATTTGCAATCATAGCAATTGCCCCTGCAAATACAGCAGCAATAGTTCCAATTAAGATATCATAATGTTTTATATGTGATAACTCATGGGCAATTACCCCTTCAAGCTCTTGCTCATTTAACATTTCATATAAACCCATAGTAACAGCAACGGCTGCATTTTCATGATTCCTTCCTGTTGCAAAGGCATTTGGTGTATGATCTGGTATTAAATAAACCTTTGGCATAGGTAAATCTGCTTTTTGTACAAGTTTTTGCGTTATTCTATAAACAGGATGTGAAGTATCTTCTATTGGTGTTGCATTGTAATGCTTTAAAACCTGTTTATCAGAATAATAATAAGCATAGAAGTTCATTCCTCCTGCTAATAAAAAGGCAATAAGCATACCATTTGAGCCACCAAATGAGTAACCTATAAATACAAATAATACTGTTAAAAGAGCTAATAAAAATACTGTTTTTGCTTGTTCCATGTTTCTCCTTTAATCTTTTTATTAGTTTAGCATCTAATGATTAATAAATTTTAAATAATTATATCTTTTTTAATATGGAATCATCGTGGTAAGGAACTTTTGCACTTGGTGTTCTCTTTGAAGTATTTTCTAAATGAACATCTTGGTCATCAAAGAAAATATCAGCACCAAAAGCTTCTACAACCTCATATTTGTCAACTCCACCTAAAAAGAATGACTCATCTAATCTTACTCCCCATTGTGAAAGTGTTCTAATTACTCTTTCATGAGCTGGAGAGTTTCTAGCAGTGATTAAAGCTGTTCTAATAGGTGTTTGTTCTTCTGGATACTTTGATTGGATATTAGAAATCACTCTTAATAACTGTGCAAAAGGACCTGATTGTAAAGCATTTGAGGCATTCTTCTTTTCATACTCTAAAAATGCTTCTAAACCTTGAGTTTTATATACAATTTCTGACTCTTCAGAGAAAAGAACAGCATCACCATCAAAAGCAATTTTAACTTGGTTTGAATAGTTATCTTTATCTTCTTGATATGGTAAGATTCTAGCTGCTGCTATTCCTTCATTTATTGCATTTTGTACATCAACTTCATTTGCTGATAAAAACAAATCAACTTTAAAAGGTTTAAGATATTTAGCAATATCACTTCCTCCACTCCAAGCAGATCTTGCAATATCTAATTCATACTTCTCAATTGATTTTGTAATCCTTAAAGAAGTTGCCGCATTATTTCTTGAAAGAATGATTACTTCAACTTGTTTATCATCTGGAAAATCATCATTAATCTTTAATAGATTTTTTACAAGTCTAAAACCTGTTCCTTTTTGAATAACTTCATCTTCTTTTTCAATTTGATGTTTATAGTATTCATCAAGACCTTTATTTTCAAAAATTTCATTCTCATCTTCTAAATTAAATAAAGCTCTTGAAGAGATTGCAATAACTAATTTTTTTTCTAAATCATAACCCAAAATAAACTCCAATTTTATATCTTTGATAATTATACAAAAAAAGATATAATACTTAAGCTTAGGAGAAAAGATGAAAAAGCTTTACTTAATAAGACATGCGAAATCAGATTGGTCTAACCCTAGTTTAGAAGACTTTGATAGACCCTTAAATAAAAGAGGTGAAAAAAATGCACCTTTTATGGCTACAATTTTAAAACAAAAAAATGCTAACCCTGATTTAATAATCTCAAGCCCAGCATATAGAACAAAAAAAACTGCAAAACTCATCAAAAAAGGTATTGCCTTTAAAGGGAAAATACTATTTGATGAACACTTATATGAAGCCTCATTAAAAACGATGTTAGAAATAGTAAACTTTATAAATGATGATTATGACAAAGTATTTATAATTGGACATAACCCTACATTAAATATGTTGGCTTTTTATTTAGTTGGATTTAATGAAAACATTCCTACTTGTGGAGTATTGGAAATAGAGTTTGATTGTGATAGCTGGAGAGAAGTAAATAAAAAGTGTGCAAAACTTATATCTTTTGATTATCCTAAAAAAAAGTATTAAAACTTTTACTTTTTTCACCTATTTTTATTACTTTTCAAGTAAAAAGTATTTAAAATTATTTAATTATAATTAATTGCTAGGTAAATAAATGAAAACACTTTATATTATGAGACATGCAGATAAGGACATATCAAACCCAAATATAGATGACTATGACATTCAAGTAACCCCTAAAGGTTTAAAAGATGTAGAAAATGTTTCAAAAAAATTAAAAGAAAAAAATGTTTTACCAGATTTATTAGTTGCGAGTCCAGCTCTTAGAACTAAACAAACAGCTGAAGTAGTTGCAAAAGAGTTAGGTTACAGTAAAAATATTATGTACAATGAAGTACTTTTTCAAGCTTTTGTAAATGAAGTTATTGAATCAATTACTTATACTTTTGATGATGTTAATACACTAATGATAGTAGGACATAATCCATCACTAACTGCCCTTGGAGTTAGCCTTGTTGGATTAAAAGAAAAAATACTTATGGGAGAAGTTCTTAAAATAGAATTTGATTGTAACTCATGGACTTCTATTGATATTTCAAATGCAAAATTAATTTATCAAATAAAACCAGACTAATCTAAAAGCTTCCCTGCTAGGTTACCACTTGCAAAAGACCATTGCAGATTGTAACCGCCACATGGACCATCTAAATCTACAACTTCCCCACAAAAGTACAATCCTTGTACAAGCTTACTTTGCATTGTTCTTGGATTAATCTGTTTTAAGCTTATTCCACCTCGTGTAATCATAGCTCTTTCAAAACCTAAATGATTGCTAATTGTTAAAGGAGTATTTACTAAAATCTTTACAAGGTTTTGTCTTATCTCACCTTTTAAATCTTTGAATTTTAATTCATAATCAGCCTCAACTAACGTACATAACTCTTTAATAACTGAGCTTGGTAATAGTGTTTCTAAGGTTTGTAATATATTAAAATCAGGATTAGATGCTGTTCTTTTTTTTATATATGAAAAAAGTTCTTCTTCATTCATTCCTTTTAACATATTTATTAAAATAGGAACTTCTCCATACTTTTCAAGTAAAGGAGTTACTTCCCTTGAAAAGTCTAAAACAACAGGACCTCGAACACCTTTATTTGTAAAGATTAAATCCCCAGTCTTTTTAAGATTTTTATGTTTTTTTATATTTACACTAACTTGTGCTTTTGCTATTGTATCAGCTCGGCATTGTGCAACCCAAATCTCTTTTGTAAGTAAAGGAGTCATTGCTGGATGTAAAGAAGTTACTCTATGTCCTGAAGCTTTTGCAAAAGTATAACCATCACCATTTGCTCCAAGTTTTGGATAACCTAATCCTCCTGTTGCTACAATAACTTTTGTTGTACTAACTTCACCCTTTGAAGTACAAACTTTCTTAACACAGTTATCTTCAAAAACTATATCATCTACTTTTGTACTATAAGCAACTTCTACTCCTACATTTATAAGCTCTTGTTCTAAAGCTTTTATTATAGTTGAAGAGTTGTGAGTTACAGGGAATACTTTAAAACCATCGGGAATATGTGTTTCTACTCCAATTTGTTCTAAAAAGTTTATAAGATCTTGATGATTGAAATCTTTAAGTGCATCAAACATAAACTTACCATTTTTTCCAAATGAATTCATAAAATCTTCATTTGAAAGAGTATTAGTAAGATTACATCTTCCTCCACCAGTAGCTTTTAGTTTAGGTCCTAATTTTTCTTGTTGCTCACATAGAAGAACATCTTTGCCATTTCTTGCTGCAACAATTGCAGATATCATACCTGCTGCACCAGAACCTATGACTACTAAATCGTAATTAGTTTTCATTTAAAATTTCCATTAACTGTAATTTTCATATATAGAAGTATTTATTTTAGGTTAGTTCAAGGCCAGAAATAAAAGTTTAGCTAGGAGCATACTAAAAGTATGTGACTTATAAACTTTTATAATAACGAAGAAATCATCAAAAGAAATACTTCTATTATTTTCCTAGACAGAAAGAACCAAACATAACATCAAGCATTTGGTCATGTTCATATGGTCTAGTAATATTTGAAATAGAAGCTAAAGCTTCATTTATATGGTGAGCAAAAAACTCTAGCTCTCCAGTTTCTAAAGGTAAAGAAGCTTGAATGATATGAGAATATGTATTTTCCACTTCATCTACTTGTCTTTTCGAAACTAAAGTCATATCATCACTATGAGTATTAGAATCTAAAATAAGTTCAATTTTTTGTATTAAAGGAGTAATAGTCTCTTTAGTACTTAAACTAACAAAGTTTTCTAACTTATCTTTTTCAAACTTATTTTCTAAATCACATTTATTTAAAACTGTAATTATCTCTTTGTGAGAATTATCTTCTAAAATATTTAAAATCTTTCTATCTTCATCATCTAAAGACTTACTATTATCAAAAAGTGCGATTACAATATCAGCTTCATTAACTGCTTCAATAGATTTTTCAATACCTATCTTTTCAATTACATCATCAGCTTCTCTAATACCAGCAGTATCAACTATTTTGATTATATGAGTTCCAATCTTTACAGACTCTTCAATAGTATCTCTAGTAGTTCCTGCTATATCAGAAATAATAGCTCTATCAAAATTTAAAAGTTTGTTTAAAAGTGAAGATTTTCCAACATTTGGTTTTCCAACAATAGCTACTTTAAAACCTTCAATAAGACCTTCTCTTCTTTTACTTGCATCAAGAGTATTTGATAGTTTTTCTTTTATTTTATCTAGCTTATTTTGAATCTGCTCAAAAATATCACTTGGTAAATCCTCTTCAGCATAATCAATATTTACTTCTGTATATGCAAGCATAAATAGTAAGTCTTCTCTAATATCATTTACAAAGTTTGTTAACTCACCCTTTAGCTGTTTTGCTAAAAGTTTAACTGCATCTTCACTTCTTGCTTCAATAATCTTAGCAATAGCTTCTGCTTTTGTAAGGTCAATCTTTCCATTTAAAAAAGCTCTTTTTGAAAACTCACCTGGATTTGCAAGTCTTGCACCACATTTAAGAACTTCTTGCATAATAATATTAGAAATAGCAATTCCACCATGACACTGAAACTCTACTACATCTTCACCAGTAAAAGAGTAAGGATTTTTAAAATATATTAAAAGTGCTTCATCTATGATTTCATCATTTGAGTTGTAAATAGTTCCAAGAGTTGCTACTCTTGGTTTTAGTTCTTTTTTCTTTGAAAGTTTTAAAGCAATTGAAAGAGCATCTTTACCACTAACTCTTACAATAGAGATTGAGCCTACGCCATTTGCAGTTGCAATGGCTACAATTGTATTTTCATCTAACAATTTTATTGCTCTTTGCTTCTGTACTCATTTACAAGTACGTATTTATCTCCTCTGATATTTGTTTTAACAGCTACATATTTATCAGGGAATTCTTCTCTTAGTTTTTTAAGTGCAATATGCACTAAAATACCATCAAGTGGTTTTGTTTTATAAGAACCTTTTTCTTTGATTATTTCAATTACAGGCTCTAGGTATGTATGAATTGCAGCTTCTTGATTTTTTAAGAATTCTGCAACTTCAAGTCTTAGCATAAGTCCATATTTCTCATTAATCCAGTTGAATAAAATATATGATAAAGCTTTATATCTATAGCCTTCTTTACCAATAAGTAAAGCAGAATCAGCTCCTGTAAACTCTATATAAAGTGTACTTTCATCATAAAACTCTACTTTGATATTATCAATTTCATAACAAGTATCTGCGAAAAGTAAATTAAGTCCATCTTTAACTTCATCTAAAACTTCTTGTGATTCTTTTTTTACAATAATTTTAGACATTTCGTTTTGTTTTTCTGATTCGCTATAGAAGTTGTCAAAAATCTTCTCTTTTGAATCAACATTAGGAACATCGTTTAATTTCTTTTCAGTTTTTTTAATATTTGAAGCTTTTTGTTCATTATCGCTTCTATTTGAGTCTTCTATTTTTTTAGAAACATCTTCAATTTTGATATCTTTTTTTCTAAATCTTTGTTCTTTTTGTCTTCTATTATCTCTTTTTCTTCTTCTTGAAGTTGCAGTGATAATAGCAGTTTTTTTACCAAAGCCAAGGAAACCTTTACTTGGCTGTTGGATAATATCAATATCTAAATCTGTTATAGAACATTCAAATTCTGATGTTGCAAGCTCGTAAGCTTCTTCTAAACATTTAGCTTCAAATTTTTTCATTATAGACTCCTATTTTTTAGCAGCTCTTTTTTTCTCAAACAGTTGATTAATGTAGTATTGCTGAGCAATTGTAAATACATTATTTACGAACCAGTATAGAGTTAAACCAGCTGGGAACCATAAGAAGAAGAATGTAAAGATGATTGGTAACATTTGGAAAATCTTCTTTTGCATCTCATCTTGCATAGTATTTGGAGTAATTCTTTGTTGTAACCACATAGAAGCACCCATTAAAATTGGTAATACAAAATATGGATCCATTTCTGCTAAATCTTGTACCCAGAAAATCCACTCAGCACCTTTTAATTCAATTGCATTTAAAAGTACTCTATAGATTGCGAAGAATACAGGGATTTGTAAGATTAATGGTAAACAACCACCCATTGGGTTTGCATTGTGCTTTTTATAAAGCTCCATCATGTGCATAGATTGTTTTTGTTTGTCATCTTTATATTTTTGTTGGATCTCTTTCATCTTAGGAGCTAAATCTTTTAGCTTGTTCATAGATACCATACCTTTGTATGATAATGGATATAAAACAAGTTTAATTAAGATTGTTAAAATAACAATAGTCCAACCCCAGTTTCCAACATATGATTGAATAAATTGAAGTAATGTAAACATTGGTTTTGCAATAAATGTAAACCAACCATACTCAATTACGTCTGTTAGTTCTGGATGTAATGCTTTTAAGTCATTGAAGTTTTTAGGTCCCATATATCCAGAGAAAGAAGTCTTTTCAGTAACATGAACAAAACCTTGTGGGTTACTGTTATTATCTGGCATTAAAGATACTTGTAAAGAGTTATCAAAGTTATAAATAACTGTTGCATAGTATCTATCAAAGTTAGAAACAAATTTGATTCCAGTATAAGATTTAACTTTATCTAAATCTTCATCTGAAGTTAATTCCATTGTTCCATCATTAAGTTTTAAATATAAACCATGGTCAGCATACATATCTGCTAAAACATTTGGTCTAAATCCATTTGTAATAAAGTATTGTTCTTTTTTATCTGTTGAGATATCTAAATCATAGTGTCCATTTGGATAAACAGTAAAGTTTTTAGTTAAAGTAATACCTGATAGTTTTTGAACAAGTGTAAATTTTTGAGCTTCTGTACTTGCATCAACATTTGTTGCAGTAGTTTCATAACTTACTTTGAAAGCTTCGTCATTAATATCAGTATTTGCAAATCTAACTTCTAATGGTCTTAATTGATCAGCTTCAAAAAGTTTGATTTGATCACCATTTTCATCTTTATATTTTGCATCTAATAAAGTTACTTGCGCTACTCTACCTAATTTATCAATTTCAATAATATTTCTATTAGTTTTAATAGTTGTTAAAATATTTGAAGAACCAATTGCTTTTGTTGATAAAGCTTGAATTGACTTATTCATGTCATCTTGTGATTGTCCAGCTGGTGCATTTGCAACATTTGCTACATCTGGAGCACTATTTTGTTTTTGTTCTTTTGCAATTTGTTCTTGTTTTGCCTTTTCTTCTTGTTGAGGCTTTAATACTAAAAATTCATAAGCGATAAAAAATGCAAACACTACAAGTGTCATTATTAGCATTCTTTTTTGCATACCATTATTATTGTTCATACTGTTATTCACCATTATTATTTTTCCACTCCCGATTTTTTACTATGAGGTATTTATTATTGTCTACTGGAATTAGCCAATATTTAATTTTTATTTTTTTAAAATTGATATTATTATGCTTTACTATTTTTACAACTGGATAATCAAATCCACCTTCAAAAAGTTGATTGCATTTTAATATGCGTGATATTGTAAAATAAGTTGCCTTAAAAAAAGTATTGTTTTCGTATTGCCAGATGGCATAATTTGAACAAGATGGGTAATATCTACATGACCCGAAAGATATTACAGATAAATACCTTTGATAAAATTTTATCAAATACTTAAATATTTTATTCATCTGCTTTTAGTAATTGAAGTTTTTTCATAGCATACAAAAAATCTTTTTCTAGAGATTTATAATCTTTTTCAAAAACTCTCTCTTTTGCTACAAAAATATATTTACCGTTTTCTAACCTATTTTCAAACTTCAAGCAAAGTGCTCTTAGTTTTCGTTTTGCTTCACTTCTCTTTACAGCATTTCCTACTTTTTTTGAAGCAACAAATGCAAGATTTAAGTTTTCATCAGACGAAAAAAAAGCGACAAAAGTGTGCGTATGCCACTTTTTGCCGCTTTTATAAAGTCGATTAAAATCTCTTGAATTGTTAAGACGGTGCGATTTACTTAAACAGCTAATCTTTTTCTACCTTTAGCTCTTCTAGCTTTGATAACTTTTCTACCGTTTTTAGTCTTCATTCTGATTCTAAAACCATGCGTTCTTTTTCTTGGCGTGTTATGTGGTTGATATGTTCTTTTCATAATCTTATTCCTCTATTCACAAATTAAGTCGCGTATTATATTTAAACTATACTTAAATTTTGTTTAGTTTAAGTGTCTTCATAAAATTTATTTTATATTTACTACAACTTCTTCATTTACTAAATCAAACTCAACAGACGACCCTTCAGTGATTTTATCTTCTAAAATTAAATCTGCTAACTTATCCTCAACTATCTCATATATTGCTCTTTTTAACGGTCTAGCACCATATACAGGGTCAAATCCAATTTTCGCAATATGCTCTTTGGCACTAGAAGTTAATGAAATAGTGATATCTTTTTGTTCAACTTTTTTCTTAATTGAATCAAACATAATATCTACAATATTTGTAATCGCATCTAATCCTAATTGCTCAAAAATGATTATATCATCAAGTCTATTTAAAAACTCTGGTCTAAAGTGAGATTTTAGCTCATTTAGTACTTCTTTTCTTCTATTTTCTTTATTTTCAATCTCAATTATCTTTGAACTTCCTATATTTGAAGTTAAAATAATAATTGTATTTTTAAAATCAACAGTTACACCTTTGTTGTCTGTTAATCTTCCATCATCTAATACTTGTAATAAAATATTAAACACATCTGGGTGAGCTTTTTCAATCTCATCAAATAAAATTACACTATATGGTTTTCTTCTAACTGCTTCTGTTAGCTGGCCACCCTCTTCATATCCAACATAACCTGGGGCTGCACCAATAAGTCTAGATACCGCATGTTTTTCCATATATTCACTCATATCAAATCTAATAAGTGATTTTTCATCATCAAATAAAAATCTTGCAAGAGTTTTTGCACTCTCAGTTTTACCAACACCTGTTGGACCTAAGAACATAAATGAACCAATAGGTCTACTATCTTCACTTAATCCTGCTTTATTTCTTTTAATAGCTCTAGAGATTGCTTTTAAAGCTTCATCTTGCCCTATTACATCCTCTTTTAAAACTTGCTCAACTTTTAAAACTTTTTGTTTTTCCGAGTCCATCATTTTATTTACTGGAATTCCTGTCCATCTTGAAACAATACTTGCAATTGCTTCTTCATCAACTGAATTTCTTAAAAGAGTTCCCTCTTCTTGCATCTTTGCCCATTTTTCTTGATTCTCTTTTATTTTTGCTTCAAGTTGTGGAATCTCTCCATACTCAATAGAAGCTGCTTCTTCAAAGTTTGAATCTCTTTTTGCCCTTGCAGCTTTTGTTTTTAGTTCATCAATTTTTGCTTTTAATGTACTTTCAGCATTAAAAGTCTGCTTTTCATTTTCAAATCTTGTTTCTAAAGACTGTTTCTCTTCATTTAAGTTAGCTAACTCTTTTTCTATCTCTTCTAGTCTTTCACTATTTTTCTTATTTTTTTCCATCTTTAATGCTTCTTTTTCTACATTAATAGTTTGGATTTTTCTTTTGATATTTGATAAGGCAATTGGTTCAGACTCAATTTGCATCTTTAATTCTGCTGCTGCTTCATCAATTAAGTCAATTGCTTTATCTGGTAAAAACCTATCAGTAATATATCTATTAGATAATTTTGCTGCACTAACTAATGCACTATCATTTATAGTTACATTGTGGTGAGTTTCTAGCTTCTCTTTTATACCTCTTAATATTTGTAAAGCTTCATTTACACTTGGTTCATCTACATTTACAGGCTGAAATCTTCTTTGCATAGCAGCGTCTTTTTCAAAATACTTTCTATACTCTTTAAGTGTTGTTGCACCTATTGTATGAAGCTCACCTCTTGCAAGACTAGGTTTTAGGATATTTGCAGCATCCATACTTCCTTCACTTGCACCTGCACCAATAATAGTATGAATCTCATCAATGAAAAGGATTATATTTCCAGCTTTTTTAACCTCATCAATAACAGACTTTAATCTATCTTCAAATTCACCTCTATATTTTGCACCTGCAATCATTGCACTCATATCAAGAGTAATCACTTTTTTGTTTTGTAAACTTGTAGGCACATCTTTATTTACTATTCTTTGAGCAAGTCCTTCGGCAATTGCAGTTTTACCTGTTCCTGGTTCACCTAGTAAAATTGGGTTATTTTTTGTTTTTCTAATTAGAATTTGCATCATTCTATTGATTTGTTCATCTCTTCCAATTACTGGGTCAAGCTCTCCATCAATAGCTTTTTTATTTAAATTTATTCCATATTTTTCTAGGGCATCAAAGTTTTCATCAGAACTAGCACTATCTACTGTAGCTCCTGCTCTCATAGCTTCAAGCTCTTTTGCTGCTTCTCTTAAGTCAATATATTTACCTAGAACTTCTTTTAACTCTTTTGTAGCAAAGTTTGCCACAAGCCAAGTATCAATAGCAATAAACTTATCACCTTGTTTTATAGCTTGTCCTTGCGCACTCTCTAAAGAACTAGCAAAACTTCTTGAAAGTTTTATATTCTCTTTTGATATAGATGATACAGATGTTAGTTTTGCTGCATAAGACTTAGCTTCTAATTCTATTGCAACTTTATCAACATTCATTTTATTTAATAATTGATTTAAAACTGAATTAGTATTTGTTAATAAAGCCCATAGAAAGTGTATTACTTCTACTTCTTGATTTTTATTATGTAAAGCTAAAGACACTGAAGAATCAACTGTCTCAGCCATTTGGTTTGTTAGTTTTTCGAATATTTGTTTCATTTTTAGCACTCCTTTAATTCAACTGCTAATAAAATTATAGCACTTGAGTCATATTTTGTCAAGTACTATTATTTAGTGGTAATAAGATTTTAAAAGAAGCACCTTTATAGTGCTTATTATCATAGTTTATATTTATATTTTCTGCTTTTATATTTCCATGCATATGATCAGCAATAATTTGATGAGACATATATAAACCTATTCCTGTTCCTTGTGCTTTATGTTTAGTAGTAAAGTATGGTTCAAATATTTTATCAATAATATTCTCAGGAATTCCCCCTGCATTATCTTTAATCTCTAAAACATAATTATTAGCTTCAATACTCTCATTTATGTATATTACTTTATGCTCTACATTATTTGCAATAAAGGCATCTTTTGAGTTATTTATAATATTTACAAAAACTTGAATAAACTCATTTGAAAGACCTTCATATAAAAGTTCTTCTTCCAAATAGTTTTCAAATAGTTCTATTTCATGGTTTTTTAGACTTGCATCTAATAGTTTAAGTGCTCTTTTAATTATAAGCCTAGTAATAAACCTCTCTGTCTTTTTATCAGATTTAAAGAAGTTCCTAAAGTCATCAATTGTTTTTGATAAGAATTGAGTATTTTCAACAATAATATCCATGGTATCAGCAACTCTATCATTATTTAAAACACCAAACTCTTTTTCAAACTTAATTCCACTTGCACAAGTACTAATTGTATTTAAAGGTTGTCTCCATTGGTGGGCAATATTTCCAATCATCTCACCCATTGATGCCATCTTACTTTGTTGGAATAATAATTGGTCTTTTTGTTTTAGCTCTGTAATATCAATAACAGCAGTTAACCTTACATCTTCACCTTCAAACTCTAAAATCTTACCTTGAACTAAGGCTTGGAATCTTTTTCCATTTAATTTTATTAATTCAACTTCATAGGGGTCAGTGTTTTTTATTAGATTTGACTTTACTATCTTATGATAATTTTCATCTATAAAATCAAATAAAGATTTATTTATAAACTCTTTTTTACTTCTTGATTGGAATAGTTTTAAACTTACATCATTTATATCTAATATCTTTCCATCTTTAGAAAGAATAATTGACTCCATTGTAGAATTAAAAAGTCCTTTAAAACTACTTAATGATTTCTCTAAATTATCTTCTCTTTTATCAATTTCAATTTGCATTTTATTAAAACTTTCAAGAAGATTATTTAACTCTTCATAATGTAGTTCTTCTACTTTCAAATTATAATTACCATCAGAAATTCTTGATGTGATTAATTGTAAGTTATCAAAAGCTGTAAAAATTTTTTGAGAGATTCTTATTGCAAGGAAAATTGCAATAATACTAAAGAATAATACTACTAAAACAATAGAAACAATAATTGAACTTAAAGACTTTAAAATATCATCATGGCTTTGTCTAACTAAAATACTCCAACCAGTTTTTTTAACTTTGATATAAGTACCTAGTTGTTTACCCTTTTTAGTAACTCCTGTAAAAATTGCTTGTTTAAAAGGCTTTTCTTTATTTATTAAGTCAGTATAAACAGAAGAAGAACTTGCATTAAATCTTTGAAGTACATACTGCTTTGAATCAGGATTTAAAACCATAATTCCTGTTTCATCAAATATTCTTAACATATGAGAGTTATCAGTATTTTTAAATCTTTGTATGAAGTTTGACAACTCAGTTAATTTAATCATAATAACACCAATTTTATTATTCATTTTAAAACTATAAGAAATAGTTGGCTCTTCATCAACTGAAGATAAAAATACATTACTCCAGTAATATTTTCTATGATCTTTTATCTTTTTAAAATAGTTTTTGTTTGAATAATCAAAGCCTTTATAGATATTTAGATTAGATATTGCATAAAAGTCTTCGATGATTCCTTTTTCATCTAAAACTAATATAGAAGAGATGTTTTTATTTGTTTCCACAAGATTTTTAAGAACCATATGATTATTAAAATAGTTCTTAGAAATATATACTGAAATATCTTCTATATCTTGAAGTAACTGCTCAACTTCTTTACCCACTTGCTTTAAAATAAGATTTTGATTATGATTAATAATCTCCACTTTTGAATTATAAAGCTTCCATATTGTTAATATTCCAACAATTATAATTACTGAGATTGAAAATAAAACTAAAAGTTGAAGTATCTCTCTTTTTAAACTCTTTATTTTATTCATCTACTTTTACAAACTCCCCATTTTTAACTTTAAAATTATAATAACTTCTGATAACATCTCCATACTCATCAAATAAAATCTTATCTTGAACACCTTCAAACTCTTTTTGGAATAATAAGTTTCTTTTTATTTGAGTTTCATCACCCTTTTCTAATACTTCCAATAAAATTTTACCAATCTCATAAGCCTTTGAAGCATACATAGAAGGAGATATATCATACTTTCTTTTATAGTTGTGAACAAACTCTTTATAGCTTGGATTAGCAGAGTTTTCATCATAATCAATATTAAAAATAACACCCTCTGCTGCTTTACCTGCATTTTCAATAAAAGATGGTGTTCTTGCCCATTCAGATGATGCGATTTGTGTTTTGATACCTTTTAATCTAATATATTGAATAACTCTAGCAGAATCAACGGAGTTTGCACAAATAATTATTAAATCAGGATTCTTTTTTCTTATATCATTGACTAGAAAGTCTAAACTTGTGTTTGTTTTTGAATATGAAAGAAGAGGTTTTTCTCCTTTTGATACTAAACTTTTCTCAAAGTTGATTAAATAATCCTTTGCATAAGTCGCATTATAAGGGTCATATATTCCATAGACTCTCTTAAAACCGTTATTTATTACATAGTTAGTAAAAGAATCAAACCTTTGAGTATTGTTTGCAACATGAACTCTAAAAAAGTTATCATCTTTTCCTGAAAATTCATTACTAGCAGAAGATGCTGAAATCATAAACATATCATCATAGTCATTGATTATAGACATAGTAACTTTAGACATTGAACTAGTAACATTTCCTATAATGATTTTTATATCATTTCTCAAAAACTCATTGATAATATTTTTATTTAAGTCTTCATCTTGTTTATCATCTTTAAAAACAATATCTATTTTTCTTCCATTAACTTCATAGTTTACTTCTTCGAATGATAATAAAACTCCGTTTACCATTGCATTACCAAGGACAGAATATTTTCCTGTTAAAGCCCCAATAAAGCCTATCTTAACAGGTTCTTTTTCTTTATAAAACAGAAGGGAAACTATAACTACAAATATAACTATTACTAAAAATAAAATTAAAAGTTTTTTCATAATATTTCCTTATATAGGTTTATATTGACCATTTTTAACTTTCATAAGAATATAATCTCTTTTTACATCTCCATACTTATCAAACTCTATTTCACCTTGTAGTCCTTCAAACTTTTTGATACTTAAAAGTGTATCTTTAAACTCTTTTATATTTTCATTTTTCTTTAATACTTCAATTATAATTTTAGTTGTTTCATATGATTGAGAAGCAAAGACAGAAGGTTTTGTTTTATATTTTTTTTCATATTTTTTAACAAAATTTAAATATTTTTCATTCTTTGAACTATTATTATATGAAGTTAAGAAAATCATTCCTTCTACATACTTACCACCATCTTCAAGTAGTTTAGAACTTTTTGACCAACTTGAACCAATAACTGTTTTTTCAATATCACTAATTCTTAAAAACTGAACTAGTTTAGCTGTATCGATTGTATTTGCAATAATTATAATAGCATCAATATCTTCTCTTTTTTTAATATCCTCTGTAATATGTGAAAAATCTTTCGACAACGCTTTTAGTTTGACAAAGGGATTTCCCCCAAGTTTTTTAAAAGAACTCTCGAAATTACTAGCGTAACTTTCACTATAAGCACGGTTGTTAGAATCATAAATTGCATAGATACTTTTTAAGTTATTAGATAAAAGGTATTTACTTAGTTTTTCAAAACTTGCTTCTGATTGAGAAACTTGTGTTCTAAAGAAGTTATCATCTTTTTTAGAGAAAGTATTTGAACTAGCTGAGGCAGAAATTAATGTAGGCATATAATTTTCATCAAAAGACTCTAAAGCTATTTTGGTCATAGAGCTTGTTCCACTTCCTAAAATCAAGTTCACATCTTCTTTTTTAAACTCTGTAACGGCAAGCTTTGCAAAGGTAGGTCTTTGTCTATCATCTTTTGAAATAATTTTTACTTTCTTTTCATTGATTTTGAAATTTTCTTCTTCTAAGGCTAAAGTCATTCCATTTAACAAAGAGTGTCCTAAGTTTGAGTATTTTCCACTTAAACCACCTAAAAAACCTATTTTTATTTCATTATTACTAAAAAAACTAAAATATGAAAATAAACCTAAAATAATAACTGAAACTATCCCTACAACTTTATACATTACTCTTCCCACTTTTTAATAAACAATCTACTATTATACAAAAAAACATTTAATTTTTGGAGTATAGAAAAATATGTCACTTTGTGGAATAGATGAAGCTGGACGAGGTCCTATTGCAGGACCACTTGTTGTTGCTGGTGCAATTATAAATAAAGAAATAGAAGGTCTAAATGACTCAAAGCAACTTACAGAAAAAAGAAGAGAAAAGCTTTTTGATGAAATAAAACAAAACTGTTCTTATCATATTGTATTTACTGATTCTAAAACTATTGATGAAAAAGGTCTAAGTGCTTGTTTGAAAGCATCGATAAAAGAGATTATGGATAATTTAAAAGATGAAACAAGTGATTTTCTAATGGATGGAAATACCTCTTTTGGAATAGAGACTTTACAACACAAAATAAAAGCAGATGCTACAGTTCAAGAAGTAAGTGCAGCTTCTATCTTAGCAAAAGTTAGTCGAGATAGATATATGTGTGATATAGCTTCAAAATATCCAAACTACTCGTTCGAAAAACATAAAGGTTATGGAACAAAAGCTCATGTAGAAGCTATTAAAGAGTTTGGAAGATGTGAAGAACACAGATTTAGTTTCAAACTAAAAGGAGTAGATGATCAAAATCAGCCTAGCTTATTTTGATACTTCTCCTATCTTATTCTCAATAGATTGAACTTTTGTTTTCAGTCTATTGTCTTTTTCTTTTCTAATATCAAAAGTCAAAGTAGAATAAACCCTATTACAACCTAACTCTTCAAGCTTTTCATAACACTTTTGAACAATTCCTAAAGCCTCAGACATTTTATCTGTTTCTATTGTTGTTGACATAGAAGTTAACTGATAATTAAAACCAGATTCTCTAATAACTTTTATAACTTCTGAAACATATTCACTTTTACTTTCTGTTTTATCCGTTGGAAACATTGCCATACTTAACAAAACACTCATATTTTTCCTTTTAAACTGATATTTTATGACTTTTTTTAGCTATTGATTATATAATATCTATACATTAGATAAAAGAAATAACGATGCTAAAAAATATTTTTAATAAAAAACAACCTTCTTCTGAAGGTTTTAAAAATGCCTTATTTAATAAAATATTTAATCCAGATGAGATTGAATTTCATTATAGCAATAAAATTAATCTATTTAAAACTACTGAAAAAAAAGAAACATTATTACATCTTTGTGCAAAATTCGCTTATCTAGAATCTATAAAATGGCTTCTAAATAAAGGTTTAAGTCTTGAAGCTCAAACAGAAGATAAAGAGACTGTACTTTTTTATGCAGTAAAATCAAATAATCTATTAACAGTAAAATATCTAGTGGAACAAGGTGCAAATGTAAACCACAAAAACTTTTACAACCGTACACCTTTACAAGAAGCAATTCTTTTAGAAAGTAGAACATACAAATATCTACTAGAACATACAGAAGAAGTTAACAATAAAGACTTTTATGGAAATAGCATACTTTTTCATGCCGTATCAAGTAGTAATGATGAAGTTTTAGATACTGTTTTAAAAAATAAAAATGTAGATATTAACTGCATAAATAAAAATAGAGATACAGTATTAAGTTATGCTGTTAATAACTATTTAAAAGAAAAAAACTCTAACTCTGCTCTTTCTTATTTTAAGATTATTAAGAAACTATTAGATTTTAATATAGATATAAACAATCTAGATAAAAGAGAAGAAAATATACTTTTTCAAGCTATAAAAGAAGAAGACACAAAACTAATCAATCTTTTTTTAGGTATTGAAAATATAAATATTAACCAGCAAAACTATTATGGTGAAACTGTTTTAATGGAAGCTTGTTTAAAAGGTTTTAGAAATATTGAAGTTATTAAAGCTTTATTAAACTATGGGGCTGATGTTAATATTAGAGACAAAAAAAATGCAACTCTTATTGAGAAATTAATAGAATTAATTCTTCACTATAAAAACCACAAAGAAATAGATTTACATTTACTTGAGAAAAGTTCTTCTGAAAACAACTATTTTGAACTAGTAAAATACCTATTAAGAAATACAAAAATAAATCTAAATAACTTTACATCAAAATCTAAACCTATATTTTTTGATGTAATAACTCACTATAACTTTGAGCTTTTTACTCTACTTAAAGCAAATGGAATAGATTTAAACCAAAAAGATTTAAATCAAAACAGCGTGCTTTCATACTTAATTGAAAATGCTGATACTTCTACAACTCAAAAACAAAAGCTTTATTTAAAAACAATGCAAAGTTTGATAAATCTAGGAGTTAATGTAAATGCTAAAAATGATACTGGTGCAACAGTTGTTCATCAAGCTATTTTAAATAGCTCAATTCATACAGTTAAACTTTTACTTGACTCTAAACCAAACTATAGAAGTGTTGATAATAAAGGTAGAACATTTATTCATAATGTTGTATGGAGAGATTGTACAAAAACCTTTAAACTTATTCACTCTTATGATAATGAGGTTATTAATATTGCTGATAAATATGGTATTTTACCAATTAACTATGCTGTTTTTATGGGAAGATATGACTTAGTAATTAGTATGATTGAAGAGTTTGCCCATGTAAATAATACAAATAAAATTGACCCTAAAATGAAAGACTTCTTTAAAAAATTCCATAATAACTTAGATGAACTTACTAAACATGCAAAAACAAAAGTTGACTTTAAAAACTTACGAATCTTAAGTGAGAATATGAAAAAAGAGTTTTCTATTGCATAATAGCCTTTAAGACCTTTTTATAAATTTAAAAATTATTTAAATTTATAATTTTTTACTCTATTTTTTAATAATTATTTTAGCTATTAGTTATATAATACCCTTATCTATTAAAAAGTAACAACGATGCTAAAAAAAATTTTCAATAAAAAAAAGCCTTCAAAAGATGGCTTTAGGGATGCTCTACTTAACAAAGTCTTTAATCTAGATGAACTAGAATTTCATTACACAGAAAATATTAACCTTTATGAAACAAATGAAAATCAAGAAACTCTCTTACACCTTTGTGCCAAATGTGCATATCTTGAATCTATAAAATGGCTAATGGATAAAGAGTTAAGTTTAGAAGCACAAAACAAAGACAAAGAGACTGTACTTTTTTATGCAGTAAAATCAAATAATCAAGCAGTTGTGAAGTTTTTAGTTGAAAAAGGCGCAAATACTAACCATAAGAATTTTTATAATCGTACAGCTTTACAAGAAGCTATTATAGCTGGAAGTAAAACATACAAATATTTATTAAGTAAAACAGATGATATAAGAAATAAAGACTTCTATGGAAATAACCTAGTATTTGATGCAGTATCAAATGGAAGTAGTGAAATACTAGATAGTGTTTTACAAAATGAAAAAATAGATATTAACTGTGTTAATAAAAATAAAAACATAATTTTACATAAAGAAGCTGCATACAATAACTATGAACTAGCAACAAAACTTTTAGAGCATGGAGCTAATCCTACGTTAGGGGATAAAGATGGGAAAAACTTTCTATTTTATGCTGTTAATAAAGGTATTGAAAATATAAAAGTAATTGAAAAAGCTATTGAGTACGGTTGTGAAGTAAACAATAAAGACTTTGCAGGAAATACTGTATTAAACTACATTGTAAAAAACTATCTTGATGCAAAAGATAAACTTAATATAATAGAAAGCCTTACTCATTTTAAACTAATCAAAAGACTAATTAGCTTCGATATCAATGTAAACTCTTTAAATAAAGATGAAGAGACAATTCTTTTTAAAGCAATAAGAAGTGAAGATGATGAACTAATTGAATACTTTATTTCACTAGAAAAATTTAATATTAATCAAAAAAATCACTTAGGACAAACTGTATTAACAGAAGCTTGTTATAAAGGTTATCAAAATATAGAACTAATCAAAAGACTATTAGAGTTAGGAGCTGATGTAAATATCAGAGATGATGATGACTCAACTATAATTGAAAAACTAATTGAACTAATTTTACACTATAAAAATCAAAAAATAATAAGCTACTCTTTACAAGAAAAAAGTTCATATGAAAATAATTATTATGATTTATTAGAGTATTTATTAAAAAATACAAAAGTTGATTTAAAGAAATACAACTCAAAAGCAAAACCACTATTTTTTGATACAATTATTTACTATAATTTTGAACTTTTTAAACTTCTAAAAAGATATGGAATCAATATAAATCAAAAAGATTTAGAACACAAAAATATTCTATTTTACCTAATAGATAATGCAGATACGTCAAGTACACAAAAACAAAGGCTTTATTTAAAAACATTACAAAGTTTATTAAACCTTGGAGTTAATATAAATGAAAAAGATGATTTAGGTGCAACTGCATTACATAAAGCTATTTTAAACAATTGTATCTACACAACAAAACTTCTTTTAGAAGCAAAACCAAATTTTAAAAGTGTTGATAATAAAGGTAGAACTATAATTCATAATATTGTTTGGAAAGATTGTTGTAAAACATTTAAACTTGTAAACTCATATGACCAAAAAATTGTAAATATTGCAGATAACTATGGAGTTCTTCCTATTAATTATGCTGTTTTCATGGGAAAATATGATCTAGTAATTACAATGATTGACGAATATGCGCATGTAAACAATACAAATAATATTGATCCTAAAATGAAGTCTTTTTTTACAAAATTCCATAAAAATGTAATAAATTTAATAAAATACTCTAAAAGTAAAGTCGATGAAAAGAATTTAAAACTCCTAAGCGATAATATGAAAAAAGAGTTTTCAATTCAATGATTAATTTATCTATATAATATATATTTTTTAATACAAATTTACAATTTTTTTGCTAAGATAAGCAAATATTTTAAAAAGGAAGAAACATGCAATTAGAAGTATCACCTGAAGTTTTACTTTCACAATTAGGTTACTCAAAAAGTGACTCATCTCTTAAACAAGCAGAAGAAGTGATGTCACAAACAAAAGATTTTAACAAGTTTTCAAAACATTTAATTAGTTTAAATGATCATTTAAAAAAAATGAATGCATACATTGGATTATCAAACTCTACTAAATATTTAAAAATTAAATGTGATGAAAATGACGCAGATGAAATCTTAGAAGAGTTTCATGAAGAAGTAAGCCATTGGGCAAATAAATATAATGTAAACTTACAAAAACTAGATGGAAAAGAAGTTTACTATATTTTAGGTACTTTATAAAATAGAGAACTTTTCTCTATTTTATTTAAATATTTCTCTACGAGAGTGACAATAAGGAACTTTTCCTGTCTTCTCGTAGTAGTCTTGATGATAATCTTCTGCTTCATAAAATCTACTAGCTTCATGAAGTGAAGTTGCTACTTTGTAATTTAAATCCTCTAATTTATCAATTAACTCTAAAGCTGTATTTTTTTGTTTTTCATCAACATAAAAAATTGCAGATAAATATTGTGGCCCAATATCAGGACCTTGACCATTAGTTTGAGTAAAATCATGGATTTCAAAAAATAGTTTTGTTAACTCTTCAAAAGGTACTTGGCACTCATCATATTCTACTTTTACAATCTCTAAGTGACCCGTTGTACCAGTACAAACCGCAGTGTAATCAGGATTTTCTAAGTGCCCACCCATATAACCTGAAACTGCACTATGAACACCTTTTAACTTTTCAAAGTAGTATTCAACACCCCAGAAACAACCTGCTGCAAAATATGCTACGGCATGCTCTTTACAGTCACAGTTTCTACTTTCAAACTTTAAGGAAATAGAGTTTACACAGTGCCTTGTATTTTTAGCAGTAAAACCTTCTCCCTCAAAAACATGACCTAAATGTGCATCACAGTTTGCACAAACAATTTCAACTCTTCTACCATCAGCATCTAAAACTCTTTTGATAGCCCCTTTAACTTCATCGTCAAAACTTGGCCAACCACATCCTGAAGAGAATTTATCACTAGATTTATATAAAGGAGCATTACACTTTTTACACTTATAAAGCCCATCTTCATAGAAGTCATTATATTTACCACTAAAAGGTCTTTCTGTACCTTTATTTTCAATTACATATGCTTCTTCTTCAGTTAGTTCATTGTATTTCATTTTAGAACCCCATTTCTTAAATATTGGACGATTGTAGCTAAATGCAGAAAATCTTTAAATAAAAAATCAAAATAATTTAAACTCTTAAAGAACTTCAAATCTTTGCTCAACTATTGTTTCATTTTTATAGAGAATTTTCCCTAAGAAAATATCACCTATATTAAACTCTCCAACTCCTTGTGGAGTCCCTGTCATAAGAATATCACCATCTTCAAAACTTGAAAAACTCAATAATTCATCAATAATCTCTTGTGGCTTATTTATCATCAAATCAACGCCACCTTTTTGTTTTAACTCATCATTTATATAAAGTTCAACACTTAACTCTTCTAACTCGCCATTAAAACTTTTAAAATCAGAAAATACAGCAGAGTTATTAAAAGCTTTTGCTCTTTCCCAAGGTAAACCTTTTTCTTTTAGCTTACTTTGAACTTCTCTTAGTGTTAAGTCAAGACCAAAAGCGACAGCAGAAATTTTATTTTCTTCAATTAAAAAAGATATTTCAGCTTCATAATGGCAACTCTTATTCCCTTTAGGAAAAATAAGGTTTTTTGAAATAGATGAATTAGGTTTAAAGAAAAAAACCATGGAATCAGGGGTTTCATTATTTAACTCCTTAATATGGTCAACATAATTTCTTCCAATGCACACAACTTTTGATGGAAAAATTTCACTTTGATTTATTAATATTGAATTCATATATTTCCTTTTAAAATCTTTTTATTAAATCGTTAATTATAACAGCAGTAAGTCCCCAAATAACTTCTTTTTTATATTTGTATACCCACACCTTATGTTTTTTATGTCCCCAAGGTTTATGGTACATCTTTGGAAGATTTAAGTCCTCTACTGGAAAATGAATCTGCTTATCTCCTTTTTCATCTATTGAAAAAGGGTGTACTTCATATCTTAAAGTATACTCTTTAGGTGGATTTTTTTTAAAAAATGATACTGGAACTAAAATAGTTTTTTCAACTTCATTTTTATCTATTTTCATACTTTTTAAAGTCTTTTTCTTTATTCTTCCAACAAAAGGTTCAACTACTGCTCCTATTGGTGCTACATAAGTATCTAGTTGCCCCAATATCTTGATATCCTTAGCATCTATACCTAACTCTTCTTTTGTCTCTCTAAGGGCAGTATGCATATAAGAAATATCATCAGGCTCATATCTTCCACCAGGGAAGCATATATCTCCACCTTGTCTTATATGAGCTGCTCTTTTTTGAAATAAAATATAATACTTCTTTTTTATTTTAACAAGAGGTATTAATACAGCAGAATTAAAAAACCTATCCCTTGCCATCACACCAGGTTCTTGTGGTAAGTTTTTTAAAAGTTTTTTTAACTGTTTTTTCTTCATCTTTACTCTGTAGTTTCTTTTATTGTATCAAACTATTTAAGTTTGAATTTTAAAATAAACTCAGCTCCTATAAACTCTTTGTCATCATGGATGAACTCTCTATTTGAAACAGTAATCTCTCCATCCATATGTTTTGTAATAATCTCTTGACACATAAATAGTCCTATTCCAGTTCCTTGATACTGATGTTTTGTTGTAAAATATGGATTAAATATCTTATCTAAAATTGAACTTGGAATTCCTCCTGCTGTATCTTTTATAGTAATCTCTAAAGACTCTCCTTCAACCCTAGTTGTGATAAAAATAATTCTATATTCTATTTGTCTTTCAACAAAAGCATCTTTTGAATTACTTAAGATATTCATAATCACTTGAATTAATTCACTCTCATAGTTTATTAATTTTACATCTTCAATATCTTTTTCAACTCTAATTTTTCCACTATGCAAGTTATAATCAAAAATATTTAGTGTTTTATTTACTGTATCTTTAATGTTAAATACTCTTTGTTCTTCATTAGGTTTAAAGAAGTGCATAAAATCATCAATTGTAGTTGAAAGGTGAACAGATGTATCAACAATGCTTGTTAAAGTTTCGTCTAAAAATTTATCCTCAATTTTTCCATGCATCTCTTTTTGAAGTTTTAAACCACTAGCTCCTGTAGATATTACAGATAAAGGTTGTCTCCATTGGTGGGCAATATTTTGAAGCATCTCACCAATTGCTGCCATTTTTGATTGTTTTGTCAATAAGGCATCTTTTTTTAAGTTTTTATCAACTTCTTCTTGAATAGTTTTTTCTAAGTCTTGATTTATTTTCTTTAATTCTCTTGTTTTTTCATCAACTACACTTTTTAGTTTTTTATTCATATTTTTAAGAAGAATTTGTCTATAAGTAAAAATTATAAGTACAATTATAAATACAAATATTACTTGATAAAAAGTTTTATAGTCAAACTCTTTTTTATATTCTATTGCAACCCACTTTTTAAGTAGTCTATCTTTTTCCTCGTCACTAATACTTTTTACTGACTTTTCAAGAATTCTATTTAGATAAATTCTATTCTTATTTATGGCAATTGCCAAAGGCACATTTTCATCAAGTTTACCAGAAATTTTTAAATCTACATTATCTAAACTATGAATTTTGTTCCATGCAGTATAAAGGAAATCAATATGACC
This sequence comes from Arcobacter sp. CECT 8989, assembly GCF_004116715.1. Classification (NCBI taxonomy): domain Bacteria; kingdom Pseudomonadati; phylum Campylobacterota; class Epsilonproteobacteria; order Campylobacterales; family Arcobacteraceae; genus Arcobacter; species Arcobacter sp. CECT 8989. Next base: position 35,602 of record NZ_PDKE01000013.1, on the reverse strand, counting down.
AAAGATTTCACCATCTTCAACTTTTGATATTCCATCTTCTAAATCTTCAACATCTACAAAATCAATATCAGGGTATTTTTCCCTTAATATTTTATTGAAAGAATAACTTTTATAAATACTGATTTTTTTATCTTTTAAAATTGAAATATCATCTATAAAGTTTTTTTCATTTTTTGTAATCAACACTAAAGAAGTAGTTAAAAATGGCTCAGTAAAATTCATAAACATTCGTCTCTCTTTTACATTCTGAGCAGAAGCTAAAATATCACATTGTCCACTTTTTACAAACTCTAAAGACTCTTTAAAGTTCTCTGTTTCTATCAAATCAAATTTTAGTCCTGATTTTTTTGCTATTAGAGATAAGTAATCAGATACAAAACCATGGAAGCTATTTTCCTCTACAAAACTATATGGTTTTAATTCTGGTAAGATACAAGTGTTTACATGCCTGTTATTTTTTATATAGTGTCTTTCTGTTTTTGTAAGCTCTAACTTTTCATTAAAACTATCATATAAAACAAACTCATTTAAATCTATTTTATTTGGTGTTAAACCCATAACATTGTATAAATCATATATTCTTTGAATCTTTTCTGGAACAATAAGTCCTAGCTCATCTGTTTTAGAAAAAGAGAGTCTTTTTAAAACTTCTGCTTCAAATTTCAACTCTTCTTTTGTAAGATTTTGTTCATTATATTTTGTATAAAGTAACTCTACAGTTTTATCAATATGAGAATAAGCATATTGCCATCCCTTTAAAGAAGCATGCTTAAAGGCTAGAGCTGTAGCTAAATCATAGTCAATCATATCTTGATTTGTAAATAAAAAATCACTATACATATCAAAGCCATAATCCTTAGGATTAAAAACCTTATATGGAACATTCCTTTTTTGAAGTTCATATGGGGCTTTAGATAGATATGCAGACATAAGGTCAGTTTTCGATTCAATTAAATCATTTACATTATGAGAGTGTTTTATAAAATCGATTTCATGCATCTTTGTATTTTTAGAAAGAAGCATTGCTTTTATTGATACTTCACTAGAGTCATCAATGGTAGTCATTACTTTTTTTCCAACAAAATCTTCTACACTATTAATTTTTCCATCATCTTTTGATATTAGAATTAAAGGTGAGTCTTGAAAAAGTGCATATAAAGCCACTAGCTTTTTACCTTGAACTCTTTGAAGTATAAGTGTTTCTCTATCAACACCAAAGTCAGCTCTTTTAGCATCAACTTCTTCGGGAACATTTACTCCAAAGTTAAAGGGTTTAATCTCTACATCTAAACCGTAATCTTTATAAAAACCTTGCTCTTTTGCTACATAATAACCTGCAAATTGAAATTGATCAAACCAAGAGAGTTGTAAGGTTACCTTTTTTAAATCTTTTGCATAAACTAAAGAATTGAAAAACAAAAATAAAATAATTAATTTTTGAAAGTTTAGACTCACTGTAACCCTTTTAAGAATTTAAAATATTATATTAAAACAAATAGTTTATTTAACTTAAAAGTACTGTTACATGGTCATTTTATTTATAAAGTTACTGTATTAATAATAAACAATCCTCCAAATATTAACCAAATAAAAAGTATCGTTGCTAATAGTATTGGTCTAAACCCAGTTTGCTTTATATTTTTTAAATCTGTTTTTAATCCTAAAGCCATCATTGCCATTGCTAAAATAAATGTATCTATTTCATTTATAGTAAAAACTAGCTCTTTTGGTAAAAAATCAAAAGAGTTAAAAACTGCAACTAAAATAAAAAACACAGCAAACCAAGGAATTACAACTTTTCCTTTCTCTTTCTTTTCTTTTTTATTTATTAAAAATAGTGAAACAACTATCAAAAATGGTGCTAAAAGCATAACTCTTAACATTTTAACAACTACAGAGTTTTCTTCTATAAGTTCATTTTCAAAACCATTTGCAGCGGCAACAACATGAGCTACTTCATGCAATGTTCCACCAATATATAAAGCTGTTTGCTCCTCATTTAAAGTTACAAAACCAGCTTTTATCATATATGGATATAAAAACATTGCAATAGTTCCAAACAGCACTACAGTTGAAACTGCAATAGCACTTTTATAGGCTTTATTTTTTAAAGCCCCTTCAGTAGCTAAAACTGCTGCTGCTCCACAAATAGCACTTCCTGCACTAGTTAAAATAGTAATCTCTTTATCTAGTTTTAAAACCTTTGTTCCAATAATATATCCTAAAGTGAATGTTGTAAAAACAATTAAAAAACTAACAATTATTCCATCAAAACCTATATTTAAAATTTCATTGAAAGTTAATCTAAAACCATAAAAAACAATCGCAAGTCGTAATAACTCTTTTGTACAAAAGGCAATTGCACTATCAAAGGTTTGAGGCAATCTGATTTTAAAAATATTAGTTATTATCATTCCAATCAAAATAGAAATAATTAGTAAAGATAATCCAAGCTTATTAAAAAAATCAAATTGCGAAATATAGTTTGCAAATAGTGTTAGTATAAATATTGTGCTTAGTGCAAAATAGAAGTTTTTATCTTTAAATCTTCGCATTTTCTCTCCTTTTTTTGAAATTATAGTAGTTTAGTCAATATTTGTAAAATTAATTATTTTTGATATAATCATAAATATTTTTAATAAGGAAACTTCTTGATTACTTTTAAAGAACTAGATATCTTTTTTAAACTATGTGAAGAAACAAATCTTTCAAATGTTGCAAAAAAACTTAATATGACTCAGTCTGCTATTTCAATTAGTCTTAACTGTCTTGAAAAGAAACTAGATGAAAAACTCTTTGATAGAATAGGAAGAAAGCTGACTTTAAATGAAAGAGGAAGAGTTTTTAAAGAAAAGTCATACAAACCTTTTTTAGAGTTGATTCATGCAAAAGAGAGTTTTAGCTCTGATAAATTAAAGGGTAATTTGAAAATTGCCTCTAGTAAAACCTTCAATAGCATAAACCTATCTCAATGCATCTATAAATTTATTTCAAACCATGATATTCATATTACAAAACACTCAATAAACACAAAAGAGATTTTAGAATCTATTTTAAACTCAAATGTTGATATAGGCTTTGTGGAGAGTGATTTTAATGAAGCAAATATTATAAAAGAAAAAGTAGCAAATGATTCCCTTATAATTGTTTCATCAAATAAGGAGCTTACTAAAAAAGAGTATTATATAGACCAACTATATAAATATAATTGGCTTCTAAGAGAAAAAGGTTCTGCGACAAGAGAAGTGTTTTTAAGTAAACTAAAATATCAAGATGAAATGAATATCTCAATGGAAATATCAAACTTTGAGGAGATAAAAAACATACTTCTAAATAACAAAGAGACAATAACTTGTATCTCTAAACTTGCAGTAAAAGAGGAGTTGGAAAATAAAAAATTATTTGAAATTAAAATAAAAAATTTGAACTTTGAAAGGGAACTTTTTATGGTTTATCATAAAGACAAATACCAAAGCAAACTATTTTTAGAGTTTACTTCATATATGAAAAACTGTTTTATAGAAGGTTTGAACTAAAAATATAGTTACAAAATGGTAACACAAAAACTTATATTTACTAAGTACTTTTTTGTCATTATTCCATAAATTTTTATTTTGGAGAATATAAATGACATTTATTCCTGCATCAACGCAACTTTTACAAGCTATAAAAACAAATAATGTATCAAGAGTTGAAGAACTAATTTTAGACTCAGATACAAAAAGGGAACTAATAGTAAATCATATAAATGAACATGGAAAAGAATCTTTATTAAACTTAATTCCACAGTTTAGAAGCAAGGGTTTAATTTTAAGTATTGGTAGTTTATTAGACATTTAAAAGTAAGAGTTCTTACTTTTAATATCTATTTATTTTTTTGTTGTCCAAATTCAACTAACATTTTAAACATTTCTGGATCAGTCATTAATGTAGGTAAGAGTTTTGCAATCAGTTCATTTTGGCTATTTTCTTTAGGTGTATTTAAAAGCATTTTGAAATTTTCATCTTGTTTGTCTACTAACTTTGATATTTGTTCTCTTACATCTTTTCTTGTTTCATCTGAAATCATTTCAATTTTATTAACTTTTTCATTAATTGTTTCAAGAACTCTTTCAGTCTCTTGCTTAGTAATTTTTGCCTGTTCAAGTTGAGCTTTTGCTAAAACCCCTTGCCAAATTGCAATAACAACAGCTACAACAGCAATGACTATTGGTAACCACTCCATATTACAGTCTCCTATTAATTTTTATAATTATATATAAAAATAAGTTAAATAATATAAATAATTACAATATGTAATAAAAAGATTGATTTTAAAAGTAAAGTTTCAAAAGAAATCAAGGCAGTAAGAAAAATAAACTCTAGGAGTTTACTGTCAGTAAATGACTAGATTTATTTTTCTTTCAACGAAGATTTATGAAGAAAGATTGCTATAAAAATCAATCTTCCTCTAATTTAATTAATGTAAAAAGTGTCTAACACCTGTAAAGTATAAAGCCATTCCATGCTCATTTGCAGCTTCAATAACTTCATCATCTCTTACTGAACCACCTGGCTCAATCACACATTTAACACCAGCTTCTGCCGCTGCATCAATAGAATCTCTAAATGGGAAGAATGCTTCAGAAGCAAGTACTGAACCACTTACATCAATACCCATGTCTTCTGCTTTTCTAAGTGCTGCTTTAGCTGCGTCAACTCTTGAAGTCATACCCATACCAATAGCAACAACTGCAGAATCTTTTACATAAACAACACAGTTAGATTTAGTTCCTGCTGCTACTTTTACAGCAATTTCCATATCTTTTTTCTCTTGTTCAGTTGCAGTTCTTTCAGTTTTAAGTTCAGCATTTTTAACTTCATCCTCACCAACTACATCAGAATCTTGGTAAACAAATCCACCATCAACAATCTTGAAGTTGAAATCATCATTTGCAAGGTCTAATTTTGCAGTTCCTTGTTTAAATAATTTAAGTCTTTTCTTCTTGTTAAACTCTTCAATTGCTTCATCAGTAAAGTCTGCAGCAAATACAACTTCTAAGAAGATCTCATTCATTTTTTTTGCAAGTTCACCATCTACTACACCGTTAACAGCAACAACTCCACCAAATGCAGAAACAGGGTCACATTTTAAAGCTTCTGTATAAGATTCAAATAATGTATCTTTAATAGCAAAACCACAAGGGTTACCATGTTTTACGATACATACAGCATTGTCATCACCAAAGTTTGCAGCAATTTTTGCAGCTCCTGAGATATCACCCATGTTATTAAAAGATGCTTCACCTTTTACTGGAATGAATTTTTCAGATAAGTGCTTATCAAACTCATATAATGCACCTTTTTGGTGTGGATTTTCTCCATATCTTGTATCAAATACTTTTTCACCAACGATGAATTGTTTTTCACCCATACCATTGTTGAATCTTTTGTTCATATAATTTGCAATCATTGAATCATATGCAGCAGTATGCTCATATGCTTTAATCATCATGTCTCTTCTAAATTCAACTGTATTTGTATCATTTTTAAGATTATCTAATACAGTATCATAATCAGCAACATCAGTTACAATAATTACAGAATCAAAGTTTTTAGCAGCAGATCTAACCATCGCAGGTCCACCAATATCAATATTTTCAATGATTTCTTCAAAGTCATCAGTTTTTTCAATAGTAGCTTTAAAAGGATATAGGTTTACACATACTAAATCGATACCTTCTACACCTAATTCTTTTGCTTGGTCAAGGTGAGATTGCTTATCTCTTCTATGTAAAATACCACCATGAATATATGGATTTAAAGTTTTTACTCTTCCTTCAAAACACTCAGGGAATTTTGTAACTTCATTTGCTTCTATTACTGCAATTCCTGCTTCTTGAAGTTTTTTATATGTACCACCAGTTGAGATGATTTCATAACCTAATTCTACAAGTTCTTTTGCAAAATTTTCAACACCACTCTTATCACTTACACTAATTAATGCTCTCAATTTATTTCCTCACTCGTAATTGTAAACGTGATTATACTAAAAAAGTAATTATGTGTCGCTTGAGCAAAATTGTCTATTTTCTATATAAGTAATATACTTAATAAAGTTATTTTTGGTGCTATAATTTTTGCCAAGGAGAACTTTATGGGTAGTTTAGATTTAATGTGGATATTACTAAGTGCTTTTTTGGTTTTTTTAATGCAATTTGGTTTTTCTTTAATTGAGACAGGAACGGTTAGAACAAAAAATACTATAAATGTAGCTATGAAAAACCTAATAGATACAGTGTTTGGAATTATGTTTTTTTGGCTTTTGGGTTTTGGCTTTATGTTTGGAGATAGTTTATCAGGACTATTTGGAACTTCAAATTTTATAATTGATGGAAAAAATTTAGAACAAAATGCAATCTTCTTTTTTCAAGCAATGTTTGCAGCAACAGCGATTACAATAGTTTCAGGGGCAGTTGCTGAAAGAATAAAATTTAATGCTTATATTATAGTTGCTATTTTTGTAGCAGCAATTATTTATCCTATATTTGGACATTGGGCTTGGAATCAAAATGGTTGGTTATATGAACTAGGCTTTGTAGATTTTGCAGGTTCTACTGTCGTTCACTCAGTTGGAGCTTGGATAGGTTTAGCTGGAACTATAGTTTTAGGTCCAAGACTTGGAAAGTTTGGAAAAGGCAAAATTAAATATTTTGCACCATCAAATCACAACTTTATTGTATTTGGTGTTTTTATACTTTTCCTTGCATGGTTTGGATTTAATGCAGGAAGTCTTTTAAAGTTTGATGCACAAATTACTTTAATACTTTTAAATACACTTATATCAGCTATATTTGGTGGTTTTGCTGCATGGATATTAACTTTTGCTAATCATGAAAAAACAAAAGTAGAACTATTTAGTTTTGGGATTATTGCAGGACTTGTTGGTATAACTGCAGGATGTCATTTATTTACAATATATCAAGCAGCAGTTGTAGGATTTATATCTGCTATGATAATGCACTTTTCAAATGAGTTTATATCAAAGAAACTTAAAATTGATGATCCTTTAAATGTAATAGGAATACACGGTTTTGCAGGAGCTTGGGGAACATTGGCAATTGCACTTTTTACCGCATCACCAACTGGCTTATCATTTGTGGAGTTTTTTATAGTTCAAACTTTAGGAATATTTTCTGCATTTATATTTTCTTTTACCTTAGGAATTATTCTATTTTTGATTTTATATAGATACAAGTTTTTAAGGGTTAAAAAAAGAAGTGAAGTTCTTGGATTAAATACAAGTGAACACAATGCAAAACTTCCTTGGGTAGAGACTATTGAAAGCATAGTTACTATTATGAAAACAGGAAATTTAAATAAAAAAATATATGAAGAAAGAGATACCGAAGTAGGTATTGTTGCAAGGTTTTTCAATTATCTTTTAGAGATGTTAAAAGAGAAAAATGAGACTCTAAAAAAATCAAATAAATCTTTACATAAAAAAGCCTATTTTGATTCATTAACAAAAGTTTTAAACAGAAGAGGCTTTTTAGAAAAGATGAAATATCGCCCTTATGGAGATGAGTATTCTGTTATTATTGCTGATATTGATAAATTTAAATCTATAAATGACACTTATGGACATGATATTGGAGATATTATTTTAAGTGAGTTTGCTGAAGTTATTGGTAATAAAATTAGATTAGATGATATCTTTGCTAGATGGGGAGGTGAAGAGTTTGTATTAGTGATAAATACTACAAACTTAAATGCGGTACAAAATATAGCAGATAAAATACGAGCTGATATTGAAAAAGTAAAATTTACTAAAGTTGGTAAAGTTACAGCTTCTTTTGGAGTTAGTAGCTTTAAAGCTTCAAATAACTCCTTTGATGATGTATTTAAAAATGCAGATGAAGCACTATATCAAGCAAAAAAACTAGGAAGAAATAGAGTTTATTGCTACTAAAACTATTTATTCATTTTCTTTATTGATTGGCATCAATAAATCAAATCCTTAAAGAAGTTAAACTTCAAAAAACAAAGGATAAAAAATGGAAAAAATAGAAGTAGCAGGTTCAAGTGTAGACTTTTTTAAATCTATTGAAGATGGATTAACAACTTATCACTTTGATACTAGCAGATGTGGTCCACCAGAACCTATGGTAAATGCAATGGTAGGATTACAACTACTAGATGAAAATAGTCAATTAGTAATGATAAACCATAAGTCACCAGCAGGACTTTTCCCAAGAATAGAGCAAGAGTTTACTTTTGATGTAAAAGAGTTAGAAAATGGTTTTTCAAAAGTTATTTTTAGAAAAAAAATAGGTGCTAAAAATACAACTGATTTTACTCAAAATAGTTGTAGTGGCTCAGGATGTAACCACTAATGAATATCTCAACTGCTTTTGCACCACCTTTTAAACTTGTAGCACCTTTTTTTATTTTAGGTGTAATAACTTTTGTAATAAGTATCTTACTTATGTTTGGATTTGAACTTGAAAGCTTACACTACTTAAACAGTAGTACTTTAGCTTGGGTTCATATATTTTTACTTTCATTTGTAATGCTTATTATTTTAGGAGCAATGGCTCAACTTGTTCCTGTGGTTTTAGAAGTTGGTCATTGTGCAGTTGATTTGTATTATGCAATTTATCCCTTAGTTATAATAGGTACTATTTTAATGGCTTTTGGCTTTTATAGTTTTCCTATTTTACTTCCCTTTGGAGGAACAGCTATTTTTATAGCAATGGCTATATTTTTAGTAGAAACATTTTTAACAATCTTAAAAGTTAAGAAGATAAACTTCATTATTTCTACAATTATCATCTCAAATATATTCTTACTATTTGGATTAATACTTGGAATTGCATTAGCTCTTAACCATTCTGGTATTGTATCTGTAGATTCATTTAGACTTTTAAAATCACATATTTTCTTAGTGTTCTTTGGATATGTAGGAACTACTATTATGAGTATGAGTTTAATTCTTCTTCCAATGTTTTGGTTAAGTCATAGTTTTTCATGGATATATGTAAAAAGTGCCTTTTATATTTTATGTTCAAGTATTATCTCAATGCTTATTTTCAGTTTTTTTAATATCAATATCTTTGAAATTATAGCTTATACACTTTGTATAATCTCATTGCTTTTATATTTTGTTCAGATATTTGTAATCTATAAAAAAAGAGTAAGAGTAGAGGTTGATATTTATTTTAAAAGTATGATTTTCTCATATCTAAGTTTACTTGTATCACTTATATTTTTTATCGCATATTTCTTGTATGGAAATGATAAGCTTTTAATTTCAGCTTCATGGCTTATTTTTGTTGGTTTTATTGGTTTTTTAATAGCAGGACATCTATATAAAATAGTTCCTTTTTTAGTTTGGTATGAAAGATTTTCTATGTTTGTAGGCAAAAAACAAGTACCTATGTTAACTGATTTAATACCAAAGAAAAGCTCTAGCTTTCAGATTTTAAGCTCTTCTGTTGGAACTACTATTGTAACAATAGGTTTAGCAACAAATATAGATGAAATATACAAAAGTGGTTTATGTTTTTTAACTATTGGTCTTATCTTTTTATTAAAAGATATTTTATATATGGCAACAATTAAGGAGGGATCTTATGTATTCTAAAGAAGAAATTTTTAAAGCTGTATCAACTGTTATTGACCCTGAAGTTGGATTTAACCTTGTGGAAATGGGACTTATTTATGATGCAAGTTGTAATGAAAAAATGGAAGTTGTTGTAACTATGACACTTAGTACAAAAGCTTGTCCTTTACATCAACTAATTGTTCAATGGGTGGAAGAAGCTGTTTTAAAAGAACTTCCTAGAGTTGAACTTGCAAGTGTTGAACTTGTATGGGAACCAGAGTGGAATATATCTATGTCACAAGAACATGTAAAGCAGAAGTTAGGTGGTTTCTAATGGACTTTTTACTTGTAAAACTAATTCATATTTTTTCAGTATTTATTTATGCAGGCTTTTTATTTACAGATAATCTTATATTAATGAGAATGCAAAAAACTCTAAGTGAAGACAAATACAAAGAAGTAAGAGGCTACTTTGCAAAATTAACCCGTGCTATAGTTCCCAAAGCTTTAATTCTTGCAGTAATATCAGGAATATATCTATTTCATATTAGTTTTGGAAGTATTCCTGAAGATAATAATTTTTCAACTTTTCAAATCCTACTTTCAATAAAAGCAATTTTAGGATTATGGTTAGGATTAAGGGGAGTTTTACAAGTATTTTTTGGAATTCAACCTTTCGTATTTAAAGGTCACAGGCTTCCATTTATTTTAGTAATTATGATTATATTTTTATCGCAGATTATGTATAGTGTTTAATAGATAAAGCTTAGATAGCTTCATCTATTAATTTGTATAAAGTTTCTTGTGTTGTTTTTGCTAATGGTAATACAGACTCTTCAATTGGTCTAGCTAAATCCTCAACAGGATTCATAACTACACTTGTCTGACCATCTTTGCTATAAACAGAGATTTTACAAGGCATTATAGAAGATAGGTTTCTATTTGCAGTTAAAAACTCTTTTGCAACACCAGGGTTACATACATCAAGAATTTGACACTCATCATCAAACTCTACACCCTTTGAGTTAAGAGTCTCTTTTACATTATGAATATGTAAAACACCAAACTTATAGTTTGATGCTTTTTCACAAATAGTATCTACTACCTCTTGAACGCTTTTTGAAGAATCTTTAATATATTGTTGCATTTTAAAACCTTTATTATAAGTCTTGCTCAATTACTTCTTTAAATCTATTGAAGTATACATTTTTAGCATCTGCTAATTCTGTATAGATATCGTTGATAGCAATTCTTCCACCACCAACTAATCCTAATTCAGTAACTTTCATTCCCTTAGAAGCACACAGTTTTTCAAATGCATCTTTATTTTCAGGAGTTACTTCAACAACAGCTCTACTTAATGTTTCAGAGAATAAATCTTTTTCATCAGCTAATTTGATATTTGCTTCTAAACCTTTGTTTCCAACAACTGCCATTTTTGCTAATGCGATAGCTAAACCACCAACATTAACATCTTTTGCTGCTTTTAATAAACCTTGGTTATTTGCTTCAATTACTGTATTCCATAAGTTAAGCTCTTTTGCAAAATCAACTTCTGGGTGAGCTCCTGCAACTTTTCCATATAACTTTTTAAGATATAAAGAAGCACCAAACTCAGATTTAGTATCACCTAATAAATATAAAGTGTTTCCATCTTCTTGTAAACAAGAAGGTAAAACTTTGTTTGCATCATCATTTACACCAACCATTGCGATTGCTGGAGTTGGGAAAACACCTACTTCATTTGTTTCATTATATAAAGATACATTTCCACCAATAACTGGAGTATTTAACTCTTTACAAGCAGATTTAATACCTTCACAAGCTTGAGCAAACTGCCACATTACTTCTGGGTTTTGTGGGTTACCAAAGTTTAGACAATCTGTAATTGCTTTTGGAGTAGCTCCTGTCATAGCAACATTTCTTCCTGATTCCATAACAGCTGCTGCTGCTCCTAATTCAGGGTTAACATAACATTGTCTTGTATTACAATCAGCAGACATAGCTAAAGCTTTTCCAGTCTCTTTGATTCTAATTACAGAACCATCATTTTTACCTGGTCCTTTTACAGTATTTGTTTGTACCATTGAATCATATTGGTCATAAACCCAAGATTTGTCAACTACTTCCATATCAGATAATAGTTTATCAAATGCCTCTTGATTAGAGATGTTTTTATCTAAAAAGATATTTGCAATATCATTTAAGTATGCTGGTTTTGAAACTGGTCTATCTAATACTGGTGATTGTTCAGAAACTGGTTGAACTGGTACTTCTGCACACTTTTCACCATGCCAGAATAGTTCCATATTTCCTGTATCAGTTACTTCACCAACAACAGCAACATCTAATTCCCATTTTTCAAAGATATCAATAATTGCTTGCTCACTACCTTTTTTAGCACAAATAAGCATTCTTTCTTGAGACTCAGATAACATAAAGTCATAAGGAGTCATTCCCTCTTCTCTTGCTGGAATTTTGTCTAAGTGCATAATCATACCAGAGTCAGATCTTCCTGCCATTTCAAATGAAGATGAAGTAAGTCCTGCAGCACCCATATCTTGAATACCAATAATTAAATCTTCTTTGAATAGTTCTAAGCAAGCTTCTAATAATAGTTTTTCAGTAAATGGATCACCTACTTGAACTGTTGGTCTTTTTGATTCTGAATCTTCATCAAATGAAGCAGAACTCATAACCGCTCCACCAAGTCCATCTCTACCTGTTTTTGACCCAACATACATTACTGGGTTTCCAATACCTTCTGCTTTTCCGTAGAAGATTTCATCAGCTTTTGCGATACCTAAGTTAAATGCATTTACTAAGTTGTTTCCTGCATAACACTCTTCAAAATTAGTTTGTCCACCAATAGTTGGAACACCCATACAGTTACCATATCCACCAATACCAGCAACAACACCTCTTAATAAGTATCTGTGCTTTTTAGCAGTTTCACTGTCACCTTCGATTCCAGCAAATTGGATTAAGTTCATACTTGCAACAGGTCTAGCACCCATTGTAAATACATCTCTCATAATTCCACCAACACCTGTTGCTGCTCCTTGATATGGTTCAATAAAAGATGGGTGATTGTGAGATTCCATTTTAAATACTGCTGCATAACCGTCACCAATATCAATAACCCCTGCATTTTCACCTGGACCTTGGATAACCCATGGTGCTTTTGTTGGGAAACCTTTTAAGTATTTTGTACTAGATTTATATGAACAGTGTTCAGACCACATAGCAGAGAAAATACCAATTTCTACATAGTTTGGTTCTCTTCCTAAAATTTCTTTGATATTTTCGAATTCTTCAAGTGTTAAAGAGTGTGCAAGTGCTATCTCTTCAAGATTCATCTCTTCTTTTTGCATCTTCGCCCTTAAATTTATGGTAGTTTTAATTAAAGGCGATTATACAAAAAAAGCTCTTAGTATTAGTTTTAACCCTCTGCTAAGATTTGTACTTTATTGTCTTTAAGCTCAATATATAGTTCTTTTTTTCCTACAAAAGTATAATATTTTGTTTTGTAATCTTCATCCATAAGAACTTTATAGATATTTTTATTTAGTGAATTTGGATAAGGAGCGATATTTATATTTGTAAATACAATTTTTTTCTCTTCTTTTTTAGCAAAGATTCTTTTTTTATATTTTGCAAACTCTTCTAAACTCATTCCTCTATCATTTTTGAAAGATTCAGAATAGAAGTTTAAATACTCTTCAATATCAGATTTTTTCCAAGCTTCTCTCCACTTATAAATAGCAGCTAAAATTGTACTTATCTCTTCTTTTGAAGTTTTTGGAAGATGCTCATCACTTATAAGTAAAATAGATTTTTCATGGGCAATGCTTTTATCTATTGCTTGTAATTGTTCATTGTCTAAAGCAATACACCCTTGAGTAAATTTTTCTCTTTCTTCATTTAAAGGCATTCCATGAATCCATATTCCATGACCATTTTTATTTAATGCTTTATCAAAAGTATTTGGATACGAAGTTACTAAAGCAAGTGGTCCATAAAATTGATCTAATTTAGTAAGTTTTTTTGTTAACATATAAGCACCCTCTGGTGTTTTTAAATCACCTTCAACTTGCTTATCACCCTCTTTTTCACCAACAATAATATCTTCTTTTAAAAGTAGATTATAATTATCTTTTTCTACTTTAAATACTTTTATCTCTTTTTTTTGCTTCTCTGCAACTATTAAAAACTCTTTTGATTCATAGTAACCATACTCAACGTTCTTGTTACTTAGATAATTTTCCCAGTATTGCTTTTTTGTAAGTTCTTTTTCTAACTCAGCTCGTACTGCATCTAAGCCTTGGTTTCGATAAACATCTACTAGATCAGCCAATAAATAAGTAACCATAAAGAATAAAAGAAGTAGTAGTTTTTTCATACAATTCCCCAAATATTTTATTAACTCTTCAAGTTGCGGATTGTATAATAATTTTTCTAATTTTAGTATAAAGAAGTCATGTGAAGAAAATCATTTTATTAGTTTTTGTATTTTTAAGTACTTTTGCACTAGCAAAAGAGGTGAAAGAGTTAGCTTGGCCAAAGGGCGAAACATTTTTAACATTTTTAGAACAGTATGGAATTTCCCAATCATTATATTTTGATTTGCCAAAAGAGGATAAAGAGTTATGTTCTGAAATAAATGCAGGTATACCTTATCACTTATTACTTGATGACGATAACTCATTAAAACAAGTATTAATTCCAGTATCAGAAGATATTCAACTTCACATTGCAAAACAACTAGATGGAACGTACAAGTTTCAAACACTTCCTATTTCATATCAAGAGATAGAAGAGACTTTAGTTTTAGAAATTTCTCACTCTCCATATCTTGATATTATGAAAAAAACAAACAATAAAAATCTTGCAAATGAACTTATTAGAGCATTTAAATCAAGTGTAAACTTTAGAGGAATGCAAAAAGGTGATTTTGTAGTTATAAAATATAAACAAAAAATCAGACTTGGAAAATATTTTGGTCAACCAGAAATTGTTGCAGCTATGGTTGAAGTTGCAGGAGATAATAACTTTATATTTAGACATGAAAGAGATGGTCAATATTATGACCTAAATGGTAAAAGCTTAACAAACTTCACATTTAAAACGCCAGTTAGATATAGTAGAATTTCAAGTAGATTCCAAAAAAGAAGATTCCATCCAGTTCTAAAAAGATATAGAGCCCACTTAGGAGTTGATTATGCAGCTCCAAGAGGAAGAAAAATCTACGCAGCAGCAGATGGAAGAATCACTTTTAGAGGTAGAAAAGGTGGTTATGGAAATACAATTATTATCCAACATAAAAATGGTTTAAAAACTCTTTATGCTCACCAGTACAAATTCAAAGGTGGATTAAGACGAGGAAGTAAAGTAAGAAAGGGTCAACATATTGGATATGTTGGAAGTACGGGACTAAGTTCTGGACCTCACTTACACTTAGGATTATATAGAAATGGTAGAGCAATTGATCCTTTAAAAATTATAAAGGTAACTAAGAGTAAACTTAAAGGTAAAGAAAAAAGAGTATTTAAAGAGTATGCTAAAACTATGTCAAATAGATTAAAAGGTCATACTAAAGATTTAAATGTGTTAATACCAACAAAGCTTGAAGACTCACTTTCAAGTTCACCAATTACAATTAGGAATATTTAATGTCAGAAGAGAGAGTTATAACAGACACGAAAGAACTTCTTGAAAAAATAGAAGACATTCACCCTAGTGATATAGCTTACTCTTTAAAAAAAGTCCACGCAGAAAATAGCCAAGACTTCTTTGATACTATTAAAAAAATCCCCGAAGATTTATTAGGTGAAGTTATCCTTGAACTTCCTGAATATCTAAGAGAAGATGTTTATGAAGAATTATCAATTAAAAAACTAACAGACGTAGTAGATGAACTAGAATCAGATGATGCTACGGATATCATTCAAGAAATTGAAGGAATTGATGAAGATAAAGCCAAAGAGGTATTCGATGGTCTAGAAGAAGAAGACCAAGAAGAGATTAATTGGCTTAAGAGATATAACCAAGATGAAGCTGGTTCATACATGCAGACTGAGCTTTTCTCTGCAAATATCAAAGATACTATTCAAAGTTCTATTGATAGATTAAGAGAGGGAAAAGCAAGTGATGAATTAGAAAATATTCACCAAGTTTTTATTATTAATGATGATAAAAAACTTCTTGCTTCAATTCTACTTGAAGACTTAATTATCTTTGATTTTACAAAAACATATGAAGAGATTTTAAACTCTCACGAAGAAAACAAGTTTAAACCCTTTGTTGTACAAGATAAAGATGATATTGATGATGTAGCAAAACAGTTTGAGAAATATGACCTTTCAGTTGTGGCTGTTGTTGGATATCAAGGTATGTTAATGGGTAGGATTACATCAGATGATATCTTAGATGTAATTGAAGAGAGTGCAACAGAACAAATGTACCAATTAGCAGGGGTAGATGATGAGTTTGAGCAAGATGATAACTTACTTACAGTTGCTAAAAAAAGAGGTTTTTGGCTATTTTTAAACTTAGGAACTGCTATTTTAGCCTCTTTAGTTATTGGCTTATTTGATGAAACTATTCAATCATATGTTGCCTTAGCTATTTTAATGCCTATTGTTGCTTCGATGGGTGGAAATGCAGGAACACAGACTTTAGCCGTAATGGTAAGACAACTTGCTTTAGGTGATATCGACTTTGATAATAGTAAAACTGCTATTAAAAAAGAGGTTTTTATCTCTATTTTTAATGGAGTAGTTTTTGCTGTAGTTATAGGATTGATTGCTTGGATTTGGTTTGATAAAGCTATGCTTGGTGTTGTTATTGCCATGGCAATGGTCATAAACTTATTTAGTGCAGGTTTCTTTGGAGCCTCAATTCCACTATTTCTTAAAAAACTTGATGTAGACCCAGCAATAGGAAGTACAGTACTACTTACAACGGTTACAGATATTGTAGGTTTCTTCTCATTTTTAATGCTTGCAAAAGTAATTTTACTTTAAAAGGTTTTATTTACTTTTATATAAAAGTAAGCTAAAAAGCCTACTTTATTTATGTAAAGATTGAGCAACTATTGAAAGGAACTCATCTTTAGTTTTTTTGTCTTTTTTAAATAATCCTCTTAGTGCAGAAGTAACAGTTGTTGAACAAATCTTTTCAACTCCTCTCATCTCCATACACATATGTCTTGCATCAATCATAACTGCAACACCCTTTGGATTTAAAGTTTCATGAAGTGCATCACAAATCTGTTCAGTCATTTGCTCTTGAATTTGTAATCTTCTAGCAAAAACATCTACAACTCTAGGTATTTTTGAAAGTCCTACTACTTTTCCATTTGGAATATATGCAATATGTGCTTTACCTATAATTGGTAACATATGGTGTTCACACATTGAATAAAACTCAATATCTTTGATAACTACCATTTCATCATTTGAACTTGTAAAAAGTGCAGAGTTGATAATCTCTTCTGGATTTTGCTTATATCCACCACACATAAACTCAAAAGCTTTTCTAACTCTACTAGGTGTTTTTTCAAGCCCTTCTCTATTTATATCTTCACCCACATACTCTAAAATGTTTTTAACTGAGTTTTCAAACTCTAGTTCTTTGCTCATAAAAAATTCCTCTTATATTTTTAAAATATCACCTATACTCCATAAAGGAACAAAGATAGCCATAATTATCCAAACAATTAATAACATAATCAATATAAAAAATATTGGCTCAATTAGTATAGAAAATATTTCTACTTTTTCATTAAATCTTTTTTTATAGATAGTTCTTATCTCATAACTTGTTTTCTCTAAAGAGTTTGATATTTCGGCTGTTCTAATTATATTTAAAACAAGCTCATCAAAGATATCACTCTTCTTAAAACTATGGTAAATAGACTTACCACTTTTTACTGAACTATCAATTCGTGTAATTTTATCTAAAAAGTATTTGTTGTTTATTAAAGTTTTACTCTTAATAATAGTTTCATGAAACTCATATCTTCCTTGAAGCAAACTATTTACAATATAAAAGAATCTATACATTATTCGAAGCTTATATATTTTACTTACTATAAATAGTTTTTCAAAAATAATTCTATGCACAAAAAACTTTATTTTCTCACTTTTTGAGTAGATTAAGTATATAAAAAAGAGTACTAAACTAAGAATTACTATAATAAATAAAAGATAGTTTTCAAATATATTTTTTACAAGAAATAGAGACTTTGTAGCAAAACTTAATTTCATATCATTTTGTAAAAACATATTCTCAAACTTTGGTACTACAAAATTAAAAATACCAATAAGTGCAAATAAAAATGAACTTACTAAAATCAAAGGATAAGCAAAAACTTTTTTTATCTGTTTTTTTACCTCATCTTCTTCTTTTAAAATCTCATACAAAGTTTTAATATGCCTTTTTGGCTCTCCACTATTTTGTATAATCTTAAATAAGGAGATTACAAAACTATCAACTCTAAACTCTTTTAAACTTTGTTCTAAATCTAAATGATTTGAAAAAGAGTATTTTAACTTAAGTAGAAAATCTTTTATAGTTTTATCTTTATTAGAATCAATCAAAATTTCAAAGGCATCATCAAAGAGTATATTTGCTTCAAGCATAAGATTTAATTCATTTAATATATTGATTAAAGCTCTTTTACTAACTCTTTTTTTTGAAGAAAAAAGAGTACTTAACTCTATAGTTTTCTTTATGCTAATAATATTTAAAGGCAAACTATTCTCTTCTAAGTATTCATCTTCAGTTAAAAGAAGAGTTTTTATTTTTCCTTTTTCTTGATACTTTACTTTATACTTCATCTTAAGAGTTCACCACTTTATATAGCTCTTTTAAAGTAGTTTTTTCTTCTTCTACTTTTTTTAAGCCATCATCTAAGATTGTCTTATACTCTTTTTGTTTTAAATAGTTTTCAATCTCAACTAAAAAATCATCTTTCATTAAAAGAGTTTTTATTTTACTATCACATACTAAACTCTCAGCAATACCCATTCTTCCTAGAAAACCTTTATAGTTGCACTTTTCACAAGTACTTTTACAAGTACAAAGTTTTGATACTAGCCTTTGTGAAACTATATACTTTAAAGTACTTGCTAATAAAAACCTATCTGCATTTAAATCAATAAGTCTAGAAATAGTATCAACACTAGAATTTGCATGAATAGAAGCTAAAACCAAATGTCCGGTTAATGATGCTTGTAAAGCAATTGATAAAGAGAAGGCATCTCTTATTTCTCCTATAAGTATGACATTTGGATCTTGACGTAAAATATTTTTAAGTACATTATTAAAACCTAATTGAATATCTTCATTTATATTTACTTGTTGTACTTGTTCTATTTTATACTCAACTGGATCTTCAATAGTTATTATCTTTTTATCTTCACTATTTAACTGTTTAACCAAAGAATAAAGAGTTGTACTCTTTCCACTTCCAGTTGGTCCAGTTATTAAAACTAATCCCTCTTTTAAAGAGGTAATATTTTCAAAGGAGTCAACTATATGAGAAGAGAAACTCATACTTTCTAAATCATCACTAACATTTAAATTATCTAAGACTCTTATTACTATTGATTCCCCATGAATTGTAGGCATAGTAGAAACTCTAAAATCAATAGTTTTAAAAGAGAATCTTCCATCTTGAGGGTTTCGAACTTTTGTTACATCAAGTTTTGATAACATCTTAATATATGAACTTATAGTCTTAAAAAACTGTTTATTAAAGATATAAAAACAGCTTAGCTCCCCATCTATCCTAAACCTTACAATCATAGAGTTTTCTAAACTCTCAAAGTGTAAATCACTTGTTCTTAGACACAGTGCTTTTTCTAAAAGTTTATTAAAAAACTCCTCCATAAGTTTTGGGTTTATTTCTTTTTGTTTTATTAGATTTTCACTGCGATTATATAAATCAAGTCTTGTATTAAAGTCACTTAAGAAGAACTCTATTTTGTTTTTTGAAATTTCAATCTCTTCTATTATCAAACTTAAATCAAGTACTTTTAAATTTGACTCTTTACAAACATAAAACTTACAATAGATTCCATCACTTGAAATAGGTAAAACCAAAGCCTCTTTTAAAAGTTTTAAATCAAAACTATTTACATAGTTATAATCAATTAGATATTTATATAGTTTCATTATAAAGCCTTAGTTCTATTTGAATAGTCTCACTTTTTATTACAGCTGAATTTCTATTTATTTTTTCTACTTTAAAATCTTTGTTTACTTTTTCACCTAGACTTATCCATTTTTCATTAATTAAAACTTCATTCCCAACTATTGCTTTTAGACTATACTTTTTACTAGTACTTATGTGTTTTTCTAAATAAGCTAGTTCAAGCTTGCTTGCTTTCTTACTGTTTTTTATAAAAGATTTATCAAAACTTATCGTTACATGTAAACTATCATCTGTAAGTTTTAGTGTCTTAATAGAAGAGAAATTATTGTAGTGTTCTATATAATCTAATAATTTTAAATTTAAGAGAATAGAAGCATTTACTTGAAGTTGTATCTTCTCATCTATATTTGAAATATCAATTAGCTGAATATAATTCTTTTCTAAATAAGTTTCAATATCTTTTATTACTTCTATTAAGGATTTGTCCATACTCTTTTTTTGAATAAAGATATTACTACTAAAGAGATTTCTTTCAGATTCCCCTACTTTTGTCTGCTCTAAAAAATAAATCAAAAAAGCAATAATAATTAAAGGAAATAAAAACAGTTCTAACTTTACTCTTGTAGCTGCTTTTTCAAAACTATTTTCTAATAAATTTAATATTTGCATTTACTATATAGCCTCCTATTAATTCATCATATTTAAAGCTGTTTATAGAAGTTTTGTAATTATCAAAAAACTCATAGATACTATTTTTATTTAATGAAGTTAATTCAATCAAAAAAGAGTTGTCATTTTGTTGGATTAGATGTAAGTTTATCTCTTTTTGTTTTGCTTGATAATATAAATTTATTATTTTAGAGGATACAAAAGAGTAGGCATTATCTTTTTTTTGGCTTTCTATCTTCTTTTTTAAACTTGATATAGAGATATCTTTTTCAGTTTTATTATCTAAAGAGAAATACCAAAGTAAAGTAATAAATAAAATTAGAAAATAGAGTATTAAAAGTTTAAATAGATAGCTTTTTTTATACTTTATAAATCTATAGTTTTTCTCCTCTTTTTTCTCTTCATTTATTTTATCTACAATAGATAAACTATCTAAGTTAAAACTACTTTTTATAAACTCTTCAATTCTTTCTTTATCTAGTTTTTCTTTTAACTCTTGATAAAAATATACTTTTTTGTCTTTATAAAGACAAAAAAACTTTTGGGTAATAAGAAGTTCATTTTCGTAAATTGCTTTATGTAAAAATATTTCAGGAACTAAGCTATTGTTTTTTTCAAAAATTATTAATTGGTATTTATTTAACTCTTTTAAATAAGAAGCAAAAATATATGAGTTAGGAGATAGAAAAAAATCCTCTTTTCCAAGGTTTGTAAGGAGAAAACTTTTTAAATGTACTTCAGATATCTTCTCAGTAGATTTTATTTCATAAGTTTCCATATTAAACCTTTTATAACAAAATATAATTTATTTTATTATTTTAAAGATTTAATAAAGTTTAATTAAATATTTTTTTTAGTTATTTATTTAAAAAGTTACGTCGTAGCCTAACTCTTTAAGACCTTTTTTGTCTTTAGTCCATCCTTTTCTAATAGACACAAATAGTTCTAAATAACACTTTCTTCCAGTAAGTTTTTCGATTTTGATTCTTGCGTCTTTACCTATTCTTTTAATAGCACTTGCACCTTTACCAATAATCATTCCCTTTTGAGTTGATTTTTGAACAATAATCGTAGCTTTTACTACATCAATATCTTTTTTCTCTTCAACTCTATTTACAATAACATCTGTTTCATAAGGAATTTCATCTGAGATATTATCAAAAATTGATTCTCTAATAAACTCTTTAAAGATATCTCTTAAGTGTTCAGTTGTCATAATCTCTGGGTCAAAAAGGTAAGGATGTTCTGGTAAATGTTTTGTTACAACATCTAAAATATCTTCATGTCTTGTTTGCTTTTTAATTGAAACTGGAATTACTGCTTCATATTTATCTGCATATTGTTCGTACTCCTTCATCTTTTCTAATACTTCATTATTTGAAACATTATCAATTTTTGTTAAAAGTAAAATATGCTTTGTGTTCTTTTTATTTTTTTCTAAAAAGTTTTCATAGTGAGTAAGTTTATCTGTAACTGGAGCTAAGAATAGAATTAAATCACAATCACCAATTGCTTTTAATGCTTCATCTAACATGAATTGATTTAGAAGTTTTTCTGTTTCGTGGATACCTGGAGTATCAACAAATACAATTTGGTCTTCTTCGTGCATTACGATTATATTTGATCTTTTTCTTGTTGCATTAGCTTTGTGTGAAACCATTGCAATCTTTTCACCTACAAGCCAGTTTAAAAGTGAACTTTTTCCTGCATTTGGTCTACCAACTACAGATACATAACCACATTTAGTCATATAAATCCTTACTGTTTTTTTGGGATTATAACATATCCACACTCAATCCTCATAAATTTCATATGATTTCTCAATAAATTAAAGGACCAAAACTAAAATGAAAATACTTTTACTTGAAGATGATATTCTACTAAATGAGATAATAGAAGAGTATTTGATTTCTCTAAAATACAATGTTGTTACTACATATGATGGACAAGAGGCATTAGAACGTATTTATGAAGAGTCTTTTCAGTTTCTTATTTTAGATATAAATGTTCCATCTTTGACGGGCTTGGATTTATTAAAAATACTAAAACAAAATAAAATTGATATTCCCGCTATTTTTATTACATCATTACATACAGCACGAGATGTAGAAATTGGATTTTATGCAGGAGCAGATGATTATTTAAAAAAACCATTTCAACTAAGTGAATTAAAAGCACGTCTAAACAATATAAAAAGACTAAGAAATATTGATTCAATGGGAATTATAAAAATAAATAAACATATAGAATATAACTATGATTCTAAACTACTTAAAGTTAATGAAAAAATATACACTCTTCCTAAAATTGAATCAAAGATTTTGGAGTTTTTTTTAAAAAATAAAAACAAGGTTTTATCAATTGAAGAAATTTCATTAAACAACTGGGTTTATGATGAAATACCAACAGCAGCAACTATTAGAACTTATATTAAAAATTTACGAAAAATATTAGGAAAAGAGGCTATTACTACTATTAAAGGAATAGGCTATAAGCTAAATGATAATTTTTAATCAAAAAAAACCTTCAAGAAAAAATATCTTGAAGGTTTAAAGGAGAAAGGAGACTAGATAATAAAAGACTAGTTTTCAGATGCTTGATATAAGTCTGTAAGTATATTTGTAGGAGGAGTCCAACTATTTTGACTTAGTTGATATTTTTGCATAAAAGCTTCACACTTTTGAACATAGTCTTTATTCATTTTAGAATGACTCATATCTGACATTCCTTGATTACCTGCTGCAAAAACTGAACCTGCTAGTAAAGTAGCTCCTAAAATTGAAGTTGCAAGTTTTTTCATAATTAAATCCTTTTGTTTTGATATGTAGTATTATAAATGTTTAATATGGACTCAATATGCAGTGTCTGAGGAATTAATATGGAATTTTAAAAATAAAACTATTTAGTCAAATACATAACTAATAGCAGTAAGTCTTCCATATATATTTCTTCACTTTTTAAACTTAGAGAGTAACTACTTTTGTCCAACTTTTCATTATCTTCCCACTCTTCATCATTTAATATTGCAGTTTATTTACTATCTTCTTCTGTAATTTAAACTTTCTAAAATATGATGTTTTTTTATGCTTACTGAACTTTCTAAGTCTGCAATTGTTCTTGCAACTTTTAAAACTTTATTTATACTTCTAAATGATAGATTAAAACTATTTGTTGCTCTATGTAAAATGGCTGTTGACTCTTCATCAAGAATACAAAATTTATTTACTTGCTTATCATTTAACTTTCCATTTAACTCATTTTGCCCTCTTAAAATTTGCATTTTAAAAGCTTCTATAACTTGCTCATGCAAACTTTTTGAATCAACACTTGGTTTGTCATTTATATTTGTTTCATTCATAATTACATATAAATCTATTCTGTCTAAGAAAGGTTCACTTAGTCTATTTTTATATCTTTTTATCTCTAGCTCATTACATCTACATGATTTATTTGTTGAAAGTAAATTTCCACAAGGGCAAGGGTTCATCGCTCCTATAAATAAAAACTTTGTGTTATACTTTACTTTTGAGTTTGCACGACTTATTAATAAACAGTTATCTTCAAGGGGTTCTCTTAAAGACTCTAAAATAGAACTTGGAAAATGTGCTAACTCGTCAAAAAAAAGTGCTCCAGCGTTTGCTAATGCTATTTCTCCTAGACTATTACTACTTCCTACAATTGATGCCTTTGTTGAAGAACAATGGGGAGATCTTGATACACGTACAGGTTTAAAGTTTGGCTCTTTCAAATCTAGTGCTTGTAGTTTAGCTATTTCAAGAATCTCATCTAAACTCATTGGAGCCATTATATAAGGCAATCTTTTTGCAATCATTGATTTTCCACAACCTGGACTTCCTTCTAAAAGAATATTATGGTTTCCAGCTGCTGCTATAAGTGCTGCTTTCTTTGCATTTTCTTGTCCTTTTATATCAAAAAAATCATTTTCATAATAGTTTTCATAGTAAAACTCTTTTCCATTTATATTTATCTTTTCATATTCAAGCATATCCTTTTTATAAAGGTATTTACTCTTATCTTTTTCATGGAAAAATTCAATAGCTTCTAAAAGGTTTTTAACACAATAGATATTTATATTTGGAATTTTACTAATCTTTTTTGCACTATTACTACAAACTAAAACATTATTTATCTTACTTTGTTTTGCAAGGGACAAAATTATAGGGAAGATATTATTACTATCTTTTATCTCACCATTTAAAGATAGTTCTCCAAAGACATGGATATCTTTAAAATCTATTTTCTTTTCTTCATATAAAGAAATCAAAAGAGCAATAGGTAAATCAAAGTGTGTTCCAGTTTTTTTAATTTCGCTGGGAGAGAGATTTATAGTAATTTTTTTAGGAGGAAACTTATAGTCATTTGTAAGAAGTGCTGACTTTACTCTATCCTTTGACTCTTTTATTTGATCAGACGGTAAACCAACTATTGTAAAACTTGGTAGGCCTTTTGTAAAGGTTGACTCAACACTTACTTCACTTGCATCTATATTTGCTAAGGTTGCAGATTTTATTATCTTCATATACACTCTTTAAATAATTTAATTTATTATATAAAAAGTACTATAAAATAAGTTTAAAGATTATTCTTGTAGTTGTAGAATTTGAGTTTGTTGATTGTCAGGGATCATAATATACTCCTTAAAGGAGTATATTATGAAATATAGAAGATTCTTATTTTTTTGATTTGAGTTTCTTCTTCCACTCTTTCTCAAATTTTTTTCGTTTTGTAATTGATAGGTTTTCAATAAATAAATGCCCAGCTAAATGTTCCATTTCATGTTGCCATGCTACAGCTAAGAAATCTTCACACTCCATAGTCTGTTTTTCACCATCTCTATTGTAGTACTCTACAATAATATGTTGTGCTCTTTTAACTTCTTCATTAAACCCAGGTACACTTAAACAACCTTCAACAAAAACTTGTTCACCATCTTTATGAGTAATCACAGGATTAATTGCTTCAATCAAATCTTCTTTTTCTTGAATATCTTCTTCGTTTGGAAGGTTAATAATTAAAACATTTAAAGGAATACCTACTTGAATTGCAGCAAGACCTACACCATTTTCTGCAATCATAGTGTCATACATGTCATCAAGTAATGTTTGAAGTTCTTCATCGAACTTCACAACATCACTAGATTTTGTTCTAAGTAGTTTATTTGGATATGTTAAAACTTCTCTAATCATATTATTTACTTATGACTTGAAATCACTTCATCAACTAAACCATATTTGCAAGCTTCAGTTGCAGACATAAAGTTATCTCTATCTGTATCTTTTTCAATTACTTCAATAGGTTGTCCAGTTTGTTCTGAAATCATTCTATTTAAATCATCTTTCATTCTTTGAATCTCTTTAGCTTGAATCTGAATATCAGTAGCTTGACCTTGAGCTCCACCTAATGGTTGATGAATCATAATTCTAGAGTTAGGTAAAGAGTATCTCTTACCTTTTACTCCAGAAGATAATAAAAATGCACCCATAGAAGCTGCTTGACCTATACAAATAGTACAAACATCTGGTTTAATATAGTTCATAGTATCATAAATAGACATACCACTTGTAATTACTCCACCTGGAGAGTTGATATATAAATAGATATCTTTATCTGGATCCTCAGCTTCTAAGAATAAAAGCTGAGCAACAACTGTTGATGCTACTTGGTCATTAATCTCACCACTTAACATAATAATTCTATCTTTTAGAAGTCTTGAATAAATATCATAACTTCTTTCGCCTCTTCCACTTTTCTCAACTACATATGGTATATAACTCATTTTTTATCCTATTTTAGGTTTTAGTTTCCTGCTTTTTCGTCTAATAATTTAGTAATTACTTTTTCTTCAATCATAGACATTTTAATTGCTGGTAAATAACCTGCATCTTGGTATTGCTTTAATACTTCTTGAGGGTTTTGACCAGTTTGCATTGCTTCATAGTAAATTACTTGAGTAACTTCTTGATCAGTTACATCAATCTCTTCAGCTTTTGCTAAAGCATCTACAATGAAAGTAGCTTTTACTGATTTTTCAGCATCTGCTTTTAATTCATCTCTAATAGCTTCAACTTTAGATGCATCTTCTTGTAATTCTTTGATTTCATCTTCAGACATAGTTCTTACTTTGTTATTTAAAGAGTAGTTAATCTCTTGGTCAATAACAGAAGAAGGTAATGCGAAGTCAATTTTTTCAACTAATTTATCTAAGAATGCAGGTTTTAACTCATCTCTATAGTAAATAGCTTTTGCTTCACCAGTGATTTGCTCAGCAATTTTTTCTTTTAAAGAATCAATTGTTGCATCTTCTTCACCTGGTAACATTTTCTTAGCTAATTCGTCATTTAATTCAGGAGCAACTTTCTCTTGAATTTCATGTAAAGTTACTTTAAATGTAGCTTCTTTACCAGCTAAATCTTTTTGTTGGTAAGATTCTGGGAAAGTTACAACAACATCTTTTTCCTCTTCATATTTCATACCGATAACTTGATCTTCAAATCCTGGGATAAATGCACCAGAACCGATTTCTAATGGATACTTCTCAGCTTTTCCACCTTCAAATGCAACACCGTCTACGAAACCTTCAAAGTCGATAACTGCGAAGTCACCTTCTCTAACCATTCTTTTTCTTTTGATTTTTTCTAATGGTGCAGATTGTTTAGCAATCTCTTCTAATCTTGCTTCAACTTCTTTTGCGTCTGCTTCTTTTTTATCAACTGCTGGAATTAATGATTTATAATCACCTAATTCTACTGCTGGTTTGCAAGCAACTTTGATTTCTACTTCAATAGAACCATCTTCTTTTTTGTCATATTTACCAAATGTTGGCTCACCAATTAAGTCTGCATTTTCGATTTTTAACTCAACTAAAGCATCAGTTAATACAGCTCTTACTGCTTCACCCTCTGCATCTTCTGTTAATTTATCAGCATATCTTTGTTTTACAACAGCAACTGGCACTTTACCTTTTCTAAAACCTTGAATATCCATAGTCTTAGCAGCTTGTTTAGCTACCTTGTCTACGTTTTTTTCAATTGTTTCTTTAGAGATTGTTGAAGTGATAACTGCATTAGCTTCGTCAACTCTTTGTGCGTTAAATTCCATTAAATCTACTCCGATTATTTTAATTTTAGTCGTGATTTTATCTAAAAGTTACTTGGGATAATATAAAATACAAAAACTAAGATTTTATGAGGGCTTATAATTGCAATTTCTTTATCCAAATGTACTATTTTTTATGTTAATTCCTATTATTATTTTAATGTTTCTAATTACAACAAACAAAGATAAGTTTCAAAGGTTTTTTGACAAAGAAGCTTTGGCAAAACTATCTGTAAAAAATAAATACATGACAAAAACAACTAGAAACATACTTTTTTTTCTAGTACTAATACTAATGACTATTTCCCTTGCAAGACCTGTAATAAATGAAAAAGAGCATAAAATAGACCAAGAAACTGTATCTTTTGTAATAGCTTTAGATGTTTCAAAATCGATGCTTGCAACTGATATTTATCCAAATAGATTAAGCCTTGGGAAAAAGAAGATTTTAGACATCATAGATTATGCAAAACAAAACTCTATTGCAGTAGTTTTATTTGCTAAGTCTTCTTTTATACTTTCTCCTATAACGCAAGATTTTAACTCATTAAAAATACTTGTAAATAGACTTGATACGGGACTTAACTTTGACAATGGCTCAAATATTTTCTCAACTTTAGAAGTTAGTAAAAAGCTTTTAAAAAATGTAAAAGATAAAAACCTTATTTTAATAACTGATGGTGCAAATAAATCAGACTATGAAAAAGAGATTGAATATGCGAAAGAAAACAATATAAGAATCTATACTTTAGGATTAGCAACAAATAAACCAACTCCTATCAAACTTCAAGATGGAAACTTTTTAACTAAAGATGATGGTTCAATTGTAACTGTTAAACTAAATGAGGACATTAAACAGCTTTCACTAAATACAGATGCTGCATACATAAAATACTCAAACTCAAGTGATGATATAAAGCAAGTTATAGATGATATAAATATAACTTCAAAAAAACAAAAACAAGAATCAAGAAATTTCAAAACATATACAGAGCTTTTTTATTATCCTTTAGGGTTAGCTCTTTTTATTTTACTTATTGCTTTTTCATCTAGACCAAAGTTATCTGAGATATTTAAAAAGAATAAAAATCTTGCTCTTTTAGCTTTAGTTTTAATCTTTTCAAATAGTTCATTAAAAGCTTTTGAGTTTGACTTTAAAACGATAAATAAAGCCAATGAACATTATGAAAAACAAGAATATGAAAAAGCCTCAAAAGAGTTTAGAAAAGTAGCTAAAACTCCAGAGTCTCACTACAACTTGGGAAATGCTCTATATAAACAAGGTGAATACAAAAAAGCTTTAATGCACTATAAAAATGTAGTCTCTTCAAATCAAGAGTTAGAGTATAAAAAACTTCATAATATGGGAAACTCTTATGTAAAATTAAATGACTTACAAAATGCAAAAAGAGTTTATGAAAAAGCTTTAAAAATAGAAGATGATAAACAAACAAAAGAGAATCTTGAAGCAGTATTAAAAGCCCTTGAAAATAAGAATAAAGAGAAACAAAATCAGCAAAATAAAAATGAGCAAAACCAGCCTAAAGATGGTGACAAAAAAAATCAAGATAACAAAAAACAAGAACAAGATAAAAGCCAAGAAAATAAAGAAAAAGATAAAGACTCTAAAGAAGAAAAAGAAAAACAAGATAATAAAAACAGTGAAGAAAATAGCTCACAAAAAGAGCAAAAAAATCAACAAATAAAACAAAACCAACTAAGTGATGCAGAAGAAAAAAAGTGGCTAAAAAAACTAGAACAAGCAAAAGAAGTTCCAGTTATGCTTAAAAAGTTTGATTCCAAAGAGCAAAGTGATGACACTTCAACTCCTTGGTAAGATAGTTTAATCTAAAAAATATTAGTAGTCTGCTGTTTTTCTCATTTGCATTAACTCTTTTTGTACTGAGATATTAATATTTTCATCAGCATCAAAGTTTAGTGCATAGTTTCTTCCATCATAATCAACAGAGTTTAAGATGATTTTCATAGCTTCAAGTCTTGCTTTGTGTTTATCATCACTTCTAACAATATGCCATGGAGCTGCTCTTGAAGATGTTCTTCTAAGCATCTCATATTTTTTCTCTGAAAATTCTGACCATAAATCTTGAGCTTGCATATCTACTTCTGAGAATTTCCATTGTCTAAGAGGGTCATTGATTCTTCTATCAAATCTTCTTTTTTGTTCATCTTTAGAAACAGAGAAATAAAGTTTGATTAAAATCATTCCTTGTCTTACTAAATCTTGCTCAAAATTTACAACATCTTCCATAAAAATTTCATACTCTTCTTTTGTACAAAATCCAAAAATAGGCTCAACCATAGCTCTGTTGTACCAAGATCTATCAAATAGTACCATTTCTCCACCAGTTGGGAAGTGTTGGATATATCTTTGTAAGAACCATTGATTTCTTTGCGTTTCAGTTGGTTTACCTAATGCAACAACTCTATAGTGTTTGTTGTTCATATATCTAGTGATTCGTCTAATCGCCCCACCCTTACCTGAAGCATCTCTTCCTTCAAAAAGAATAATCATTCTTTTGTTTTCAGATTCAAGATAGTTTTGTAGTTTGATTAGCTCAATTTGATATTTTTTTAACTCTTCTAAGTCATAGATTTTTTGAATCCCATCTCTTAAAGTCTCTGGGTCTAAATCTTTGAAATCACCTAAAATAGTTTTTAAATTTTTATTTTCTTCATATAACTCTTGATATTTTTTATCAAAGTTCTTTTCTGTAATTGGTGTTTTTACAGTCTCTTCTTCTTTTTCAACTACAATTGAGTCTTTAAACTTCTGCATTAAAGTAAGTGCAGTTTTTTTAGTAAGGTTATCTTTTTTTGTATAACCTAATACTTTTACATATCTTTTTTTATTATATTGAAATCTTGCTATATATTTTTTTCCAAAAGTTGGGTGTGCAGCTTTTGAAATATATAAACCACTATATTCTGTTTTATCAAAATCACTTAAATTCATTACAACTACGCCTTTGCAAATTTATTTTGTTTTTCCATATACTCTAACTCTTTTGTTCCAGAAACTAAAGTATCTTTATCGATTTTTATCTCTTTTAAATCAATCTTATTTGGATAATCAACTTGTGTTAAAATATGTTTGATACAGTTGATTCTTGCTTTTTTCTTATTATCACTTTTTATAATTGTCCATGGTGCAAAATCAGAATTTGATGACATAAGCATCGAGAACTTAGCAACTGTATATTTATCCCAAAGTTTTTGAGACTCTTTATCTACAGGAGAAAGTTTATACTGTTTTAAAGGGTCTACTTCCCTTTTTTTGAATCTTCTTGCTTGTTCTTTTTTAGATACTGAGAAGTAAAATTTTAGAAGAATAATTCCAGATTTTACAAGCATTTGCTCAAATTCAGGAACCTCTCTTAAAAACTCATGGTGTTCTTCAGAAGTACAAAATCCCATAACTGGCTCAACACCAGCTCTGTTGTACCAAGACCTATCAAAAAGTACAATCTCACCTGCACTAGGTAAGTGTTTAGTATATCTTTGAAAATACCATTGTGTTTTTTCAACATCACTTGGTTTTTCTAAGGCAACTACTCTTGCACCCCTTGGGTTTAGGTGTTCTGTGATTCTTTTGATAGTACCACCTTTTCCAGCAGCATCTCTACCTTCAAAAATCATAAGAACTTTTAGTCCTTTATCTTTTACATGGTTTTGAAACTTTAGAAGTTCGATTTGAAGTTTTGTTAACTCCTTTTCATACTCTAAAGTCTCTTTTTTAACCCAGATTTGAACTTTTTTACCTTTTGTTTTTAACTCTTCTCTTTTTCTTGAATAGTTGTTTGGTAAATGTTTGTCACTCTTTTGAGTATCAATCTCTTCTTCGTCTTTAAATTCTTCATTTATGATATTTCTATCTTGCCCCATTGTTCTTCCAACTTATAATTATAATCTTGATTTATATGCATTATATCCAAAATTATTTACAATTTGGTAAC
The DNA here is from genome assembly GCF_004116715.1 of Arcobacter sp. CECT 8989. Classification (NCBI taxonomy): domain Bacteria; kingdom Pseudomonadati; phylum Campylobacterota; class Epsilonproteobacteria; order Campylobacterales; family Arcobacteraceae; genus Arcobacter; species Arcobacter sp. CECT 8989. Next base: position 4,095 of record NZ_PDKE01000013.1, on the reverse strand, counting down.
AACCCTTTTTATTTTTTATTACTTGAGATGGTAACTTAATTCCATTGAACGTTGTAGTCTTTACCATAGTGTAGTGAATCATATCTTCTAAAATAATTTTATCGCCTACTTTTAGGGGCTCATCAAAAGAATAATCTCCGATAATATCACCTGCTAAGCAAGTATTCCCTCCAAGACGATATGTATGTTTTTTTTCATTGGCAAGACCTGAATTTCTAATATTTGCTCGGTATGGCATAGCTAAAGTATCAGGCATATGAGCTTCAGCTGAAGTATCCAAAATGGCTATTTGCATTTGATTTTCTACAATATCTAAAACAGTTGCCATAAGGTAACCTGTTTGCCAACCTACAGCTTCACCTGGCTCTAAGTAAACTTCTAAATGAGGGTATCTTTGCTTAAACTCTTTTAATAGTTTTATTAAACCTTCAACATCATAATCAGCTCTTGTGATATGATGTCCTCCACCAAAGTTTACCCATTTCATTTGTGCTAAATATTCACCAAAGTTTTCTTCAAAGTTAGCTAATGCTCCTTGTAGAGCATCTACATTTTGCTCACAAAGAGCATGAAAGTGTAAGCCTTCTACTAAGTCTAGCTTATCACCTTGGAAGTTTTTCTTTGTAATTCCAAGTCTTGAATATGCACCACAAGGATTATATAAATCAACTTCTACAGAAGAATACTCAGGGTTTACCCTAAGACCAATAGAAGTTTTTCCATGTGCTTTTTTACCATATCTTTCAAGCTGAGTAAATGAGTTAAATACTAAGTGATTAGAAATATCTATAATCTCATCTATCTCTTCATCTTTAAAAGCAGGACTATAAGTATGAACTTCTTTTTGGAACTCTTCTTTTGCTAAAAGTGCTTCATGTAATCCACTTGCACAACAACCGTGAAGATACTTTCTACAAAGTTCAAAACTAGACTTTAATGCAAAACCTTTTAGGGCAAGTAAGATTTTTACATCTGCTTCATCTTGAACTTTTTTTAGCAATTTTAAATTGTTTTCTAAAAGCTCTTCTTCACATATAAATGCTGGACTTGGTAACTCTTCTAGTGACTTAAAAGTTTGGTTTTCCATATCTACTCTAAATCTAATATCTTCCAAGGAAGACCTTGAGTCATTAACTCATCCATAAATGGCTTCGCATCAAACTCTTCTATATTGAACACACCTTTACCATCCCAGATACCTTTGTATATCATCTTAGTTCCAATCATCGCTGGAACTCCTGTTGTATAAGAAACTGCTTGTGCTCCTGTCTCTTTGTAACACTCTTGGTGGTCACAAACATTATAGATGTAAACTTTCTTTTTCTTTCCATCTTTAATACCTTCAATGATACAACCAATATTTGTTTTACCAACTGTTCTTGGTCCTAATGAAGCTGGGTCAGGTAATAATGTAGTTAAAAACTCTATTGGAGTGATTTCTACACCTTTATGCATTACTGGTTCAATACCTAACATACCTACATTTTGTAAGCAGTTCATATGTTGGATATAAGAATCACCAAATGTCATAAAGAATCTAATTCTTTTTAAACCTTTGATATTTTTAGATAATGACTCTAACTCTTCATGATATAAAAGATATGAAGGTTTAACTCCAACTTCTGGATAATCATGGTCAACTCTGATTTCTAATGGCTTTGTTTCAATCCACTTTCCATCTTCCCAATATCTACCGTTTGCAGATACTTCTCTTAAGTTGATTTCTGGGTTAAAGTTTGTTGCAAAAGGATATCCATGGTCACCTGCATTACAATCCATAATGTCAATATAGTGAATCTCATCAAATAAGTTTTGTTGAGCGTATGCACAAAATACACCTGTAACACCTGGGTCAAAACCACTTCCAAGTAAAGCTTTTACACCTGCTTTTTCAAACTGTTCATGTCTAGCCCATTGTTCTTTGTACTCAAACTTAGCTTCGTCTGGGTGTTCATAATTTGCTGTATCTACATAATCAACACCACATTCAGTACAAGCATCCATGATTGTTAAATCTTGATAAGGTAATGCTACATTTAAAACAACCTTTGGATTAACCTCTTTAATTAGACTTACTAATTGAGGAATATCATCAGCATCAACTTGTGCAGTTTGAATCTCAACACCAAGTTTCTCTTTAATATCCATTGCGATTGAATCACACTTTTTAACCGTTCTTGACGCTAGTGTAATTTTTTCAAATGTATCAATATTCATAGCACACTTAACTGTAGCAACTCTACTTACTCCACCTGCACCAATGATTAAAATACCTTTTTTCATCTATTTTTGCTCCATATTTTTAAATTGAATATTTGTTTTTTTAATTGCGTTTATCATTGCATCACATATCTTATTTAATTCTTCATTAGTAATTGTATAAGCAACGATTGAATAAATTAGTTTTCCAAATGGTCTTATCCATACACCTTGATTTTGGCACTCATCTTGTATAAACTGAGCGAAATCAGGGCTATGAAGTTCTACAACACAAATTGCACCAATTGTTCTAATATCTTTTACGATTTCTACTTCTTCTAAAGTGTTTAGTTTTTGAGTAAATATTTTATTGATATTTGAAACTTTTTCTTGCCAGTTTGACTCTAATAATAAATCAATACTAGCATTTGCCACACTACAAGCTAAAGGATTTCCCATAAATGTCGGACCATGCATAAGTACACCTATTTCAGAGTTTGAAATAGTATCGCTTATATGTTTTGTTGTACACATTGCAGCAAGTGTCATCATACCACCTGTTAGGCACTTTCCTATTGTTATAATATCTGGTATTACATCTGCATGTTCACAAGCCCACATCTTACCTGTGTGACCAAAGCCTGTTGCTATCTCATCAGCAATGAAAATTATATCATATTTTGTACATAATTCTCGCACTTTTTTTAGATAATCAGGCTTATGAATCCTCATACCACCTGCACCTTGAACTACTGGTTCTAGTACTATACCAGCAACTTCATGGTGATGTTTTTCTATTGTTTTTTCTATATCTTCTATACTTGTAAAGATATTATTTGGTAAATAATTTCCATACAATGAGTGCATACTATTGTTTGGGTCACAAACTCCCATACAACCTAAAGTATCTCCATGGTAAGCATTTTCTAGGGAAATAAATTTATCTACATTTTTCCCTTTTGCTTTTTGGTATAAAATAGCTGTTTTTAGTGCTACTTCAATACTAACACTTCCACTATCTGCTAAAAATACACTAGGTAGACCTGTAAGCTTTGCTAACTTTTCACAAAGAAGGGATGCAGGTTCGTGTGTAAGTCCACCAAACATAACATGAGGCATAATATTTGCTTGTTTTTGTAAAGCCTCTACTAGCTTTGGATGGTTGTATCCATGGATTGCACTCCACCATGAACTCATAGCATCTATAAGTTCTGTATCATCTTCTAAGACAATAGTTTGTCCAAAAGTTCTCTTTACTGGTAGGATTTTTGTTTTCGTTGGCAATGAGTTGTAAGGGTGCCAAGCGTGCTTTTTATCTAATTCTATATAATTCATAAGTAATATTATATATAAAAAGTGCTATGATTCCACTTTATTTACTGGGGATGACTTGGTATCGATTAGAGCAGTGAGGATCAGTTGCATGTCGGCCTGAACATGCCGTTACGCGGTTCATTTTTTTTAGACGCAAACAATACTGATTACGCTCCAGCTTACGCAAAAGCTGCGTAAGTTTTAACAAACTTATAGGACTCGCCTTAGGGCTTGAGACCTCGGAGGCTCACACTACTGATTCTATCTAAGTAGATTTAGTGGGTTCACCCAAGATAGATTATCATCTTAGAGTTGATTTGGCTAATTTGAGACACTTTTAAATCTTAGCTTCGCAATTGTTTTGCGGGTTGAGCTGTTGTGAAGTGAAATTTTTCAACCCTTCTAAGCATGTAGACGCTGGTAGTAGCTGTTTTAAGACTCCGGTTCAATTCCGGACATCTCCACCAATATTAATAATTACACTTTCTTATTTATTCTAAAAAGTTCGATATAATCGAACTTTAATATTCTAAATCATTCTATCTCATTCTTTTAGTTTTTAATAATTTCTAAGATTTATTA
>NZ_PDKE01000121.1:0-396 GCF_004116715.1 Arcobacter sp. CECT 8989 | reverse complement strand
AATAATCTTTCCAGAGTTTGTTCATCTTGGCACTTAACATCAGGATTAGCTTTCCCTGACAAACCAGATTTCGCTGTTACATCAATATCTGTTTTTATTTTTTGGTATCTTCCTCCTAAAGTTAACTCAAAGTCTTCACCTAAAGGAATCATTGTTTGACCAAAAATAGCTTGTGTTTTACTGTTTGCTTTAGAGTTAGCATCCCCTGTAAAAACTACTCCCATATATATTTGTTCTACTCCATAGGGACCTTGCGATCTATCTTCTTTATCAAAATATAAACCTGTAATCCATTTTATATCCTGGTTTTTACTAGAAAGTCTTAATTCTTGTGACCATGTTTTTAGTTCTGTATAGTTAAACTGCCCTCATCGAGCTCATGTGGAATTTGGAAAA
>NZ_PDKE01000120.1:0-396 GCF_004116715.1 Arcobacter sp. CECT 8989 | reverse complement strand
CGAAGCAAATGGAGTAGGTCAAGGTGTAGCTACTCTTTATGATATTCAAGAAGTATTAGGTTCAAGTGCAAATGCTACTATAACTAGAAAAACAGGGGAAGCAAACTCATTATTAGGTATTGATGGAAATGATACTTTCCATCAGACATTAGATGGTGATTTCATTGATGGTGGAAATGTAAATACGGGAACTCATGCTGATAGTGGGAATGATAATGTTGATTATAGTTCAATTGATTCAGATGATGGGAGGGATATATATGCAGACTTATCAAGGGATGATAATGATGCTACGACTAATAATGAACAAACAGTTAAGCTAGTAGGTGATAGTACTAAATTTGATGATGTAGAAGACATGACACCTGGCATTGGTGCTCAACATGACGAGAGTAT
>NZ_PDKE01000119.1:0-396 GCF_004116715.1 Arcobacter sp. CECT 8989 | reverse complement strand
ACTATCCTTTCCGCCTGCCTCGAAATTACCTGCTGCTATCCCACTATCAATTGCTTCAGTGGTGGAATCCCTTGAACCTACAGTTGCAGTTCCTACTGCTGCAGATGCACTTTTATTCGCAAAACCTGACATATAATCAGATTCAAATGATGAATTTCCTTGTGAAGCACTTGCAAATCCATAGCCTCCACCTATAGTTTCTAGCCCTCTTTTTATTTCATTGGCATATGCAACTTCATCTACTCCAATTGCTGACTTAAATCCATTTTGATCAAGAAATCTTCTTGCATCAGTTTTAGCTTTTTGGTCTACTTCATCATATGCATTTTTACTTGACATATCTTGTGCTACATTTAACATATCATTTTTAAATCTACTACCAATTGTATTCATGAT
>NZ_PDKE01000118.1:0-397 GCF_004116715.1 Arcobacter sp. CECT 8989 | reverse complement strand
ACTATCTACAGAAAACTCTCCGAATGCTGAATCAGAGATACCTAAAGTATCAAGTTTTAATTGAAGTGAACTTTGAGTCGTAGTTTGATCAATTGTATTTACTAATTCAATAAACTCAGCTCCTGCACCTTGTCTTCCACTGTAATCATTGTTTTTATCAAGTGGTAACATAGAAGTAGGTGCATCTGAAATTAATGTTGTAGAAGTAAATGCATAATCTTCATTTGCAGGAGTAATAGTTATTGTATTTCCGGCAAATGCAGCTGTAGTAATATTAGAATCTGCTTGGATTAATGCAGCCATAGCTGTTTCATTAGCTGTTCCTGCTGGAATATCCACACTACCTTTTGTACCATCTGCTTTTTCATAATAGAATACAAAATTATCAGTTGTAGGG
>NZ_PDKE01000117.1:0-397 GCF_004116715.1 Arcobacter sp. CECT 8989 | reverse complement strand
ATAGTAATTGACAAAATGAATAATATGCCTTTAAGCACTGAAAAAGAAGGTACTACAGTAGAAGAAGCTGCTGATGTAATGCACCAAAATAAGATTGAAAAGTTACCAATTATGGATGAGAATGGTTTCTTAAAAGGTCTTATTACAATTAAAGATATCAACAAAAAAAGAGAATATCCAAATGCAAACAAAGATGAGTTTGGAAGATTAAGCGTTGGTGCTGCAATTGGTGTAGGTCAAATGGATAGAGCAACTGCATTAGTTGACGCTGGTGTTGGTGTATTAGTTCTTGATTCAGCTCACGGACACTCAAGGGGTATCTTAGATAGCGTTGATTATATTACGGAAGGTTTCGACGTAGAAGTTAACGCTGGTGACTCTTGAATCTCTGACGCAA
>NZ_PDKE01000116.1:0-398 GCF_004116715.1 Arcobacter sp. CECT 8989 | reverse complement strand
TGCTCTCCTCCCTGACCCATTCCATGTAAATGTAGAAAATGTAGGAAGAAGTGGAGTTTTATTTAAAGCTATGGTTGATTTATAATTTAGTTAGAGAAAGGCTCTAAATAATCTTTTTTACTTCAAAATTATTTTTACTTACACTATTTACTACTTCTTGTGCAATACTATTTGTTTCTTTAGTAATGCTATTTGTTGTATCAGCAATTGATGCATTTTCTTGTGTACACTTTTCAAGCTGTCCCATTGCTTCAGCATTTTGTGACATTCCTATTGTTTGTTCTTTTGCTGCATTTGATACATCATCGATTAAAGCATTTTTATGTGTGTTTTTTTCTTCTACTTGATTAATTCCTTCAATCATCTTACTACTATTCTCTTTTACTTTTGTAGCTCTT
>NZ_PDKE01000115.1:0-401 GCF_004116715.1 Arcobacter sp. CECT 8989 | reverse complement strand
ACTATCACACAATGATATGATGGCATTTATTCATGTACTTGAACACGGAAACGGAATTGGAAAAGCAATTGCTGATGATATATTTGATGCCTTAGTAAAAATAGGAGATGGAGATGTTTTCAAAGGTCAATTTACACCAGATTCAAGTATAAAAAAAACTTATCAATCAAATAGAGATAAAAATGTACTGTTGGGATTATTTGATGATTTTATTGAATTAGGAAGAGTATCTAAATTCGAAAATTTGGGGTGTGGAGAAGCGTTTTTATCTAATGCTATTTTTAAACACCCTAAACTATCTGATGATGGTGCAAGATCTCTTTATGTATTATATGTACTTATGGAGATGATGAGATGAACAAACGTTCCATAATAATTTGTTTGATCGATTGATTACTATA
>NZ_PDKE01000114.1:0-401 GCF_004116715.1 Arcobacter sp. CECT 8989 | reverse complement strand
GAAAATAGTAGTGAAATATTTAAGTGGTTTTTTAATCTTTTTATCTTTTGTATTTACAATAGCAGCATATTTTTTTAATGAAAAATTAGTATTTATTGGTGGAACTATAGCTTGGATAGCATTAATTATACTTTTTAAAAATGTAAATGGAAAGTCACTTTTATATAAATTACTTTTATTAAGTATTATTGCTTTTATTTACTCTTTTTATAATAGTTTTAATATTGATTTTGTAAAAGCAGTAAGTGTAAACCAATATCTTTTGACACTTCTTATTGGTGTTGGTTTCTTAAGACTTATAGCAACACCAAAAGTAAAAGCTATTAAATCTTTGCCAAAGGGCAAAAAAAGTTTTTTTAAAACCTATTTAGGGGTTCATCTTTTTGGTTCTGTTATAAATC
>NZ_PDKE01000012.1:0-99921 GCF_004116715.1 Arcobacter sp. CECT 8989 | reverse complement strand
GAAGAGTTAGAGAGTTTAATTGAAAATCAAGAGAAAGAAGCAATAGCCCAAAAGGCTCATTACATCAAAAACTCTTGTTTAAATGTCGCTTTAGATGATATCTGTCAATTGTTGCAAAAATTGGAAAAAATTGATATTGAGAGTATAGATAGTAATAAACTTTTAAATGAAATAAAAAGTAATATAGAAAAAATAGTTTAAAAGAGGAAGAGTAAAATAAAAGTAATTTTCTTAAAACTAATGTATAAATTAGAAGAAATATTATCCTAGGTTATAATTTTGTCTTTAATTTCAGGGGTTTCATAAGTTAAATAAAAGAAAAAAGTGATAAAATTTAGTTTTATATAAACAAGGAGATTAAATGAAAAAGATTGTTTTAGGAACAATGATTGCTGCTGCTTCATTAATGGCTGCAAACTGGGCACCATGTGCTGGATGTCATGGGGCTGCTGCAGAAAAACCTGCTCTAGGAAAATCTGCTGTAATTAAAGGTTGGCCAGTTGAAAAAACTGTTGCTGCATTAAAAGGTTACAAAGATGGTTCTTATGGTGGAGCTATGAAAGGTGTTATGAAAGGTCAAGTTGCAAGACTTTCTGATGCTGATATTGAAGATTTAGCTAAGCAAATCGCTGCATTCTAATTAGCTTTTCATATAATAAAAAGTGAATCACTTCTTAGGTGGTTCACTTTTTTTATGCTCTTTGGCTTTTTTTACTTTTTCCTCTTTTTTAACGGCATCATTTAAGTCATCAGTTCCATCAAATAATAATCCATCCATCATTTTTCTACTATCATCAAACTGGCCACCTTTTGCACCCCAAATAAATACAGCTAAGATTGCAAAAGAGACAACAAGTCCTACAATTAACATCATCAATAAAGTATCATTTATCATTTTTTTGTCCTATTTATTTTTGTTTAATTCTCATAGAGTTTGCAACTACTAGTAGTGAACTTAAACTCATAGATAAAGCTGCTACTAAAGGTATTACAAGTCCAGCCATTGCTAAAGGTATAGTTATTGCATTATACACTAAAGATAAAGTAAGATTCTGTTTTATAAACTTATAGGTTCTTCTTGATATCATAAATGCTTTTAAAAGACTCTCTAGTGAATTATTTAATAAAACAACATCTGATACAGAGATTGTTACATCTGAAGAGTTACCCATAGCTATGGCAACATCTGATTTCGCTAAAGCAATAGAATCATTAATACCATCACCAGCCATAATAACTGTTTTTCCTGACTCTTTTAAACTTTTTATATATTCTGCTTTTTTTATAGGATTAATTCCTGCAACAAAAGTTTTAATTCCAACTTGAGATGCTACTTTAGAAGCTACACTTTCATTATCACCAGTTAACATCACAACATCTAAACCATTTGAGTAGGCATCTTTAATAAGCTCTTTAGCACCCTCTTTTATCTCATCTACTAATTCAAACGTTGCTATTACTCTTCTATTGATTGCAAAGATATATACTGTGTTATTTGAATCAAATTTATAGTTAATACCACTGTCTTTTAAAAGCTCAATATTTCCACCCATAAGATGAAACAGTTTTCCATCTACATTTTTATATTTTGCTTTTATTCCCTTTGCTTCAACTTGTTTTACATCAAATATATCTTTTATCTCTAAAGATAACTCTTTTTCAAGATGTTTTTTAACTGAAACAGAAACTGGGTGAGTTGAAGCTTCCAATACAGAATATAAAAGATTTAACTTATGAATATTATCATCTAAAAGTCTCATCTTTTTAACTTTTAATTCACCCTTTGTAATAGTTCCAGTTTTATCCATCACTAAAGTATCAGCTTTAGCCATTGATTCAATATATTTTGCTTCTTTAAAAAGTAGACCTTTTTTAGCAAGTTCTGAAATACCAACCAAACTAGCAATTGGTGTAGCAAGAGCTAAGGCACAAGGACAAGCAATAACAATAACAGAAATAGCTACGATAAATGATTTTTCAAAATGGTTAGTTCCCTCATAATCAAAACCTAAATCTATCCCTAAGAAATACCAAACCAAGAAAGTAAGTAAAGATAAAGAAAGAATAGTAAGAGTAAAACCTTTTGATACTTCATTTGCTTTATGCTCAATTTTTGGTTTTGAACTAAGAGAATCTTCAAGCAAAGTTACAATAGAGTTTAAAGTTGAATCTTTATATGTTTTGCTAGCTTCATATCTAATAACACTATCACTATTTATTGTTCCACTAAATACTTTTTGACCCTTCTTTTTATAAATAGGTAAAGACTCACCTGTTAAACTTGATTCGTCAAAATTCCCTTCTCCACTAGTAATAAAACCATCAATACAAACTTTTTCACCAGACCTTAACTCAATAATATCACCTACTTTGATACTATTTAGTGGAATTGATTTTTTAACTCCATCTTTTACTACAGTTGCTTCTAAAGGAAGTGTTCCTTTAATTTTATCTAAAGTATCTACAGCACTTTTTTTACCAATGACCTCTAAATACTTTCCAACTAATACAAAGGTAATAATCATAGCAACAGAGTCAAAATAGCTTTCACCTTTTGCCCCAAAAAGAATAAATAGTGAATAAATATAAGTTAGTGTTGCTCCTGAACTAACTAAGAAGTCCATATTTAAAATACGATTTCTTAAACCATAATATGCACCACGGAAGAATATCCATCCAGAATAGAATAATACAGGAGTTGCAAGAATAAATTCACCTAAATGAACAAAACCTCTTACTTCTTCATCCATTCCTGTGAAAAAGCCAGTATATTTTGCAACAGAAAGCATCATAATATTCATACTTGCAAAAACTGCAACCATCATACGAATAAAATAGTCTCTTTTTGATTTTACAGCTTGTTCATCAGCAGCACTTGCATCATAAGCATAAGCGTTATAACCAATACTTCTTATTTTTTTGATTATGTCTGATAGATTAACACTTCTATCATCCCAAACTATCTTTGCTTTATTATTTGTGAAATTAATATCAGCACTTACTATGCCATCAGTATCATAAAGTACTTTTTCATTAAGCCAAACACAAGCAGCACAATGAATTCCTTCAATGATTAAATCAATTTGTTTAAAACCATCTTCATTTGTAGAGATAAACATCTCTTCAAAACTTTTGGTATCAAATCTATTAATATCATCATCAACTTCAATAGGAGGATTAATAGTTTTATTTCCAAGCTTATCATAAAAAGAATCTAGTCCATCATCCTTTAAAAGATGGTAAACTCCTTGGCAACCTTTACAACAAAAATTTAAATTACTCTCTTTTATCATAACACTATCATCAAATTCTAAATGGCAGTGATCACATCTTGTTTTAGACACTAAAATTCCTAAAATAATATTGTATATTGCTTACATATAATGTTCATCTAATATATAGTATAATATTATATCGTAATATATATGGAGTAAGTCTTAATGATAGAAAATGTATCAATTTTAAAAAATATCACAATTCTTTATGCAGAAGATGAAGCTGCACTTAGAGAAATAACACTTAATATCTTAAAAGGCTTTACAAAAAAACAACTTGTAGCTGAAAATGGAGCACAAGGTTTAGAACTATTTAAAGAACATGAATCTGAAATAGATATTATTATTACTGACGTTAATATGCCTATTATGAATGGGCTTGAAATGATTAGAGAAATCAAAAAAATCAACTCAAATATTCCTATTATTGTAGCAACTGCTTTTTCAAATACTGAATACTTATTAGAAGCTATTGATATAGGTGTTGACAAATACGTTTTAAAACCAATTGACATGAAAAAACTTCTTCAACTTATGAGTCAATCTTTACTTTACCATGAATTAAAAGACTTATATGTTGATAACTTAACTCACCTTCCAAATAGAAATAGACTAAAAAAAGACCTTGAGACATCACAACAAGGTTTAATGGCAATGGTAAATATTGATAAGTTTTCAACTATCAATGACCTATTTGGAGAAACAAATGGAGACAAAGTTCTTATTGAATTTGCAGACTCATTAAAGAAGTTTTTTAGAAAAGAAGACTTTAGAATTTATAGAATTGAAGCAGATAAGTTCTTAATTGTTTCAAATGATTTTAACAGAGATATTCAAGAATTATATCAACTATGTAAAGATTTTGAAAACTATATTGAAGAAGACCCTGTTTACATTGATGAGCATGAGATTGACTTAAATGTCACTATTGGTATTGCAAAAAGTGAAAACTCAAACGCTTATAAATATGCACAAAGAGTTGTTTCTTATGCAAGAAGAAAATTTGAACCAATCTTAATCTATGATGACTCATTTAATATTCAAGAATCATTTGAAGAAAATATTAAATGGATTAAAAAAATCAAAAATGGTGTTAAAAATGACAACTTTAAAGGATATTTCCAGCCAATCGTAAATACTCAGACAAAAGAAGTATACAAGTATGAAGCTCTAGTTAGATACATAGAAGAAGATGGAACTGTAGTTTCTCCATACTTCTTTTTAGATATTGCAAAAAAAGCTAAGCTTTATCCAAATATCATCAAAATCATGATTAACGAAGCCTTTAACCTAATTATCAAAAAAGGTAAAAGAGTTGCTGTTAATATTTCTTTTGAAGATATTGCCAGTGAAAATACTATGTCTTATATCTATTCAGTGATAGAAGAACATAAAAACCATGCTCACCTTTTAGAATTTGAAATTTTAGAATCAGAAGAGATCTCTGATTTCTCAGAAGTATTTAAATTTATCGAAAATGTTAAATCTTATGGTTGTAACGTTGGGGTTGATGACTTTGGTGCAGGATACTCAAACTTTAATATGCTAGTTAACCTAAAAATCTCTTATGTAAAAATTGATGGAAGTTTAATCAAAAATATTGATTCTTCTGAAAATCAAAAAATCATTGTAAAAACTATTACAGAGTTTGCTAAAAGATTTGGTTTTGCAACAGTTGCAGAGTTTGTTTCTAGTGAAGAGATTTATAAACAAATAAAAGAGCTTGGTGTAGATTATTGCCAAGGGTATTACTTCGATGCCCCTTTAAGCTTTGATGAGATAAATTAAGACTAGTAACCTAACCAGTTCTTAATTAACTCTTCTTTCTCAAAAAGTTTTGATTTAATTCTTGCTATTTTAGCAATAGAAATTAACTCAGAACTTGCTTTTTCTAAATCATCATTTTCTACAAAATAATCATACTTTTGGAAAGATTTAATTTCATGTTTTGCATTCTCAATTCTTCTTGCAATAACAATACTTGAATCAGTATCTCTATTTTTCAGTCTTGTTTCTAATTCATCTAAAGAAGGTGTTGTAATAAATACAGAAGTAACTACTTTATCAAGTTTTTTTCTTACTATCTCATGTCCTTGAACATCAATATCAAAGATAACAAGCTTACCCTCTTCTAAAGCTTTTTTAATAGGCTTTAATGAAGTTCCATAATAATTTCCATGTACTTCTGCCCATTCAAGGAATTGTCCATTTTTAATATCTTCTTCAAACTCTTCTTTTTTTACAAAAAGGTAATCAACACCATTTCTTTCACCCTCTCTTGGGTCTCTTGTTGTTGTTGAGATTGAAAAGTAATAGTCTTCTATCTCTTCATATACTTTTTTTAAAAGAGTTGATTTACCACATCCACTTGGACCTGAAAGTATTAAAATAGCACCTTTTTTATCCATATTAATTATCTACCTTTAAACTTAATCTAACATATATATCTTCACCATTTGAAAGTCTATCAATTACATTTTGATTAAACTTTTGTAAAAATGGTTTTAACTCTTCTATAGAGTAATTATTTAATAATACTTTTATAGGAGTATTTGCATCTTTTGCTTCATGCTCATCTAAATCAAACTCATACTCACTTACTTCACTTAAAGCATCATCAATAATTTCATTAATATCTTTCCAGTCATTTTCTGTAACTAGAACTTCTTTTTCTATCTCTTCATCATGTAGAATATCAGTGATTTTACTTAATTCACTATTATCTAATATTCCACCATCTTTTAAAGAAGCAATACTTACTATTGACTCATCATTGTCTTCTTCAATATTATAAGCTACATCATCAGCTAAAGACTCAACATAGTTTGAAATTATTTCCTCTTCATTTGCTGCATTTCTAACATCTTCTTTTGTAGTTTCATCTTCTTTTATATACTCAATTTGTTCAGATAACATTTCTTCTAAAGCTGTTGGTAAAAAAGGTCTAGTTATTATAAAGTCTCTTGATTTTTCAAAAGGAAGTTCTTCACTAGTTATTGCTGCAAGTTTTTTAGTATTTCTTTTTAAGTTATTAAAGTCATCGTTAATATACTCTTCATCAACAACTATAATATCTACAATATCTTCTCTTTTAAAGGATAAGTCTTGTTTAACATTTATTGTTAAATCTAACTTTTTACATACTAATCTAAATATCTTTTCAATTATAGGAGTTTTTGTAATTAGTACCAAATCCATTTTATTTCAACTCCTTTAATTGAAGATTTTCTAGTTTATATACTTTGTCACACTGTTTAGCTAAATCATTCTCATGGGTAACTAAAACTAGTGCGGCACTATTCTCTTTTATGTAGTTAAATAGTGTATCCATAACTACTTGTGCTGTATCTTTATCTAAATTACCTGTTGGTTCATCTGCAAATATAATTTTAGGTTTTTTTGTTAATACCCTTGCAATTGAGAGTCTTTGTTGTTGTCCACCACTTAACTCCCCTACACTTTGGTTTAATACAAACTCTATGTTAAGCTTTTTTAATAGCTCTTGGTCTACATCATTTCCACTTAATAGTGTAGCAATTTTTAAATTATCACTTGCAGAAAAACCACGAAATAAATAATGAGCTTGAAATATTATACCAAAATCTTCTCTTCTTATATTTAAAAGCTCTTTTTTCTTTAATCCATATAGATTCTTATTATTGTAAATAATTTCACCTGATTTAGGGATTAATAAAGAGGATAAAATATTAAGTAAAGTTGATTTTCCACTTCCACTCATACCAATAATAGAGATTGACTCTTTTGGTTGTATTGAGAAAGTTATATTTTCAAAAAGTTTATAATCAAATTCGTGGGAAATATTTTTTGCGTCAAGCAAGTTAGGTTTTTGTTCAGCAATGGGTGAGTTATTATCTAATTGTTCACCCATTACTTCATCTTCATTATTATTTAGTAAGATACTAATTAGTTACCCATTTGAGCAGCTACTTCAGCAGCGAAATCTTCTTCTTTCTTTTCGATACCTTCACCAAGCTCGAATCTTACATACTCAACGATTTCAATTGATGCATCAACAGCTTTAATAGCTTCTTCAACAGTCATTGAATCATCCATAACGTAAGTTTGAGATAATAATGCATGTGTTTTATCTAATTGAGAGTTATCTTCAATCCATCTGTTAATTTTACCAGCAACGATGTTGTCGATAATTTTTTCAGGTTTACCTTGAGCGATTAACTCTTCTTTCATTTCATTTCTAGCAGCTTCAACTGCATCTTCAGTTAATTGTTGTTTTGAAACAAATTGAGGAATATTTTTAAGAGGTTTCCCAAGTCTAACTAACTCTTCATTCTCTTTTTCAATATCAGCAATAATTGCTTTATTTTCAGACTCAATGAACTCAGCTGATAAATCTTCGTAAGAAATAACAGTTGGCTTCATAGAAGCTGCATGCATTGCAACTTTCTTTAATAATTCAGCAGTTTTTTCTTTTGCAGCATCATCACATTTTGCAGCTAAGATAACACCAACTTTACCCATGTGAACATAACCATTAACAACTGGTCCTTCAACATTGATAACTTTTCTTGCAACTAAGTTTTCACCGATAACTGCAATTTTTTCATTTAAGAATGTAGTAAACTCTTGACCATCAATTGAAGAAGAAGCTAAAGCTTCAGCATCATTTAGGTTGTTTACTTGTGCGTGAGTTGTAATTTGCTTAGTTAACGCAATAAACTGGTCGTTTTTAGCAACGAAGTCAGTTTGAGAGTTAAGTTCAGTCATTGTAGCTTTAGTATTCTCTTCATTGATTAAGATAGATACTAAACCTTCTGCAGCAACATTTGATGATTTTTTAGCAGCCTTTGCAAGACCTTGCTCTCTTAACCATGTTTGTGCTTCTTCAATGTCACCATTACACTCATTTAATGCTTTTTTACAATCAAGCATTCCTGCACCAGATTTTTCTCTTAATTCTTTAATTAATTTTGGAGTTGCTCCTGCCATAATTACGCTTCCTTAGTTTCTTCAGTTTCAACTGCTTCAGTTTCACCCTCAGCAACAGCTTCTGCAACAACCTCTGCAGCTTCTTCAGAAGTTACAGGTGCTTCTTCTTCACCAACTTCGTCAGCTAATGCAGCTTTACCTTCATTAATTGCTTCTGCCATTTCGTTGCAGAATAATTGAATAGATCTGATTGCATCATCGTTTCCTGGAATTGGGAAATCAACTAAATCAGGGTCACAGTTAGTATCTAATGGAGCTACAACTTTGATTCCAAGTCTTCTAGCTTCTTTAATAGCGATTTTTTCTTTTACTGCATCAAGTACAAACATTAAATCAGGAAGTTTGTTCATTTCTTTGATACCACCAAGGTATAATTCTAACTTCTCTTCTTTTCTTGTAAGCATTAATGCTTCTTTTTTAGTTAGAAGGTCTAATTGCCCTTCTTCTCTCATTTTTTTAATAACTTCTAATTTTCTAATAGATTTTTTAATTGTTCCGTAGTTTGTTAACATACCACCTAACCATCTGTGGTTAACGTATGGCATACCACAATTTTCTGCAGCTCTTTTAACAGCTTCAGAAGCTTGTTTTTTAGTACCAACGAAAATCATTGTTTGACCTTCAGCTGCTGCATCTCTAACTACATTGTATGTATATCTGAAATATCTTAACGTTTTTTGTAAGTCAATAATATAAATATTCTTTCTAACACCGAAAATGAATTTTTTCATTTTTGGATTCCATCTTCTTGTTTGGTGTCCGAAGTGTACACCACACTCTAATAGGTCTTTCATTGTAACCATGTTTTGTTCCTTGTTTTAATTTTTTAGGGTTTTGCCTCTGTGCCCCTTAATGGCAAGTACAATTAACTTGTCACAACCCATACCAGGATTGACACATGTGAGGTTTCTATTTAAAATAGAGTCGTGATTTTATCTAATGTAAGTTTAATTTTTCTTTAAGCTGTGCATTTAAGCTTTTAGTATATTTCATTTGATAAAATACATAAAAATTTATTTATAAATTGAGGACTAATGTTACAAAATAAAGTATTAAGTGTAAAAGAAGAGCTTTCAAAAGTTATTGTAGGTCAAAGTGAAATGGTTGATGCCTTATTAATAGGTCTTTTTACAAATGGACATATTCTTTTAGAAGGTGTTCCAGGATTAGCAAAAACAACAACAGTTAAAACTCTAGCTGATATTATTAGCTTAAACTTTAAAAGAGTTCAGTTTACCCCTGATTTATTACCTAGTGATATTATTGGCGCCCAAATTTATGATATGAAAATAAGCGAATTTAAGATAAAAAAAGGACCAATTTTTACTAACCTTTTACTTGCTGATGAGATAAACAGAGCCCCTGCCAAAGTTCAATCAGCCTTACTAGAAGTTATGCAAGAAAGACAAGTAACAATTGCAGAAGATAGTTTTAAGATTGACTCACCTTTTTTAGTTCTAGCAACGCAAAATCCAATTGAGCAAGAAGGTGCATATACACTTCCAGAAGCACAATTAGATAGATTTATGTTTAAAATTGTAGTTGGATATAACACAAAACAAGAAGAGTTTGAAATAGCAAAAAAAGTAACTTCAGATGAAAATATTGAGTTAAATAAAATATTAGATAAAGAGACTCTTGAAGAGATTAAAAAAGAAGTATCAAATATTCATATTGATGAAGAACTAGAAAAATATATTGTAGATATAGTTTGTGCAACAAGAGAACCTAAAGAGTATGGCTTAGAAGACATAGCTGACTATATTCAGTTTGGAGCAAGTCCAAGGGCAACTATTGATATGTTTAAAGCAGTAAAAGCAATGGCATTTTTAAGGGGCAATGATTTTGTAAGTCCTATTGATATAGCTCTTGTAGTTAAAAATATTTTAAGACATAGAATTATTTTATCTTATGAAGCAGAAGCAATGCAAATTTCAACGGATGAACTAATTCAAAAAATAATGGAAAAAATACAAATCCCATAAATGAATAACTCTTTAAAAAAAATATTAATAAAAACAAGAAGACAAATCTTTTCAGAGAATATTGGAAACAACTCTTCCCTTTTAAAAGGTGAAGGTTATGATTTCTTAGAATTAAAAGAGTATGAGTATGGAGAAGATATCAAAAACATAGACTGGGTAATTAGTGCTAAGTTTAAAAAGCCTTATGTAAAAGTCTTTCATGCTCAAAGGGAACTAAATATTTCAATTGTTCCTATTTTAACTGGTTCAGTTCACTTTGGAACAAAGAAATTTAAACAAGAACTTATTACAGAAATATCCTCTATTTTAGGATATTCTTGTATCAAACAAAGTGATCCATTTACTTCTTTTATTGCAAATGAAAATGTAAACCTTTGTACAAAAAAATCAAAAAGACATTTTGCAGTAAACAAAATGGCAGAAGAGATTTTCAATTACAACAGTGTTGGTAAACAACAAGACTTTAAAAAGATTACTGAAGAGTTATTATTAAAAATCAAAAAGAAATCTACAATCTTTTTAATAGGAGACTTTTTTGATATCAAGAACTTAGACTTAAAAGTTCTTAGCAAGAAACATGAGATAGTTATAATAATGGTAAGAGATAGATTTGAAGAAAAACCTGAGGCCTTAGGAAATGTAAACCTTGTTGACCCAACAACTAACTATAACTTTGATGGAAACTTAAATAGTTCACTAATCAAAAAATATGAACAAGAGGTAAAAGAGAATGACCACTTATTTTTTGAGCATCTTCAAAAGTGTGCTATAAAGTCTATCAAAATATACACTCATGAAGAGCCTTTAGTAAAACTATTAAGGCTAATGCAATGATGGAGAATATTAAAATTCATGATATTAAATCCTTAGTAGAGATACCTGATTTTTCTATTTATATCTATATTTTACTTATAAGTGTTGCTGTTTCTTTAGTGCTTTTACTGCTTTTCTTAATATATAAAATAATCAAAAATAGAAAAAAAGATTTTAGAAAAGAGTATTATAAAATCTTAGAAGAAATAGATTTTAAAGACTCTAAGCAGTGTGCATATACGATTACAAAATATACAAGACTATTAGCAGTTTCTCAAAGAGAAAAAAAGCTAGCAGAAGAATTAATAGATGAGCTTGAACAATACAAATACAAAAAAGATGTAAAAGAGATAGATGAAGATATTAAAATACTATTTTCAAGATTTATGGATAGTATAGATGTTTGATTATTTACTTTCAATAAGGTTTGAATACCCATATCTTTTATTAATTATTTTACTATTTATTTTTTGCTCAATCTTTTGTAAAGCAAAAATTCCAACATATATTGTTCCTCATTTAAATATCTTTGCTAAAAACCAAGCTAGTACAAATGTTTTTCAAGGTTTACTAAAATATATATCCATTGTAGGAGCAATAATTGCCCTAGCCTCACCTTATACTAAACTAAACACCCAACTTATTAAAAATGATGGTATTGATATAGTATTAAGTTTAGACACAAGTGGTTCTATGAAAGAGCTTGGCTTTAATCCTTTAAATCCAATGGAAAGTAGATTTACTGTTGTAAAAGATATTGTAAAAGAGTTTATTCCCAAAAGAGTAAATGACAATATTTCTATTGTAGTTTTTGGAACATCAGTTATGATGGCTACACCACTTAGCTTTGATAAAGATGCTCAGTTAGAAATAATTGATTATTTAGATGTAGGTGTTGTAGGAGATAAAACAGCTCTTATTGATTCCCTTGTTTCCTCAACAAATATATTAAAATCTTCAAAAGCAAAATCAAAAGTGATTATTCTTTTAAGTGATGGTGCTGATAACTCTAGTACGATTCCTTTAGAAATTGCATTAAAACTTTTAAATAAATATGAGATTAAGGTTTATACTATTAGTATTGCAAATTCAAACAAAATCATTTTAAATCAAATTGCTACTCAAACAAAGGGAAAATCATTTTCTGCAAACTCGAAAGAGAAGCTAAATGAAATCTATGAAGAGATTAATAAGCTAGAAACAAGTAAAATAGAAAATAATAAGATAACATTAAAAAACTATTTATTTTTCTATCCACTATTTTTAGCTATTATGTCGTTAATTATACTGATTTATTTGAAAAATAAAGAGTAAGGGCACTTTTTGGAAAAAAACAATACAGAAAAATTAAAAGAAGTATTAAGTCAAACTATATCTCAAGAGAATATTGAAAAGAAACTAAAAGAGAATACTAAACCTAAATCTAATGAGAATAAGCCAAAACCAAAAAGTAATTCTAGTTCTAAAAAAGCTAAGAGCATAAACCCTGAACTTTCAATTCCAAAAGTTACACCCCAAGCAAAACCAAAAATTAAAAATACAAATGACATGAGATTTGTAAACTATTTAATCTACTCATTATGTCTAATCATAATAGTAACCCTTTCAACAATAATATATCTACTTCTTGAAAAAGAAGAAAACAAACAACAAACTCCTATTAAACCAGAGATACAAAAAGAAGTTGTTATAAAAAAGGTTATTGAACCTAAAGAAGTAGAAGTAATAAAAGAGAAAGTTGTAACAAAAGTAGAGACTAAAATTGTTGACTTAGACAATAAAAACTTTAGAAAGTTTTATTACACTCAAAAATCAAAAGTTGTTAAGTGTTATGACTTTAAAGCTAATAGTTCTTTATTAACTGCAAGTTGTCAAGAAAAAATTACTGATTTTGTTAAAAATACAAAAAACCTAACTAGAGTTGAGATTATTGCAGTAGTTGCAGATGCAGATAATGTTGTATTTAATAAAATTAAAGATGATATTAGTAAGCAACCTAAAAGTACTCAAAACAGAGTAAAAGAGTATTTAATAAGAGGTTTCTCAAGACAAAGAGTTATTGAAACAGCATCTTTTATTAGAGAAAATCTAAATGACTATGCAGTTGTTACTCCTACTAATTACTATGTAAAATCTGCAAAAGATAATAAAGGTATTATTATCAAAGGTTTTTATACAAGTGAAAGCAAATAATAACCTCATCAAAAGTCTTAATAATAACTATTAAATGTAGATTTGTTTTTTTAAAGAAATAACTGTACAATCCAGTTTATGGACAAAATTAAAAAAACTGAATACCTAGATATCTTTGAAGAAATAAAAACAATCAAAAACCCTTTTTCAAGAGAAAACTTTATATGTAATGTTAAACCTGAATATGGTTTAGGTGATTATATTGGATATGATTCGGGAAGTGGAATTGCTTTTTTTCTTAGCAACTTTTTATTAAATCAAGACAAAATCCTAATTGAAAGATCAAATGTTGCAGGTGCAGTTTTAATTTTTAATCTTGGAGATAATTACTCTTTTACTTTTGAAGATAACTCAAAATTTGAACTTAAAAAAAACTCTTATTTTTTAGGTTTCTGTTCAGATAAATTTCTTGTTGATGTTAGCATAAAAAAAGGTGCTGAATACAATATGTTAACTATTGGAATCAAAGAAGAACTATTTTTAAAACTAGCTCATAATTTAAAAAATCTAAATGAAAAAATGCAAGAAGCAAAAAAGAAAAACTATGCAATTATAAAAGGAAGTCAAATTGATCCCGAACAAAAGGAGATTCTATCTGCCTTTACTAAAAAAGAAAAAAAAGAATACTTGCTTACAGATTTAAATCTTGAATCAAAAACAATGAGCCTTATTGAATATACTATAAAAAAGATAGTTTCAAATATAAATGCAACATACAAAATAGATAAAACTATTATTAACTCCCTTGAAAAGGCAAAACAACTTATCAATACTTCTTATTATGAAAGCCTTACTATAAAAGAGATTGCATACAAATCCGCTATAAATGAATGCTATTTAAAGAAAGACTTTAAGCGGTATTTCGGAATGACAGTTTATGAAATGATTCAAAAAAGAAGACTACATGTAGCGAAAGAACTTTTACAAGAAGAGTTTAGTGTAAAAGAAGTTTGTTCAAAAGTAGGATATAAGCATGTTGGAAACTTTAGTAAACTATTTCAAGAACATTTTAATATCTCACCAAGTAAATATAAAAAGCAATTCAATTAATTTTCCCTTTCATAGATAAAATTTTCCCTTTCTTGACTTTATCATATTGATAATCATAATCATTAATAGTAATATTCCAACAATTTATTCAAGGAGCCTATTAATGAGATTTTATTTTTCTAAAAGAAATCTATCAATCTACCTTTCTAGTTTACTAATTGCTAGTTCGTCATTATTCGCAAATGACACAGAAAAAAAAGAAATAAAAAAATTAGACACAGTGACTGTTGTTAGTTCTGAAGCTTCAAACTATGCAAGTTTTGATGAACCTTCAATAAACAGAACAAATATTGATATTGAGAATAGTGCAAAATCAATCCAAATCTTTAACGATGATTTTATAGAAGATTATCAACCACAGACTTTAGATGACATAATTAAAATGTCTTCAAATACTACATACCAAGGGAATAATCACGGGAGAAGTATTGAAATTGGAATGAGAGGTTTTTCAAATGTACCAATTTTAATTGATAGTATGAAGATTACTAATAGTACTGCAAATCAAGAAATATATAATCTACAAGCAATTGAAGTACTAAAAGGTCCAGATTCATTACAATATGGACAATCAAGTCCTGGTGGCTTAGTTAATATTGTAAAAAAGAAACCACAAAAACAAGACCATGGTGAGATTCAATTTAAAGTTGATGAACATACTGCATATACAACTAATGCAGATTTTGGTGGAGGTATAAATAGTGATGATTCTCTAAGATATAGATTAGTTACTAGTTTTAAACATGGAGAAGATTATACTAACTCTAACACAGATATAAATAGACTATTTATCGCACCTACTATTGCATATGATATTAATAATAACCATACTTTTTCTATTATGGCAGAATATCTAAAAGAGAAAACACCCTCTTCTTTTGGTACATATATAAATAGCAAAGGTAATCTTATCGCTCCTATTGAGAATATGAGTTCTCACCCTGATGAAGAGTTTAAAAAAACCCAAAAAATAGTAGGTTTTGATTTAAATAGTGACTTTGATACTTGGAATTCAAACTTCAAATACAGATATATTGATTATGTAGGAACAAATGGGGATGTTCACATGCCTCAAGCATATAATGAAGCAACTGACACAGTAAGAAGAGTTTATGCATATCAAAGCCAAGAGTTTTCAGAACATGCCCTACAATATACTTTAAATAAAGAATTAAATATCTTTAATATAAAAAACAATATTAGTTTAGGTGCCGATTATAATAAGGCATATAGTCAAACATTTATGCACTTTGACCCTTTTAATGCATATAACCTTGATTTAGCTAATCCAGATTATGAAGATTTTACTTCACTGTCAGACCACCCAGGTGCTATGGATATGACTGGAGAAAAAACATATAATAAATCTTGGGGTATCTTTTTACAAGATAGTATTCATTTAACTGAAAATCTAATCTTCAATGCAGGACTAAGATATAGTGAGTCAAAACCAAAAGATGGACAAAAAAGTGATGCTTTAACTCCTTCATTAGGTTTAGTTTATAAAGTTACTCCTAGTACATCTATTTATACAAACTATTCAGAATCATTTACACCAAATACTAACTTAGATGAAAATGACAATATTCTTGACCCAGAAGAAGGGAAAGGTTATGAGTTAGGAATTAAACAAAAATTCTTAGATGATAAACTAAATCTTACTGCTGCAATTTTTAAAATAGAAAAAGAGAATGTTCCTCTAGTTCAAGGTCTTGCTCCAAACACATACTACAAAGCTAGTGGTAAACAACAATCTCAGGGTATTGAGTTTGATTTAACAGGTCAAATAACGTCTAACTTAGCAATTGTTGCTTCATATGGTTATACAAAAACTAAAGATTTAGATAATGATAATAATAGATTAAAAAATATTCCAACTCATACTGCAAATATTTTTACAACTTATCACTTAAGTTCATTTAACTTACCAAATACATATATAGGTGGAGGAGCAAGATTTTTAGGAAGTAGATATACAACTAATACAAATGACCTAAAACTTGATTCTGAGATTATTTATAATGCGACAGTTGGATATAAAAAAGGTAATTGGAAAGCAAGTTTAAATGTACAAAACCTAACAGACGAAGAGTATGTAGAAGGTGCAATGTTAGCTAATAGAGTATATGCAGGTACTCCAAGAACAATTATGGCAACTATTAGCTACAAATTTTAATTAGATTTCTCAAAGAGGAAACTCTTTGAGAATAAAAGGTAAAAAATGTTAAAAAATATATATCACTATTTAAAAACCCCAGAAAATGATGGCAAAAAAATAGGACTTTTTAGAGTGCTTTGTTCAATATTTGGAGGTCTTATTCTTGCTTATTTAGCTATGACTTTATTTGCCTTATTAGCACCAATGAAAATAAGAGAAGCAGCTATTATATCTATTATGTTTAATACTTTTATTTGGGCATGTGCAACTACGTGGATTGCTCTTTCTATTTCAAAACTTCAAGCTTTATATAGATTCATTCTACCTACATCTGTTTTCTCTATAGCATTAATTATTTTATATTAAGGTATCAAAATGGAAGAATCGAAATCAAAACTATTTAAACAGCGACTATTTAGAATTCACGTAGCCGCAGGAGTAACTTTTTCTATACTTATGTATATTGCAATCTTTTTCGGAGTTTTTGCAATTTTACTACCATATATTAAGACTTGGGAAAAACCTTCACGTCATATTGAAAAAGTAGATATTACAAAAATTGATTATAACTATATGATTGATGAAGCTTTAAAAATTCCTAACTATCCTAAAAACAATTTGTTAATCAATCTACCTGGAAATATGGGAGACCCTGCTGTTGTTATCACACATAGGTTTGCAAAACCTCTTGCTTTTAATCCTATAACAAAAGAAAAACTAAATAATGAAACAAAAGAACAAACTCACTTAGCTGAGTTTTTAAATGAACTTCATTATGGGCAACCCTTAAAAATAATAGGAAGAATCTCATTTGGTTTAGTAGCAGTTGGAACTATGGTTTTAATTATAACTGGTCTTATACTTATTACTATAATGAAATTTAAAAACCAAGGTAAAACTCAACAAGCAGTTTTTTCAAAGATCCATATAAAAGTTTTTACATGGGCTTTCATTCCTTTTTTCCTTATAACCCTTAGTGGTGCTATTATGAATGTGGGATTAATTAGTGCAGGTCCTATGTCAAAGGTTTTAACAAAAGGAGAAGCAAACTCAATAGATGCAGTTGTCGGGACTGTTCTATTTCCTCAAAGTAAACCCATCAAAAAAGTGGAAGAAAAAGAAAGTATGCTTTCTATAAAGCAGTTGTTACTACAAGCCAAAGAGATTAATCCTCAATTAGATTTAAAACAAGTTAGACTAATCAACTGGCATGATAAAACTGCACAAGTTGAGATTATTGGGTACAACCCATATAAACCTTTTTTAAATGGTGGAATATTTAATAAACCTAGTATCACACTTAGTGCAGTAACTGGTGAACTAATAAAAGAAAAAAAAGTTATGGATAAAGTTTGGTCTGTTTTTGTGGCAGAAGGAATCTTCTTTTTACATTTTCTATTTGGAATTGATATTTTTTCAAGACTTGCTGTTGCAATTATAATGTCACTTTGTGCTATTGCAATTGGTTTTGGAGTTATGCTTTATTTAGAAAAAAAGGCTAAAAGATATGATGGAAAAATCACTTTTTATCATTGGCTTGGAAAATTATGTTTAGCTAGTATGATAGGAATAATTCCAGCAACTGCTTTTTTATTTGTATTTCAATGGGCTATGCCTTTTGATTTAGAAGATAGAGTTTTATGGCAAAAAGGAATCTTTTATAATGTTTGGCTATTAACTCTGTTTTGGTCATTTTATAGAATAAACTCATATAAAGCTTCAAAAGAGTTTTTATTTGTAGGTGGTAGCTTATTTATACTTTCTACTTTTATTCATAGTATAAACTCTAATTTTACTCCTATTGATTTATATACTAAAGAAATGGGAAATATTTTAGGGGTAAATATTGGGCTATTTTTATTTGGAGCTTTATTAATATATATAGCAAACAAGCTTCCTAAAGAAAGAACAGAAGCAAAACAATTTTGGAAAATAAAGGCAAAATCATGAATAAAATTTTTAAATTAATTTTACTATTTTTACTTCCAGTTACTTTATATTCACATTCACTATTATTGAATATTTATGATAATCAAGATGGAACAATTACAATAGAAGGAATGTTTAATACAGGAGAGAGTGCAGCTGGAGCTTTTGTAAAACTGCAAGCTCTAAACTCAGGTGAAATACTTTTTCAAAAAAGATTACCTGATTCAAATGAACTTACAATAAATATACCAAAAGTAAAATATCAAGTTTTACTTGATGGTGGACCAGGACATACTGTTATAAAAGAAGGAGTTCCTCCAAAAGGTGGCTTTATAAAAGAAGAGAGTAAAGAAGTTAAAAAAAAGGATAAATCTTCAAAAATGAGTGCACAACTTTCAAGTAGTAAAGCAGTAACTATTTCTATTGTTGTTGCATTTATTCTTCTTTTTGCAACTATTTTTATTAGTATAATAAATACAAATAAACTAATAAATGAACTTCAAACTAAAAGTAGATAATTTCTACTTCTAGTTTAAATGTTTTAATACCTCTTCTTTATCACTTAAAGGCATTTTTTGATCGTAGATGATTTGATAAGGTTCATCACCTTTTCCTAAGATTAAAAGTACTGAGTCTTTATCTTGCCGTGCAAGTTCAACACCTTTTTTGATAGCCTCTTTTCTATTAACCTCAATATAAAGATTATTTTTATTTTGTATTCCCTTGCAGATATCTTCTATGATTAAATCAGGGTCTTCAAATCTTGGGTTATCACTAGTTACAATAATAGTTTTAGCAAAGTTTGCTGCCATTTGTCCCATTATTGCTCTTTTATCTTTATCTCTATTTCCACCTGCACCAAATACTGCAATGATATTTTTATGATTAAAGCTTTCAAAAACCTCTTTCATTCCATCAGGAGTATGGGCAAAATCAACTATAACAAAAGGGTCTGTACTAATTGTTTCCATTCTTCCACTAACCCCTGCAAAGTTTTCAACTACAGCACAAATCTCATCTAAGCTTTTTTCTGTAACCATATCAGCCGCTGCAATTGCTGCTGTTAAATTGTAGATATTAAATATTCCCATTAAAGAAGATGAATAAGAGTACATCTCTTCTATTTTAGAGAACATTACATTAGTTCCATTTTTGAAAGAGTATGCGTTAACTTTATAAGTTGATGGATTTTCTAAAGAGTAAGTTAATGCATTTGTAGGATTAAATTTAACTACCTTATCATCTTTGTTTATTAGCTTTTTACTATCATCATCAAAAAAAGAGTTTTTAATATTGATATACTCTTCTATTGTTTTATGATAATCTAAATGGTCTCTTGTAATATTTGTATGAATCTTAAGTTCAAACTCTAAACCTTCAATTCTTTTTTGCTCAATTGCATGGGAACTTACTTCCATTACAAAAAACTCACACTCATTTTCTATTGCTTTTTGAATATGAGCAAAGTTTCCAAGTTGTACAGGAGTAGTTAAAGTATACTCTTCAACTCTCTCATCATTTATAAAAAACCCTCTTGTACCTTGTAAAGCTACTTTATATCCCAAATCTAAAAGAATAGAATAAATAGCTCCTGCAGTTGTTGTTTTTCCATTTGTTCCAGTAATACCAATTACCTTTATAGAACTCATATCAAAATGCTCTTTAAGCTCAGTTGCTTTGATTACTTTTTCACAACCATTTGCTATAGCATCATCTACAAATTTTTCATTTTGCTTTGATTGAACAAAAACTGTTCCAGAAACTGCCTCTTTTGAGTTGTCAGTATATATTTTATTATTTATGATTAGTTGCAAGTTTTTTCTCTTCTAGTTTCTTATATAGCTCTTCTATTTTTGAATCATATGAAAAATAGTCATTAAATCCATCTAAATATGAATAAGCTGTACTGTTAAAATCGTTTTCAATTAATTTATCTACAAAGTCAAAGAAGTCTTCTTTTGATTCAATTGCAACTTTAGTAGAAAACATAATATCTTCAAAAGCTACTCTGAATGAACCCCTTGAATCAATAAGTCTTTTAAAGTCTTCATATTTAATAGCATCAAGTGAATCTATAGTTGATGAACTTAATTCTTGTAGAATATCCATCATCTTATCCATATCACCATCATATGCATTTACTACATCTTCTACATAGGCTATTGCTTCTTCTATATTTTCATCTTTTGCTACTGAGAAGTAGTCATAAAGAGACATTGCTTTTTGTTCATCTTCACTAGCAATATCGCAAAAAAGAGCATAAATAGGATACTCTTTATTTGTTGGAAAATTTGATGATAGTTGTGAATATATAAATAAAGCTTTTTCAAAATTTTTATCTAAAAAATGTCTATTAGCTTCATTAAATAATCTATTCTCATTTATCATTAAAGCTCCTGTAGATTGTTTTCCATACCTTGTGGTACATTTACTATTTGTAGCTCTGGATGTATTGCAGCTTTTAACTCTTTTTCTACAATAAACTTTAGAGTACTAGAGCTTGCACTACATCCTACACAAGCACCTTGTAGTTGTACAAATACTCTTCCATCAATAATATCTAATAATTCTATTGCCCCACCATCACGTGCTAACATTGGAGAAACTTTTGTTTCAATAATATTGCTAACTGGTGGTCTTAAATCTTCATCTGAAAATGGCATCATAATCTATTTACCTTTTTTACTCTTTTTGTTAACATAAACAACTCCAATAGCAGAAATCGCTAAGATTACTGCTATTGTAGAAAATATAAAGTTTAATGTTACTTCAGATTCAAACATTAATTCAACACACTTTCACATCTTGAACAAAGTGTTTCTTCATTTACAGATGTAAATTTCCAACATCTTGGACATTTTTCTTGCGCTGCTTTAGAAACTGTAAATTTAATATCATCTATCTCAAAACTTGCTAACTCTTCAGTTGAAGAAGCCTCATTTGAAACAGAACTTACTAAGAACCAATCACTTGCTTCTGTTTGTCCTAAAGATAAAACATCTTCAGAAGAAGTAACTATTTGAAGTTCTAGTGTTGATTTAATAATCTTATCTTTTTTAAGTGTATCAATTGCTTCAGAAAACTTTTCTTTTGCTTTTAATAAAACTTCTTCGTTAAGTTTACTTTCAACTGTTGGTAATACTAACTTTTCAAAGTCAAAAATATCTTTAGTCTCACCTTTGATTACTTCTGGTGCAAACTCTAATAACTCATCCATTGTATATGTTAAGATACAAGAAAGAGTTGAGATTAATTTTTTAGCAATAATTGCCATAGCACTTTGAGAACTTCTTCTGTGAATATCATTTTTGTCATCACAATATAGTCTATCTTTACATACATCTAAATAGATACCAGATAAATCTACTACTAAGAAGTTATTTAGTTTATTAAGACCTTTTGAGAACTCATAAACTGCAAATGACTCTTCAATCTCATCAAATACTTTTTTAGCTTTATTTAAAATCCAAGTATCTAAGCTACCCATTTTTTCAACATCAACAATTACATCTAAATCATCAACATTTGCTAAAAGGAATCTTGCAGTATTTCTGATTTTTCTATAAAGCTCTGCATTTTGTTTTAAGATATTATCAGAGATTTTTAAATCACTTTGATAATCACTCATTGCAACCCATAATCTTAAAATCTCAGAACCATATTGCTTCATAACTTTATCAGGAGCAACTACGTTTCCTTTTGATTTAGACATTTTCTCACCTTTTTCATCAACTGTAAACCCGTGAGTTAAAATTGATTTATAAGGAGCTATTTCTTGTGAAGCTAATGTAGTTAAAAGTGAAGATTGGAACCAACCTCTATGTTGGTCACTTCCTTCTAAATACATATCAGCAGGGAATGTTCCCGCATCATAGTTTCTACTTCTAAGTACTGCATTTTGAGTAGAGCCAGAATCAAACCATACATCTAAAATATCCATAGTTTTTTCTAAATCTTCTGGGTTTAATCCACTTCCAGGATATAATAACTCTTCAATTGGTAAGTCATACCAAGCATCACAACCTTTTTGTTCAAATACCATAGCTGTGAAGTTAAGAACTTTTTCATCGAAGATGATTTCATCAGTCTTTTTATTTCTAAAGAATGCAATAGGCACACCCCAGTCTCTTTGTCTAGAAATACACCAATCAGGTCTTCCATCAAGCATTGATTTTAATCTATTTCTTCCCCACTCTGGGTAGAATGTTAGATTTTCAACTACATCAAGTGCATTTTGTCTAAGAGTTTTGTTTTGCTCACCATACTCATCATCAATAGAAATAAACCATTGCTTAGTTGCTCTAAAGATAATAGGCTTATGTGTTCTCCAACAATGTGGATAAGAGTGTCTAATATCTACATGTTTAAGTAAAGCATCACCTAACTCTTCTAAAATTAGTTCATTTGCTTTAAATACATGAAGTCCAAGATATTTATCTGTATCATGGAATAATTTTTCTCTTACAATTGTTTCATCATATTTACCATAAGCATCAACTGGCATGATAACATCAAGTCCATATCTAAGACCTACTTTGTAGTCATCCTCACCATGACCAGGAGCTGTATGAACTGCACCAGAACCAGCTTCCATCTCAA
This sequence comes from Arcobacter sp. CECT 8989, assembly GCF_004116715.1. Classification (NCBI taxonomy): domain Bacteria; kingdom Pseudomonadati; phylum Campylobacterota; class Epsilonproteobacteria; order Campylobacterales; family Arcobacteraceae; genus Arcobacter; species Arcobacter sp. CECT 8989. The sequence continues at coordinate 76,951 of NZ_PDKE01000012.1, read as the reverse complement.
CATGTTCACCAAGGATAATTTTAGATTCTCTTCCATTTAATGGATTAATAGCATGAGAGTTTTCTAAATCTTTTGGATTTATAGAATCTACAATATCACCTTTGATAACTTCTTCTTCAATTAAAGAGTTATATAATTTTTTAGCAACAATAAATTTATCACTAGTTAAAACATACTCTTCTTCACCATTTAATGCAATACCTGTATTTGCAGGAAGTGTCCATGGTGTAGTTGTCCAAATAATAACTGAAGCATCAAGTTTTTCATGTTTAAATGCAACATAAATAGATGGTGAAGTTTTATCTTCATACTCAACTTCAGCTTCTGCTAGTGCAGTTTGAGCTGCCCATGACCAATAAACTGGCTTAGATCTTTGAACTAATAAACCTTGTTGTGCAATTGCGCAAAGCTCTCTATAGATATTTGCTTCAAATTTAAAGTCCATAGTTAAATATGGGTTATCCCAATCACCTAATACACCAAGCTTTTTAAATTCATCTCTTTGAATATCAATAAATCTACTAGCATGTGCTCTACAAAGTTCTCTAATTTTAGATTTAGGAAGCTCTTTTTTCTTAGTACTTCCAATTTTTTCTTCAACTTTTTGCTCAATTGGTAGACCATGACAATCCCAACCTGGAACATATCTAACTGATTTTCCATCAAAGTAGTGATACTTAACGATAATATCTTTTAGAACTTTGTTTAATGCATGTCCAATATGAATGTGACCATTTGCATATGGAGGTCCATCATGTAGAGTAAACGAAGGAGCACCTTTTCTGTTCTGCTTCATTCTGTCATAAACTTTAGCTTCATCCCAAAGTTTATATTTTTTTGGTTCATTTTGCGGTAAGTTCCCTCTCATAGGAAACTTTGTTTTTGGTAAAAGTAAACTCTCTTTATAATCCATTTTAATACCTTATTAACTCAATTTCTATTATCTTTATATAAATCGCCGATTATATCTAAAGGATATTTAATTTTGAATAAGTTAAAAACTTTAGAAAAATCACTAAGTCTTACTTTTCTTATAACATAGACTTATAAATATAATAAAGTTATTTTTTTGTACAAAAAGTGTACATATCAAAAATTTATTAAGCAAAAAAGATATATTTTATTTCACTTGTACACATTTTGAGTATAGAAAAAATTGAAGAAAAATCAATAAAATGTTACTATTACGCATATTTTCTTTAAGAAAAGTCCCTTTGCTAAAAATTATAATACAATATGAAGTTAAATGTGTTAAAATTTTTTGCAAAAATAAACTATGATAGGAATAAATTAATATGAGTACAAAACATTATCAAGTTGCAATTGTAGGTGGTGGAATCTCTGGTGCTGCACTTTTCTACGAAATCGCTAGATATACAGATGCTAAAAGTGTATGTATTTTAGAGAAATATGAAGACTTAGCAACATTAAACTCTAAAGGAACAAGTAACTCTCAAACTATTCACGTAGGTGATATTGAAACTAACTATACTTTAGATAAAGCTAAGATTACAAAAAGAACTGCAAAAATGATTGAAAAGTTCTGTTTACAATATGGGCTTCAAGATAAAATCATGTTTGCTCATCAAAAGATGGCTTTAGGTGTAGGTGAAAAAGAAGTTGAATTTATTAAAAATAGATATGAAGAGTTTAAAGAGTTATTCCCTTATTTAGAGTTATGGGATAAAGAAGACCTAAGAGAAAAAGAACCTTTATTAGTATATGCAGATAAAGAAAGAACAAAAGATAGACCAGAACCAATTTTAGCAATGGGTACTCAAAGTGAGTATACTACAGTTGATTTTGGAGAGATGACTAAAGAATTAGTTAAAGCTGGACAAGAACAAGAAGGTGTTGAAACTGACGTTTATTTCAACGCTAGAGTAGATGAAATTGAAAAAGTAGGTGACAAATATAAAATTACTACAACAAGTGGTTCAGTTTATACTGCTGACTTCGTAGTTGTAAATGCAGGTGCTCACTCATTACACCTTGCACATAAAATGGGATATGGAAAACACATGGGATCACTTTCTATGGCTGGATCTTTCTATATTACTAATGATACATACCTAAATGGTAAAGTTTATATGGTACAAAATCCAAAACTTCCATTTGCAGCCCTTCATGGAGACCCAGATATTCTTTGTGATGGAAAAACTAGATTTGGACCAACTGCATTAGCACTTGCAGTACTTGAAAGATATAAAGGTGGTAAATCTTTCTTTGAATGTTTAAAAACTATGAACATTGGTGGAGATACTATCAAAATCTTCTGGGACTTATTAAAAGATTCAGAAATCAGAAATTATGTATTTAGAAACTTCTTATTTGAAGTTCCAGGAATCAATAAAGGTCTTTTTGTTAAAGATGCAAGAAAAATTGTTCCTTCATTAAGTACAGATGATATTGAGTATGCAAAAGGCTTTGGTGGAGTTAGACCACAAGTACTTGATAAAAAAGAGCAAAAACTTATGTTAGGTGAAGCTTCTATTAATCCAGGTGATGGAATCTTATTTAATATGACTCCATCTCCAGGTGCTACATCTTGTTTAGGTAATGCAGAGAGAGATATTAAAATTGTTGCAGAATATCTTAATTTAACATTCGATCAAGATAAGTTCTTAGACGAATTAACAGAAAAAGAAGACTAATAGGATTTTTCCTATTAGTTATCTTTAATATATACATATATAATAGTATATAAATACAATGTTTACTCAACAAGATATGCAGGAACTGCAAAACCTGCTTAAACTTCACAAAAAGACTATTACAACAGCTGAAAGTTGCACAGGTGGTCTTATTGCTTCTAAAATCACAGAAATCACAGGATCTTCAAATATATTCAATGGTGCAATTGTTTCATACTCTAATGAAATAAAATCACAAGAATTAAATGTAAAAAAAGAGACTCTAGAAAAATTTGGTGCTGTTAGTATTCAAGTTGTTGAAGAGATGTTAGAAGGTGCAATAAAAAAATTTGATGCAGACTATGCAATTGCTGTAAGTGGAGTTGCTGGACCAGATGGTGGAACAAAAAGCAAACCAGTTGGAACAGTTGTTATCGGTATAATGGGACTTCAAGAAGGTAAAGATATTGAAATATTTCACTTTTCTGGGGTAAGAAATGAGGTTCAAAATAAGGCTGCAGAAAAAAGTTTTGAAAAAATTTCAAAATTTTTTCGAAAAACCCTTGACAAATAAAAAAAAACCTATTATAATTCCAGTCCAATTTAAGAAGAACAACTTCAAAATTGGCTAAAGACCCGTTAGCTCAGCTGGTAGAGCATCTCCCTTTTAAGGAGGTGGCCGAAGGTTCGAATCCTTCACGGGTCACCAGTTATTTTAAATTTTATTTTGTATGGCCCCTTCATCTAGCGGTTAGGATCCATGGTTTTCATCCATGTCACAGGAGTTCGAGTCTCCTAGGGGTCACCATACATTTGGTCGATTAGCTCAGTTGGTAGAGCGCTACCCTTACAAGGTAGATGTCAGTGGTTCGAGTCCACTATCGACCACCATTATCAAATGTTGCGGTTGTAGTTTAGTTGGTTAGAATGCCTGCCTGTCACGCAGGAGGTCGAGGGTTCGAGTCCCTTCAACCGCGCCATTTTTTATTTTATTTGACCCGTTAGCTCAGCTGGTAGAGCATCTCCCTTTTAAGGAGGTGGCCGAAGGTTCGAATCCTTCACGGGTCACCAGTTATTTTAAATCTTATTTTGTATGGCCCCTTCATCTAGCGGTTAGGATCCATGGTTTTCATCCATGTCACAGGAGTTCGAGTCTCCTAGGGGTCACCATACATTTGGTCGATTAGCTCAGTTGGTAGAGCGCTACCCTTACAAGGTAGATGTCAGTGGTTCGAGTCCACTATCGACCACCATTTTTAAGTTGTGCGGTTGTAGTTTAGTTGGTTAGAATGCCTGCCTGTCACGCAGGAGGTCGAGGGTTCGAGTCCCTTCAACCGCGCCACTTCTTATTTACACATTTCCTACATTTTTTTATAAACTATTTATTATTTTTTAGATATCCTTTTTTGTTATTAAAATCAAGGAATACTTAAATAATGATCCGTGCAAAATCTTTATACCACCTAATTCTTTACAGTATCATTTTTATTATCTTTTTAACATCGTCATTTACTTTTATTATTATTGACAATGCTTTTGATGATTTTAATGAAAAAATTCAAATAATGAAAAATGACTATTTTTCAAAACAAAAAGATTTAATAGAAGCTGATATAAGAAAAACAACTAAGTTTATAGATTACTATCACAATAAATACAAAGATACTAAAACAGAACAAGAAATCAAAAATGATGTTCTTCATGCAATAGAGATGATGAGAGAAGTTGAAAATATAAATGACTATGTATTTATATATGACTTTGAAGGAACATCAGTATACTACCCTATTTCAAGAAACAACATAGGTAAAAACCTTTATGAATTTACAGACCCAACAGGAAAAAGAGTAATTAAAGAACTTGTTGATATCTCTCAAAAGAAAAATGGTGGTTTTGTAAAATATATTTGGTATAAACCCGAATTAAAAGATGAAGCTCTAAAAATATCTTATGCCTTATCATATAAACCTTGGAACTGGACTATTGGAAAAGGTATCTACTTAGATGAAATTGATGCACTTATCAAAGAGAAGAAAAAAGAGCACGATGAAAAAATCTCAAACTATATTCTTCAAATATTATCATTAACTATTATGTTAGTTCTTTATTCAATCTTTATATATAAGAATGCCACAATTTTAATTGTAAATGACGTAAAAGAGATAGGAAGATACTTTAAAGAGACACAGAAGTCAGATACTAGAATAAGTCAAAACAGACTTATCTTTGGAGAGTTTAAAGTTATTGCAAACTATGCATATGATGCAATGCATAATATAAAAGATAAAAACCAAATGCTTGAGGGTTTAAATAAACACCTAGAAGAAAAAGTTGATGAACAAACAAAGGCATTAAGTAACCTTTTAGAGTCACAAAAAAAATTTTTAAAGAATTCAGTTCATGAAGTAAATACCCCTTTATCTATTATTAGAACAAATATTGATTTATTAAAAAGACACACTCCAACTAATAAATATATTGCTAATATTGAAAGTGGAGCAAAGATAATACAATACATTTATGATGATTTATCATATTTAATTAAAAAAGATAGAGTTGAATATCCAAAAGAGTATATTAACTTCTCAGAATATTTAATCGAAAGACTTAATTTCTTTGATTCAATCGCAAAAGCAAATGATTTATACTTTATTAATAATATTGAAGAAGATATATATATTAAATTTAATCATACTGAATTACAAAGAATAGTTGATAATAATATTTCAAACTCTATAAAATACTCAAAACCGAAATCACCTATTTATATAAGACTATCTTACTTTAATGATGAAATTGTTGAGTTCTCTGTAAAAACAAACTCTGAGATGATTGAAAATAAAGAAAAGATATTTAGCGACTTTTATAGAGAGAACAATTCTCGTGGTGGCTTTGGTTTAGGGCTAAGAATTGTAAAAGAAATATGTGATAAAAATTTAGTTATAATTAATCTTGATTCAAACGATAAAGATACAAAATTTACGTATAGGTTTAGAATAAATGAAAATACTACTTCTTGAAGATGAAATAATGTTAAACAATGCGATATCTGAATATTTAAAAGATATCGGACACATGGTTGAGAGTTTCACAAATGGTGAAGATGTTATCGAAAATGTTGATACTAGTTATGATTTACTTATACTAGATATAAATGTACCCAAAAAAGATGGCTTTGAAATTCTACAAGAACTCAATGATAAAAAAATCTACATTCCTACAATATACATATCAGCTTTATTAGATATTGAAGATATTACAAGAGCATATGATTTAGGTTGTAGAGAGTACATTAAAAAACCTTTTCATTTAGAAGAGTTAGGTATAAAAATAAACCAAATTCTTAAAAAAGACCAAAACAATACTACTCATATAAGATTTTCAGAAAACTACTCTTATTCAAAGAATGAAAAAACTCTTTATTTTAATGGTGAACCACAAACACTTACTAAAAAACAGCTAGATATTATCCATATTTTGGCACTTAACATCAATATGATTGTAGACTTTGAGAGATTTAGAGTTGACATCTGGGGTGGGGAAAATATTGATAATCCTACAATAAGAGCAGAAATTTCAAGACTTAAAAAAGCACTAAAAGAGGATTTTATCAAAAATATCCGAGGTTTAGGCTACAAAATTGACAGATATTATTCTGTTTAATAAATCCCTTAATTAGGCTCTTTAAGAGCCTAAATGCTACGTTAATCCTACGAAATATAAATTTTTTTATGATTTTTTTTTAATTGCTACCCTTTTGCTACAAACTGTTATTATACTTACAATGTTGAATTACTGAAAAGGATTTACTTTTTAGTAAAACTTAAAAAGGAGTACTTATGAGTCCAGAAAAAGCTCAAGCTTATTGGAAAGAAAATATTTCTACAATCCTTAAACTATTAGTTGTTTGGTTTGTTGTTTCTTTCGGTTGTGGAATTTTATTCATAAATGAACTTAATACTATTGAAATCAGTGGTGTTAAATTAGGTTTCTGGTTTGCCCAACAAGGGTCTATCTATGTTTTCGTAGTCCTAATTTTTGTATATGTAGCAAAAATGGGTGCAATTGACGAAAAATATGGCGTACACGAATAGGAGATTTATAAGATGGAATTACAATCATTAATTTACCTATTTGTAGGTATTTCATTTGCAATTTATATTGGTATTGCACTTTGGGCAAAAGCAGGATCTACTAAAGATTTCTATGTAGCTGGTGGAGGTGTTCACCCAGTAGCAAATGGTATGGCAACTGCTGCAGACTGGATGTCAGCTGCTTCATTCATTTCATTAGCAGGTATCATTGCATTTAAAGGTTCTGATGGTGGTGCTTACTTAATGGGTTGGACAGGTGGATACGTTCTACTTGCTATGTTATTAGCTCCTTACTTAAGAAAATTTGGTAAATTTACAGTACCTGATTTCGTAGGTGATAGATACTACTCAAATGTAGCAAGAACTGTTGCAGTTGTTGCTGTTATCTTCGTTTCGTTCACATATGTTGCTGGACAAATGAGAGGGGTTGGTATTGTATTCTCTAGATTCTTACAAGTTGATGTAAATACAGGTGTTGTTATTGGTATGGCAATTGTATTCTTCTACTCAGTACTTGGTGGGATGAAAGGTATTACTTATACACAAGTTGCACAATATGTTGTTATGATTTTTGCATATATGATTCCTGCAATTTTCTTATCATTACAAGTAACTGATACATTCTTACCACAATTAGGTGTATTTGGAACAACTGTATTTGAATTCCATGATGGTGTAAAAGCTATTCCTGAAGGGACCTATCTGTTACATGCACTTGATTCTGCTGTTACTGATTTAGGATTCAAAGCATATACTGAGCCAGGTAACTTATGGAACATGTTCATGTTAACAACTGCATTAATGCTTGGTACTGCTGGTCTTCCACACGTTATTGTTAGATTCTTTACAGTTCCAACTGTACAAGATGCTAGAATTTCTGCTGGTTGGGCATTAGTATTCATTGCTATTATGTATACAACTATTTCAGCTGTATCTGCGTTCTCAAGATTAAACTTAATCAAAAACGTTCAAAATGTTGAGTATTCAGCATTTGTTAACGGAGAATTAAAGCATGCTGATGGAACTCCAAATAATGGTAACTGGTTTAAAACTTGGGAAAATGGTGGATTAATTGCTTGGACTGATAGAAATGGTGATGGAAAAATCCAATATGCACCAGGTGCAGCATTTGATGGACCAAAAGGTAAACCTTCATTTGATGGTGAAAAAGTTGGTGAGCATGGTGAAAGAGTTACTACTAACGGTAAACCAGCAGCTAACACTGGAAAAATTGAAAATGAGCTTTATGTAGATAGAGATATCATGGTACTTGCCAACCCTGAGATTGCTAACTTACCTAACTGGGTAATTGCATTCATCGCAGCTGGTGGTCTTGCAGCAGCATTATCTACAGCAGCAGGTCTATTACTTGTAATTGCTTCAGCAATTTCACATGACTTAATGGGTCAAGTAATCTTTAGAGATCCAGAAACTGGAAAATCTAAATTAACTGAGAAATCAGAATTAATGTGGGCAAGAGTTTCAGCAGTAGTTGCAATTTGTATTGCAGGATACTTAGGAATTAACCCTCCAGGTTTCGTTGCACAGGTTGTTGCATTTGCATTCGGTCTAGCTGCAGCAGCATTCTTCCCAACAATTATCCTTGGGGTATTTGATAAGAGAATGAACAAAGAAGGTGCGATTGCTGGTATTTTAACTGGTCTAATCTTTACATTCGGATACATTATTTACTTTGTATTCTTAGGTGGAAATCCAGAAGATTACTTCTTAGGAATTCACCCAACAGGTATTGGTACAATTGGTACAGTGTTACACTTAATTGTAGCTCTTGTAGTATCTAGAATGACTCCTGAGCCACCACAGCATATTCAAGATCTAGTAGAATCTATTAGACTTCCAAATAACGCTGGTGAGGCACACGATCACTAAGCCTTCAAAAGTCAACCTTCGGGTTGGCTTTTTTTTTACTTTAAAAATAAAATATTTTTTTACATTACTATAAGAGATTGTGTCATACAATATAATAATCTAAAAAAATATTATAAAGGATTCTCATATGAGTCTTAGAGATCAAAAAGCTTTTCTTTCAAACATTCACCCTTTTGAATTGTTAACAGAAGAACAAATGGACCATTGTATTAGACATATGGATATTGCATACTATGCAAAAGGTGAAGTTCTTATAACACCTGAAAAAATACCTAATCATTTTTTTGTAATCATTAAAGGTATTGTTCATGAGTATAATGAAGACCAAGTTCTTATGGACTTTCACTATCAAGACTCATTTGATGCGAACTCTTTAATCTATGGAAAAACTAAAAACTCTTTTAAAGTCTATGAAGACCTGATTTGTTATGAAATTGAAAAAGATATATTCCTTGAACTAATTGAAAAAAATGATGGCTTTAAAAACTTCTTTTTAAACAATTTAGTTAATAAATTTCAAACACTAAAAGATAAAGAGTATACCTCAGAACTATCTTCATTTATGATTGCAAAAGTTGAAGATACTATTTTACATCCACCTTGTATTGTTGAAAAAGGAACAAAGCTTATTGATGCAATTGATGAATCAATGCAAAGAAATACTTCAACAATTATAGTAAGAGGTGAGAACAATGAGCATGGAATTATTACAGACTCCTTACTTAAAATAAAAGTTTTATTAGAAGGTAGAGATTTAAATATTCCTGTTGAAGAGATTGCTATCTTCCCAATTTTAAGTGTAAATCTTGATGATTACCTTTTTGAAGCACTTACTTTATTAATCAAAAAAAATATAAAAAGAGTAGGAGTTGTAAACTCAAAAGGTGAGATTCTAGGTATTTTAGAACAAATTGACGTATTATCTCATTTTGCAAATCATACTTATGTTGTTGATTCAAAAATCAAAAATGCTAAAACATTAAAAGATTTAAAACAAGCAAGTGAAGAGTTAGTTGATACAGTAAAAACACTTAATGCAAAAGGTGTAAAAGTAAATCATATTTCAAGTTTAATTGGACAATTAAATACAAAAGTTTATAAAAAGATTTATAAATTTATTGTTCCAGAGGAACTTCAAAAAGATGCTTGTCTTATAGTTATGGGAAGTGAAGGAAGAAATGAACAAATTATAAAAACTGACCAAGACAATGCATTAGTAGTTAAAAATGGAGTTGATGTAGAACAATATAGACCATATATGCAAGAGATAACTGATACACTTATTGACTTTGGATACCCTCCTTGTGAAGGTAATATTATGGTATCAAATCCATTTTGGTGTAAAACAGTTGAAGAGTATAAAAAAGAGACTGCAAGATGGATTCAAGCCCCAGATATGCAAAACTATATGGATTTAGCAATCTTCTTTGACTCATTTGCAGTTGCAGGAGATAAAGAGTTATTAATTAATCTAAAAGATGATTTATTTAATAAACTACATGATAAAGATGTATTTATGGCATATTTTGCAAAAGCAACTTTAACTTTTGATACCCCAAGTACAGTAGCAAACTTCATGACTAAAACCTATAATATTGATGTTAAAAAAACAGGTGTATTCCCTATTGTTCAAGGAATTAGAAGTTTAAGTCTTAGAGAAAGAATTAGAGAAACAACTACTGTTAAAAGAATTCAAATCTTGCGAGAAATGAAAGTTTTAGAAGATGAAACTGCTAGTGAATTATTAGAAGCTTTTGAAGTTTTAAATACTTTAAGACTAAAAGCTCATTTACAAAAACTTCAAGATGGAAAAGAGATTGACAATGAAGTTGATACACACAGTCTAGGTAAAATCGAAAGAGATTTACTAAAAGATTCTTTCAAGATTGTTAATAACTTTAAAAAGTTTATAACTTACACATTCAAAATTGATAAGATTTCATAATGTTTAAGAACTTTATTAATTCATGGCGAAAGAAAAAACTTCTAAATAAGAAGTATGAATATCTATTTGATGATCCACCAAAAGATGAATATGTTTGTTTAGATTGTGAAACAACAGGACTAAATCCAAGAAAAGATGAAATCCTTTCTATTGGGGCAGTTCATATAAAAAAGAATAAAGTTTTAATGAGAAAGACACTAAATATTTTTGTTAAACCATCAATGAAAATTACAGAAGAGTCAATTAAAATACATCAAATTAGACCTATTGATTTAGAAAATGGCCAAGACCCAAAAGATGCAATCCTTGAACTTCTAGAATTTATAGGAAATAGACCTATTGTAGGATATTACATTAAATTTGATATTGCGATGATATCAAAATATACAAAAGAACTAATTGGAGTATCTCTTCCAAATAGACAAGTTGAAGTATCATCAATGTATTTTAAAACAAAAAAAAGGAGTTCAGATTACGAATTTGTGGACTTAAAATTTGACACAATTTTAAAGGAATTAGATATTCCAGAACTTGGAAAACATGATGCACTAAATGATGCAATTATGACATCAATGATTTTCTTAAAATTAAGAGATTTATCTCCAGCAAATTCTACTTTTTATACTGGGTAAAATAGCTTTATCGTAGCATTAAAATAGCACCAACATAGCATCAAAATAGCATGCTACGTTAATGCTATTTTTACATGTAACAAATCGTTACTTAGGGGCTTTCTTCACTTAAACTTGACTTAATAGTCAACTAAAATTTCATTCTCTATTCATTCTCATGTATAATATTCAAATGTTTTTTATGAATTATTATTTTGATTATAAATTATCAAAATATAATACATAGAAATATTATCTTAGAAAGGACGACTATGAATGACGAATTAGTAGCTAAAATTAAAGCTAATCCAAGTTACCAAGACTTAGTTAAAAAAAGGTCTAGTTTAGCATTAAAACTTGCAATCTTTGTACTTGCAATTTTTTATGCATTCATCTTAACTATTGCATTTGAACCATCTGTTTTAGGAATTAAAACTGGAGAAGGTGTAATGACAATAGCATTCCCTGTAGCGGCAGCTATTATTATAGTTAGTTTTTTTACAACATTAATTTATGTAAAAAAAGCAAATGGTGAGTTTGAAGACTTAATTGATCAAGTAAGACAAGATGTAAAGGATGAGTTATAATGTTTAGAATATTAGCACTTTTATCAATCTTTGCTGTTGCAGTATTTGCAGCAGGTGATGCGAACTTTGAAGCATCACAGAGAGAACTTAATATTCCAGCAATCATTATGTTCTTCATTTTTGTTGGTGGTACTTTAGGTATTACTTATTGGGCAGCTAAGAAAACTAAGTCTGCAAGTGACTTCTATACTGCTGGTGGTGGTATTTCTGGTTTCCAAAATGGTATGGCAATTGCTGGGGATTATATGTCAGCAGCATCATTCCTTGGTATTTCAGGACTTGTTTACTTAAGTGGTTATGACGGTTTAATTTATGCAGTTGGATTCCTAGTTGGATGGCCAGTAATTTTATTCTTATTAGCTGAAAGATTAAGAAACTTAGGTAAATTTACTTTTACAGATATTGCTGCATTTAGATTAGGTCAAAAAGAGATTAGAACATTAGCTGCATTTGGTTCATTAGCAGTTGTTACTTTATATCTTATTGCACAAATGGTTGGTTCAGGTAAACTTATTCAAGTATTATTTGGATTAGAGTATGAGTATGCAGTACTATTAGTTGGTGTAATGATGATTATTTACGTTACATTTGGTGGTATGCTTGCAACTACTTGGGTACAAATTATTAAAGCAGTTTTACTTCTTTCAGGTGTATCATTCATGGGATTCATGGTATTAAGCCATTTTGGATTCTCTTTTGAAGCATTAGCTACAAAAGCTGTTGAATCACACGAAAAAGGTCAAGCAATTATGGAGCCAGGGGGATTTATTTCTGACCCAATTTCAGCTATTTCTTTAGGTCTTGCTTTAATGCTTGGTACTGCTGGTCTTCCACACGTACTTATGAGATTCTTTACTGTTGGAAATGCTAAAGAAGCTAGAAAGTCTGTTGTTTATGCAACTGGATTTATTGGTTACTTCTACTTAGTTATCGCAATAATTGGTCTTGGAGCAATTGTTTTCTTAAACTCTGATGCTGGTGCTGCATACTTTGTTGATGGAAAATTATTTGGTGGAAACAACATGGCTGCAATTCACTTATCACACATTGTTGGTGGTAATATTTTCTTAGGATTTATTTCAGCTGTTGCATTTGCTACAATCTTAGCAGTTGTTGCTGGACTTACTCTAGCAGGTGCATCTGCAATTTCACATGACCTTTATGCATCTGTAATTAATACAAATGCTACAGAAGAGCAAGAAATTAGAGTTTCTAAAATTGCTGTTATTGTAATTGGTATTATTGGAGTTGTATTAGGTATTGCGTTTGAACAACAAAATATTGCATTTATGGTTGGTCTTGCATTTGCTATTGCTGCATCTGCTAACTTCCCAATTCTATTCTTATCAATTTACTGGAGAAAGTTAACTACAAGAGGTGCTTTCTTAGGTGGTATTGTTGGTTTAGCTACAGCAGTAATTCTAGTTGTTATTGGGCCAATTGTTTGGGTAGATATTTTAGGAAATAAAGAAGCTTTATTCCCATATAAACACCCTGCACTATTCTCTGTATCAGCAGCATTCATTGCAATTTGGTTCTTCTCAGTTACTGATAAATCTCAAAGAGCAAAAGATGAAGAGAAAGCATTTGAGGCTCAAAATATTAGAGCTCAAACTGGTTTCGGAGCTGCAGGAGCAGTTGATCACTAAAAGTACACTTTGTACAGTTTTAGTACATCAAAGAGAGTTTAAATACTCTCTTTGAACAAAAAACTATCATAAAGCCCAATACTTAGGCATTTTGCACTGCTATTTCTTTGCTACCTTTCTACAAACTTCTAATTTTTTTTACTTTTAATGTACAATTTTTGTTTAAATTAATTTTTTTCCATGTATAATTTAATTTGTTTGTTATGCTATGTTGATGCTACCCATTAGCGTAGCTTATTACTAAACAAATTATAAATATTAGTTTATCTTATTTGTTAGTAAATAAGGGTAGATTGATAGAAGGGGAAAAGATGAAGGACGAATTAGTTGAAAGGATTGAAAACAATCCTAAATATCAAGAACTAGTTTCTAAAAGAACTGGTTTAGGTATCAAACTTGGTATCTTTGTACTTGTAATGTTTTATGCATATATTTTAACAATTGCATTTAACAAAGAGGTATTAGCTACTAAAATTGGTGAAGGAATGACTACAATTGCATTTCCTATTGCATTAGCTATCTTAGTAATAAGTTTCTTAACTACACTTGTTTATGTGAAAAGAGCAAATGGTGAGTTTGAAGACTTAACTAACGATATTAAAGATGATGTAAAGGATTTAATGTAATGTTTAAAATATTAGCACTAATTTCTGTTTTTGCATTAACTGCTTTTGCTGCAGGTGATGCAAGTTTTGAAGCAACAAAAAGAGATCTTAATATCCCAGCGATTATTATGTTCTTTGTTTTTATTGCTGGTACTTTAGGTTTAACAGTTTGGGCTGCAAGAAGAACTAAATCTGCAAGTGACTTCTATACTGCAGGTGGGGGAATCACTGGTTTCCAAAACGGTTTAGCAATTGCAGGTGACTATATGTCTGCTGCTGCATTCCTTGGTGTATCTGGACTTATTTACTTAAAAGGTTATGATGGTGTTATCTATGCAGTATCATTCTTAGTTGGTTGGCCAATTATTCTTTTCTTTATGGCTGAAAAATTAAGAAACCTAGGTAAATTTACTTTTGCTGATATCGCTGCTTATAGATTAAGTCAAAAAGAGATTAGAACACTAGCTGCATTCGGGACACTTTCAGTTGTAGTTTTATATCTTATTGCACAAATGGTTGGTGCAGGAAAACTTATTCAAGTACTTTTTGGTATGGAGTATGAATTTGCAGTAATCTTAGTTGGGGTTATGATGATTATTTATGTTACTTTTGGTGGTATGTTAGCAACTACTTGGGTACAAATTATCAAAGCTTGTTTACTTCTTTCTGGGGTTTCTTTCATGGCAATCATGGTTTTATGGCAGTTTGACTTCAACTTTGAAAGTTTAGCTGTAGCAGCTACTGAAAACCACAAAGATGGTGAATCAATTCTTGCACCAGGTGGATTTATTTCTGACCCAATTTCAGCTATTTCTTTAGGTATGGCTTTAATGCTTGGTACAGCAGGTCTTCCTCACGTACTTATGAGATTCTTTACTGTTGGTAATGCAAAAGAAGCTAGAAAATCTGTTGTTTATGCAACTGGTTTTGTTGGTTACTTCTGGGTTATTATTACTATCGTTGGATTTGGAGCAATTGCATTCTTAAATACAGATGCAGGAGCACAATATTTTGCAGATGGTAAACTATTTGGTGGAAACAATATGGCATCTATTCACTTATCACATATGTTAGGTGGAAATGCATTCTTAGGATTTATTTCAGCAGTTGCATTTGCTACAATTTTAGCAGTTGTATCTGGACTTACATTATCAGGAGCATCGGCTATTTCACACGACCTTTACTCAAATGTAATTAATCCAAATGCTACAGATGAGCAAGTTGTTAAAATTTCAAAAGTTACAGTTGTTGTTGTTGGTATTGTTGGTGTAATCTTAGGTATTGCATTTGAACAACAAAATATTGCATATATGGTTGGATTAGCATTTGGTATTGCAGCATCTGCAAACTTCCCAATTCTTTTCTTATCAATTTACTGGAGAGGATTAACTACTAGAGGTGCATTCTTAGGTGGTTTATGTGGTCTTATTTCAGCGGTTACTTTAGTAATTGTGGGACCAATTGTATGGGTACAAATTTTAGGAAATGAAGAAGCTTTATTCCCTTATAAACACCCAGCATTATTCTCAGTAACAGTTGCATTTATTTCAATCTGGTTCTTCTCTAAAGTAGATAACTCAGAAAGAGGAAAAGCAGAAAAAGAATTATTTAGAGCTCAAAACATTAGAGCAAATACAGGTATTGGTGCAGCAGGAGCAGTTGACCACTAATACTTAAAATCAAAGAGATTTTCTCTTTGGTTTTAAAGGTTTTTATTATTAATTTCAATATAATGAATTAATAAATTAATAATAGAGACTTAAATATGAGCATACAAGAACAAGTAACCTTTTTAAAAGCAATTCACCCCTTTGATAAACTTACAAAATCTCAATTAGAGTACTTCGCAGACAACCTTGATATTGTCTACTTAAAAAAAGACAAAATCATTCAAAATGTTTCACAAGAGCCAGAGTTTTTATACTTTATTATAAAAGGTATTGTACAAGAAAAAAATGAAGAGAAAGAGGTTTTATCTTTTTATTCAAATCAAGAGTTTTTTGATTCTGTTTCACTTATAGAAAACTTTTCTAAACATAAGTTTGTCACAAAAGAAGAGACTATTTGTTATACCCTACCAAGGGAAATATTTATTAAAGTCTTGCATGAGAACTCTACTTTAGAGAGTTTTTTCTTTCAATCTATTTCACAAAAACTAAATGGAAATGTTCACCACGAAAAAAATAAAGAGCTTGCAAATTTAATGATTGCAAAAGTGAAAGATGCAAGAGTACATGAAGCACTTATTTTACCTTTTGAAACTTCTATTTTTGATGCGGTTACAAAACTAAAAGAAGTAAAAGTGCCTACTTTATTACTTGAAGATGAAAATAAAGAGATACACATTGTTACTGACTCAGATTTTAGGGAAAAAGTGATTTTAAATAGAATGAGTTTTGATGAAAGTGTTGGAAAAATCTCTAACTCTGGTTTAAGATATGTAAATGAAAATGACTTTTTATTTAATGCTCAACTTCTAATGACAAAACATGGATTAAAAAGATTAGTTGTAAAAAATAATGATGATAAAATTGTTGGTATTTTAGACCAAATCTCTTTATCTTCTTTCTTTGCAACTCACACTTTCTCTGTATCAAATGAAATTACAAGGGCAAATACAGTTGAAGAATTAAAAGTTGCTAGTCAGTCGTTACTAAAAATCATTAAATCTTTATATGCAAAAGGTGTAAAAGTTTCATTCATTTCTAAATTAATCAATCAATTAAATAGAAAAGTAATGAATAAACTTTTCATTATGTTAGCACCAGAAGAATTAATTGGAAAATCTTCATTAATAGTAATGGGAAGTGAAGGTAGAGGGGAACAGGTTTTAAAAACAGACCAAGATAATGCTCTTATTGTATCTGATGAGTGTACAATTTCAAAAGAAGAATTACAAAAATTCACTTCTTTATATACTGAAACTTTAGTTGACTTTGGTTTCCCTAGATGTGAAGGGAATATCATGCTTTCAAACCCTTATTGGTGTAGAACAAAACAAGAGTTTAAAGACTTAATCTATGACTGGATTAATAAACCAGAGCAAGACAGCTATATGAATTTAGCAATTTTTTATGATGCTATTTGTGCTTCAGGAGATAGAAAACTTTTAGATGATTTAAAACAATATATGTTTAAAGTTTGTTCTGACTCAAAAAGTTTCTATATGCATTTTGCCAAAATTGTTATGGACTTTGATGTTCCTTTAGGTTTCTTTGATGGCTTTGTTTTTGATTCAAAAAATAAAGAGCACGAACATGAACTTGATATAAAAAGAGGTGGTATCTTTATTGTTGTTCAAGGAGTTAGAGCCCTTTCATTAGAAAATAAACTAATGCGTGCAAATACTCTTAAAAGAATAAAAGAGTTAACAGATAAAAAGGTATTCACTGAAGAGTTTGCCGATGAGTTAACTGAAGCCTTTAATTATCTATGTACATTAAAACTAAAATCAAATATTGAAAAACTAGATTCAGGACAAGTAATTGATAACTACATAGACCCTGATACTTTAACAACTATGGAAAAAGATTTATTAAAAGATAGCTTTAAAATTGTAAACAAGTTAAAGAAAAAACTAGAAAATCACTATAAGTTGAACTATGTTTAATAAACTAAAAAACTATTTTAATAGAAAAAACCTGAAAGATGAAAAGTTTTCATACCTTTTTGAGAGACCAATAGATGAAGAGTTTGTCTGTTTTGATTGTGAAACTACGGGCTTAAATCCTTTAGAAGACGATATCATTTCTATTGGAGCTGTTATTATAAAAAATAATACTATTGTTTCAAGTAAAAAGTTTGTTAGATTTGTAAAACCAGAAACAAAACTTCAAGTGGATGCTATCAAAGTACACCATATAAGAGAGTGTGATTTACTAGAAGCTGGAAATATTGATACTGTAATTGAAGAGTTTTTGGAGTTTATTGGAAGCAGAAAACTTGTTGGTTACTACTTAGAGTTTGATATTGCTATGATAAATAAGTATCTAAAACCAAAATTAGGAATAAAACTTCCTAATAAAGCCTATGAAGTTTCTGCTATTTATCACGACTGGAAGATTGAAGCTATTCCACAAAGTAACATAGACCTAAGATTTGACACTATTTTAAAAGAGCTGAAAATTCCTCCTTTAGGAAAGCATGATGCCTATAATGACGCCATTATGACGGCTATGATGTTTCTAAAATTAAAAAATCAAGCAAAAGTGAAAGTAAAGTAACTACATATCATTGACACATCTTTTTGATATAATGCTCCAAATTCAAAAAAAGGTGTGCTAATGTTAGTTCTTGTATTAAACGCAGGTAGCTCTTCACTTAAATATCAACTTATGAAACCTGAGTCTGGTGAAGTGCTTGCTTCTGGTCTATGTGAAAGAATTGGAATAGACGGAAAACTTGTACATGAATCTTTAGGCAAAAAGAGTAAAAAAGAGATAGATATGCCAACTCATAAAGAGGCAATTGAAGTTGTATTAAAGACTTTAACTTCGGGGGAAACAAAAGTTATTGACTCTATTGATGAAATTGAGGCTATCGGTCATAGAGTAGTTCATGGTGGAGAGTATTTTAACTCTTCTGTTATTGTTGATGATGATGTTATCTCTAAATTAAAAGAGTTAATTCCTTTAGCTCCATTACATAACCCTGCAAATATTATGGGTATGGAAATTGCTAAAGAGATTTTACCTACAAAACCGAATGTAGCGGTATTTGATACGGCATTTCATCAAACTATGCCTGCATCTAACTATATGTATGCTGTTCCATATGAAGATTACAAAGACCATGGTGTAAGAAAATATGGATTCCATGGAACTTCTCACTATTATGTTTCAAATAAAGCAAAAGAAGTTTTAAATAAAGATGACTCAAAAATCATTGTATGTCACTTAGGTAATGGTTCTTCTGTATGTGCAGTAAGAGATGGAAAATCAATTGATACATCTATGGGACTTACTCCTTTAGAAGGCTTAATGATGGGAACAAGATCAGGTGATATTGACCCAGGTGTTATGGCATACTTAATGGAAAAGAAAAATATGTCAGCAGAAGAAGTAACAAACTATTTAAATAAAAAATCAGGTCTTCTTGGAGTATCTGGAATTAGTTCTGATTTAAGAGAAGTAATTGAAGCTTGTGAAAATGGTGATGAGAGAGCAAAAACAACTATTGATATGAAATGCAATAGAATCAAAAAGTATATCTGTTCATATGCAGGAATGCTTGAAGGTGTTGATGCTATTTGCTTCACAGCAGGTATTGGTGAAAATGCTGATTTAATCCGTGAAAAAGTATGTTCTGGATTAGAGTTTATGGGTATTGAAGTTGATACTGATAAAAACAAAGATAGAACATCATGTGATATCAAAGAAATCAATAAAGATACATCAAAAACTAAGATCTTCATTATTCCAACAAATGAAGAATTAGTAATCGCACAAGACACATATAACTTAGTAAAAGCGTAATGCTTTTACTAACCACTTTCTAACCACCTACTAAAAAATACACAAAAATTTATCCTTATGTAAAAGATATGTACTACTTTTATACACACATAATAAATATGTATAAAACTTTTTCACTTTAGCCGCTGCAATGCTATTTTAATGCTACGCTTGAATATTATAATTTTTACTGATTTTATAAAAAAGGACGCTTGATGGGTTTAATAGAAAGTATTAAAGAGAATGCTAAAAAAGAACTTAAAACTATTGTTCTTCCAGAATCTGAAGACGAAAGAGTACTACAAGCTACTCAAAAGGTTTTAGAAGAAAAAACTGCTAATGTAGTTTTAATCGGAAACGAAGAACAAATTAAAGCAGATGCTGCTTCATGTGGAGCTTCAATCGAAGGTGCAACAATTATTGATCCTAAGAAATTCGATGGGATTGAAAGATATGTTGACGAATTAGTAGAGTTAAGAAAATCTAAAAATTTATCTAAAGAAGAAGCTACAGAAATCATGACTACTGAACCAAGATTTTTTGGTTGTATGATGGTAAGACTTGGTGAAGCTGATGGACTTGTTGCTGGTTCAAACTCACCTACTGCTGACGTATTAAGAGCTGCTATTCAAGTTATTAAAACTGCTCCTGGAATAAATACAGTTTCATCTGCATTTATTATGGAAACAGCTGACGGTAAATTTGGAGACAATGGATTAATTTTATTTGCAGACTGTGCAGTTATTCCAGAACCAAATGCAGAACAATTAGCTGATATTGCTAGTGCTACTGCTGCTACTGCTAAATCAGTTGTTGGTTTAGACCCAAGAGTTGCTATGTTATCTTTCTCAACAAAAGGTAGTGCAAACCACCCATTAGTTGATAAAGTACAGTATGCTGTTGACTTATTAACAGAAAGAAATGTTGATTTTGAATTTGATGGTGAATTACAAGCAGATGCTGCAATCGTTGAAGCTGTAGGAGCTAAAAAAGCGCCAGACTCTAAAGTAGCTGGAAAAGCTAATGTACTTGTATTCCCAGATTTACAATCAGGAAATATTGGATACAAATTAGTTCAAAGATTTGCAGGAGCTGCTGCTCATGGTCCAGTTGTTCAAGGTTTAGCAAAACCAGTAAATGACTTATCAAGAGGTTGTTCAGTTGATGATATCGCTAACTTAGTTGCTATCACTGCTACACAATGTTAATTTAAAATTTAGAAAGAAAGAGGGAAAAGATATATGTTAGTATTTATTTTAAACGCAGGAAGTTCATCATTAAAGTACCAATTAATGAATCCAATCAACAAAGAGACTTTAGCTGTTGGTATCTGTGAAAGAATTGGTATTGATGGTGCACTTAAACATGAGTTTGGTGATGATCAAAAATTAAAAATTGCAGCAGATATGCCAACTCATAAAGAAGCAATTGAATTAGTACTTAAAACATTAACTGAGGGTGAAGGAAAAGTAATTGACTCAATCGATGATATTGAAGCAATTGGACACAGAGCAGTTCATGGTGGTGAAGAGTTCTCTGGTTCTGTAATGGTTACAGACAGAGTTATTGAAACTATGAAAAAATTAATTCCATTAGCGCCTTTACATAATCCAGCAAATATCATGGGAATGGAAATTTGCCAACAATTAATGCCAGGTAAACCAAATGTAGCTGTATTTGATACGGCATTCCACCAAACTATGCCTGATTATGCATATATGTATGCATTACCATATGACCAATACACTAAAAATGGTGTTAGAAAATATGGTTTCCACGGAACATCTCACTTCTTCGTATCTAACGAAGCTGCTAAAATGTTAGATAAAAAACACAATACTAGAATTATCGTATGTCACTTAGGAAATGGTTCTTCTGTTTCTGCAGTATTCGATGGTAAATGTATTGATACTTCAATGGGTCTTACTCCTGTTCAAGGTCTAATGATGGGAACAAGAGCTGGTGACGTTGGAGCTGGTGCTATTCAATACATGATGGATACTGAAGGTTGGGATATCAAAGAGATGCTTGACGTACTTAACAAAAAATCTGGTATCGTTGGTGTTTCTGGTAAATCTTCTGACTTAAGAGAAGTTCTTGAAGGTATGGAAGAAGGTGATGAAAGATGTAGATTAGCAGTTGATATGATTGCTTATAGAATTAAACAATACATTGGTTCATACGCTGCTGCACTTGATGGTGTTGATGCATTATGTTTCACTGGTGGAATCGGTGAAAATGCTGCAATTATTAGAGAAAAAGTTTGTGCTGGTCTTGATTATATGGGATTAAATATCGACCCAGTTAAAAACAACAAAAGATGTGGAGATGCAAGAGATATTTCTACAAATGGTTCTTCTGGAAGAATCTTCGTTATTCCTACAAATGAGGAATACGTTATCGCAAACGATACTTATAAAATCGTTAAAGGTGTTGAGTAAGAAATTACTCCTCACTCATACTAGGGAAAAGAAAAAAGGCAAGGAATCACACACCTTGCCTTTTTTTATTTACTTTTACTACCTAAACCTTTTCTATAATTACCTGTAATTTTTCTGTTTGAATTTCTTTTAGAAGTCTGTCTTTTTCTATTATCGATAAACTCTTCTACTTCTTTTTTAAAATCTTTTTTTTCGCTATGTTTAGCTCTTTTATTTGAACTTGGCTTTGTTCTTCTTTCATTTGTATTAGTAGAGTTTTTTTTACTATTTTTATTTTTTGTATTTGATGTTTTCTTTGGCTTTTTTAGTGAACTAAGAGTAAAACCTTCTACATCTCTTACAGGAATAGTTGTTTTTGTTAATTTTTCAATATCTTCTAGAAATTGAGCTTCTTCATCACAAACTAAAGATAAGGCTTCTCCTACATTCCCTGCTCTACCTGTTCTTCCAATTCTATGAACATAGTCTTCTGGTACATTTGGTAATTCATAATTAATTACATGGGGTAAAAGTTCAATATCAATACCACGTGCAGCAATATCAGTTGCTACCAGTACTCTAATTTTCTTTGATTTAAAATCTTTTAGAGCTGTAGTTCTTGCACCTTGTGATTTATTTCCATGAATTGCTAAAGATGAAATATTATTCTTATTTAAAAACTCACTTAATCTATTTGCTCCATGCTTAGTACGTGTAAAAACTAAAACTTGATTCCACTCTTGAGTATGTATTAAAAAGGCTAAAAGACTTTTCTTTTTCTCTTTACTTACATAATGAACAGCTTGTGAAACCTGCTCAGATAAAGTATTACTTCTAGCAACTTCTACAGTTTGAGGATTTGTTAAAAAAGAGTTAGATAACTTTTTTATTTCATTGGAAAAAGTAGCAGAGAAAAGTAGTGTTTGTCTATGATTTGGAACCTTTGCTACAACTTTTTTTATATCATGTATAAATCCCATATCTAACATTCTATCAGCTTCATCAAGAACTAGAAAATCTACCCTTGATAAGTCTATAGTGTTTTGAGACATGTGATCTATTAATCTTCCTGGTGTTGCAATTACGATATCAACACCCTTTCTTAAACTAGCTTTTTGAGGGTTAATTCCAACTCCACCAAAAATTACGGCTGTTTTTAAATGCAGATATTTACTATAAGCTTGAATATTTTCAAAAACTTGAAGTGCTAGTTCTCTTGTTGGAACTAAAATTAGTGCTTTTATATAAGCCTTTTGTTCTTTTTTATGAGGTTTTGAACTCATAAACTCTAAAAGTGGTAGAGTAAAAGCTGCTGTTTTACCTGTACCTGTTTGTGCTGCTGCAAGTAAATCTTTTTTTTCCAAAACCTTTGGAATAGCTTGCTCTTGGATTAAAGTAGGTTTTGTATAACCTTGCTCTTCAATCGCTTTTAAAATATTAGGATTTAATCCTAATTTTGTAAATGACATATATGACCTTTGATATATTAGTAGTCTAAAAAAGTAATTCGTGATAAATGAAGAATATGCAGATTTTTACTATAATTTTTTCGTATTATAACACAATTTTTGAAAAGTAATAAAAAAAAGAGAAGAAAAGATAGAATTAAAAAATTCTATCTTCTAGTAAGCTTTTAGCCCACCCTCAAATAATACAGAGAAGTTAGATACTGTTTCTTGGATTATTCTATCTAAGAACTTATCAAATTTATCCTCTTTTTTCCAAGAAGGATTTACTACACCTGATAATTCAATTACTCTATTTTGAGCAAAAGTTAAAGTACTAACCTCATCAACTAATCCAACCTCTTTTGCTTGAGAAGAAGTAAAAATATGAGCATCAGCAAACTTTGTATGGTCTTGAACTTTTAAACCTCTTGCATTTGCTACATCTGTTATAAACATATTGTATGTATCATTTATAACTTTTTCTAACTCTTCCTTTTCATAATCAGCCCATTGCCGTGTAGGAGTTCCTGATTCTTTAAACTTCCCTGCTTTAACAGTTTGAGTTTTTACACCAATCTTATCCATTAGTTCTTCTAAGTTAGTTCCTTGAAAGATAACTCCAATAGAACCAACCATAGACCCTGGATTTGCAATAATCTCTTTAGCCCAAATAGAAGAGTAGTAACTTCCACTAGCCATAACACCACT
Organism: Arcobacter sp. CECT 8989; assembly: GCF_004116715.1. Classification (NCBI taxonomy): domain Bacteria; kingdom Pseudomonadati; phylum Campylobacterota; class Epsilonproteobacteria; order Campylobacterales; family Arcobacteraceae; genus Arcobacter; species Arcobacter sp. CECT 8989. The sequence goes on along the minus strand of NZ_PDKE01000012.1, from coordinate 52,908 downwards.
TGCATATGCGACAACTGGCTTTAAAGCATTTAACTCTTTAATTGCATAAGCTATTTCAACAGATGGTGCTACTGCACCTCCTGGAGAGTTTACATCAAGTAACACTCCCTTGATATTATTGTTCTTTTTAGCTTCATTTATTTGAGCTAAAACTTTTTGCGAATCTAAAATAGGACCATATAGTTCTATCTTTTGTAAATTTGCAGTTTCAAAACTTCCTTCTTGAATATTTGCTTCATTTGAAGTTGATACAAAGTAGTAAACAATTGTTAAGAAAACTATTGTCTTAAAATATTTCGTAATAAAATCTAAAATAGCAATAATAGGATAAAAAAGTTTTTTAAAAAAATTAAGCATTTTGTCCTCCAATAAAAACTTTATTTACAAACTTAGTATGTAAAATTACATTCATACATAAATCCTCTTCATCTTTGATATTATCTGGTAAGTTGATTGCTATAATATCTGCATCTTTTTCTTTTACTAATTGTCCTTTTTGTAAACCTAAAGCTTTTGCACCATTTATAGTTGCCGCTTGAAGTAAACTTTTTGAAAAGGAAATTGGATTTTTATCCACATGCATCATTAAACAATTTCTTAACTCATCAAACATTGATAAAGAGTTATTTGAACTAAGTCCATCTGTACCAATTGTAAATGGTACTTTTAAATCAATTAATCTATCTATATCTAACTTTGTGTTGTTTAACAATCTATTTGAAGTTACACAATGATTTACAAAAGCATTTAACTCTTTTATCTTTTTTAAGTCATTATCACTTGCTTCAACACAGTGAGTAAATGATAAATTATCTATATCTTTAAATTGATTTAAAAACTCCATTGGTTTTGTAACACTTTTTTCTTGTCCTAAAAAGTTTTTGAAAAACTCTAAGAAACCACCCTCATCACGATGTAACCACTCAAACTCTTCTGGTGATTCTAAAAAGTGAGAACTAACTGCTAACTTATCTTCTCTTGCAAGATTTAAAGTCTCCCTTACTAAAAATGGATGTACTGAATATGGAGAGTGAATAGCAATTGCTGGAATAAAATTTTTACTTTCATTCTTTTTTGCTGTATTTAATCTTGCTTTAAAATCTGCAAATAAGTTATCTATCATATCAGCCTTACTTCCAATTACTTCAGTAAAAAATACTGTATTAATAGGAGTTTTCACACATGGTTCTATATCTAAAGAGTATGAAGAAATAGCTCCAATTGTTGTGGTACCACTTTTAAGCATCTTAGATAACTTTTTAGAGATAAGTTTACTAGTTGCTTTTTCAACTAACTCTTCTCTTGATGCAATAACAGAGTTTAGCCATTGCATAAAGTTTCCATATTTTAAAGTTGTTGCATTTGAAGAGAACTCTAAATGAACATGAGAGTTTATAAGTCCTGGCATTAAAACTGAGTTTTCACGTAAAGACTCAATTTCAACTTCTGGATACTTATTTTCAATGAACTCTTTAGTACCCACATCAATAATTTTTTCATCAAAAACTATAGCACCATCTTTTATGATGGTACTATCTTCATTGCAAGTTATTATCCATGAGGCACTTAGAATTTTCATTAATTACTTCTCTTCTGCTTGTGCTTGAGCTTTAGCTACTGCTTCTTGTTGTGCTTGGTGAGCTGCTTTAACTTCTGAAATAATTTGAGTTAAAGAGATAAGTCCTAAGTGGTAAGAGAATGGACCAAATCCTGTGATAACACCAGTTGATGCACCAGCAGTGATTGATTTTTGTCTAAACTCTTCTCTTTTATAAATATTTGAAATATGTACTTCTACAGTTGGAAGATTTACTGCACTTAGTGCATCTTTAATAGCAATTGATGTGTGAGAAAATGCCGCTGGATTAATTAAAATACCATCAACTGTACCTAAACACTCTTGAATTCTATCTACGATTTCACCCTCTAAGTTTGATTGGAAAAACTCTAATTCAACATCATTTTGTGCTGCACTAGCTTTCATTTGTTCATGAATTTGTTCTAAAGACATAGGACCATAAATATGTTGTTCTCTAACACCTAACATATTTAAATTTGGACCTTGAATAACTGCAATTTTCATATTATATTCCTTTTATGATTTTTGGGTAAGATTATATTTAAAATTTAGTTAATGAAAGATGAATTATGAGGAATTATTTATTATTAAACGAAAACGCCATCTACTATGAGTGTGGATTCTCTTGTGACAATGTAATATTTATAAAATTAGAAAAAGATAGTTTTTTTATCACAGATGCTAGATATACAATTGAAGCTAAAGAGTATGCAAAAAATTGTCAAGTTATAGAGAGTTCTGATTTAGTAAAAGATGCTCAAAAAATATTGAAAAAATCTAAAATCAAAAAAATAGTATTTGATCCAAATGATTTCACTCACTCTTTGCACCAAAAACTAACAAATGGTTTAAAAATAGAGTTTATTCAAAGGGAAAACTTTTCAAAACTAAAAAGAATAATCAAAACAGATGAAGAGATTGAGTTCCTAAAAAAAGCTTCAATGATAGGTAAAAAAGGTTTTAAAGAACTAGCTAAATATATTAGAAAAAATGGTTTTAATCAAAAAGAAAACTTTTTACACTTTAAAGCAATTGAAAAAATGTCACAAACTGGAAAATATGATTTAAGTTTTGACCCAATTGTAGCTATTAATAAAAATGCAGCAAAACCCCATGCCTTACCTACAAAAAAAAAACTAAAACTACATGATTTACTTCTTGTTGATGCTGGAGTAAAATATAAAAGATATTGTTCAGATAGAACTTGTACAGCTCATGTTGATTTTGAAACTTTTAATTTTAAAAGGGAACAAAAATTTAAAAATAAAAAAGAGCAAAAAATATATGACTTAGTATATAAAGCTCAACTAAATGCTATTTCTAAAGCAAGAGTTGGTATGAAAGCTAGTGAAGTTGACAAACTTACTAGAGATGTAATTGAAAAAGCAGGTTATGGAAAATATTTTGTTCATAGTACAGGTCATGGTGTGGGACTTGATATTCATGAATTCCCAAATATCAACAGTAAATCTGATGTAATAATAGAAGACAACATGGTATTTACTATAGAACCAGGTATTTATCTTCCAAATAAATTTGGAGTAAGAATAGAAGATACAGTTGTAATGAAAAATGGAAAAGCTGTAATTCTATAAGAAGTAATACAAAATCAATCTAAACTAATTTAATAAGTTTTATATTTTAAAAGGAAATTATGAAAAAAAAATTATCAGAGGACTTAACCCTTTTTTATACTCCAAATTATCCAAAAACTTTCAATACTTCTACAAATAAAAAGTATATTGTAACGATTGGAATTGGGGGAAATATAGGAGATACTAAAAAACTATTTGATAAGCTAATCTTATCTTTAAAAAATAATACTAAGTTTGATTTACTTATGACATCTCCTCTACTTTTGAATCCTCCTTTTGGTTTTTTAGAACAAAAACCATTTTTAAATGGTATAATCAGACTTAGTACAAACCTTAGTGTAAATGAATTTTTCAAAATTACACAAAGATTGGAAAAAAGATTTGGAAGAAAGCGGTCCTTTCAAGATGCGCCTAGAACCTTAGATATTGATATAATATTTTTTGATAATAAGAAAATAAATACTAAAAAACTTATTATCCCTCACAAAGACTGGGCCAATAGAGAATCAGTGATTATTCCCTTAAAACTTATGAATAAATTATAAAATGAAAAACATAGTTCTTTTAATAAGGAACTTTTTTAAGGAAAATTATGAAAAAAAAAGTAGTTGTTGGAATGTCAGGTGGTGTTGACTCTTCTGTTACAGCATTACTATTAAAACAACAAGGCTATGATGTAGTAGGCTTATTTATGCGAAACTGGGAGTATGGTATCAAAGGTAGCCAATGTCCTAACAGAATTGAGTTCGAAGATGCAAAAAGAGTTGGAGAACTAATTGGTATTGAAGTAAAAGGTAAAGACTTTGTAGAAGAGTACAGAACAAAAGTATTTGATGTATTTTTAGAAGGTTTAAAAAAAGGACTTACTCCAAACCCAGATATCCTTTGTAATAGAGAGATTAAATTTAATGTATTTTTAAATGAAGCAAAGAAAATGGGAGCAGATATGATTGCAACGGGTCATTATGCAAAGATTGCTAAATATAAAGACCACTTTGTATTAGATACTCCAAAAGATAGTTCAAAAGACCAATCATATTTCTTACATGCTCTTTCAAGTGAACAACTAAGTCATGCAATGTTCCCACTTGGTGATTTAACTAAAACAGAAGTTAGAGAAATAGCAAGAGAACACAACTTACCTGTAAGTGATAAAAAAGATAGTACAGGTATTTGTTTTATTGGTAACCAAAGATTTGATGATTTTATTACTCAACACTTAAAAGCAATTCCTGGTGATATGATAGATGAACACGGAAAAGTTCTAGGAAAACACAAAGGTCTTATTTGTTACACATTAGGTCAAAGAAAAGGTATTGGTCTTGGTGGAATCAAAGGGCTTGAAGGTGAAAACAATACTCACAAATCATGGTATGCTGCAAAGAAAAATATCGAAGATAATACTCTAACAGTAGTTCAAGATACAAATCATCCACTACTTATGAGTGAACAAACAGAAGCCTCTCACATGCACTGGGTACTAGAAGAGGCACCAAAAGTTGGTGATAAGCTTCTGGCTCAAGTAAGATATAGACAACAAAAACAAGCTTGTACAGTAGTTGAAGTAAATGAAGATAAAGTTTTAGTTAAATTTGATAAACCTCAAAGAGCTGTAACGTTAGGACAAAGTCTTGTTTTATATGATGGGCAGTATTGCCTTGGTGGTGGTTTTATAAGTAATTATTACTAGAGTAAAGAACAACTCGTTGTTCTCTTTAGAGTTTTGCTACTTTTAATGGAATTTATTTCCATGATAAAAAGTAGTTGTACATATATGGTCCCTTTTAAAAGGGCTTTTTAAAAGGAAGTAAATGAAAAAAGTAATGGTAGGTATGAGTGGAGGAATTGATTCTTCCGTTACAGCCTACATGCTTCAAAAAGAAGGTTTCGAAGTTGAGGGATGTTATTTAAAACTTCACAATAGAACCGATGGATATCATGAGCAAAATCTATCATATATAGAAGATGTAGCAAAATTTTTAAATATCAAATATCATGTATTAGATTTATCAAAAAAGTTTGAAGAAGAAGTATATGACTATTTTGTTGACTCTTATTTAGAAGGTACAACACCAAACCCATGTGTAAAATGTAATAGACAAATTAAATTTGGAGCTATGCTTGATTTTGCAAAAAAGCATAATGCTTCATATTTAGCTACAGGTCACTATGTAAAAACAGATGGAAAGTTTATCTATGAAGCCGATGACAATACAAAAGATCAAAGCTATTTTTTATCACAAGTAGATAAAGAAGCCTTACCATATATGATGTTTCCATTAAGCACATATAAAAAAGAAGACATCATTAAGTTTGGTGCAAAGCTTGATAAAGCTTATAAAAGAATTACAGAAAAAAATGAATCTCAAGAGATTTGTTTTGTTGAGACTGTTTACACAGATGTTGTAAAAAGACATGCAAATATTGATATTCCAGGAAAAGTTTTAGATGAAAAAGGAAATATTGTAGGGGAGCATAAAGGTTATATGCACTATACGATTGGAAAAAGAAGAGGTTTCACAGTTTATGGAGCCCAAGAACCTCATTTTGTTACAAAACTAAACCCAAAGAATAATACAATCATTGTAGGTAAAAAACAAGCTTTAGAAGTAAACAGTGTAGAAGCTGAAAACTTAAATATGTTTATTGATGAAAAAGAGTTTGAATGTACAGTAAAACTAAGATATAGATCATTTTCAGTTCCTTGTAAAGTAACAATTAAAGATAATAAAGCAAAGATTTTTCTAACAGAACCTGCATTTTCAGTTGCAGCTGGTCAATTAGCTGTTTTCTATGAAGGAAATAAAGTTATTGGAAGTGCTTGGATTAAAGCTACTTCATAATAGAAACTAAGAGGTTAGCCCTCTTAGTCTTTTAATTAAAATGTATATGATAGTGTTAAACTTCCATAAGTACTGTCATTAGAGTCTGCATCATCACTATCTGCATCAATATCAGCATATAGTAATCCAACACTTAATGAATCAGTAAAAGAGTAAGAAACAGTAATATTTAACTCTTTTTCATCAAACTCATCTGCTCCATACTCTGTATCAGAATATAATGCCCCTAATCCAACACCTGCAATTTCATATCCTAATGAAGCATAAATAGTTTTTGCATCTGCTGCATAAATTTGGTTACCTGAATCCATAAGGTTAATATTATCTCCATATGTATCCATTAAACCAACTCCATAATCTTTATCAGTTTTGATATATCCAAGTGCTGCTGAGAAGTCTTCAATTGAAGCCCCTACTTCAAGATTTAAGATATTACCATCATCTGTTGTTGCATCTTTCATCTCAGAATCAACACTACTTCCTGCATAATGAGCTACTGCTGAGAACATATCAGTTGAAAATGAAGTCTTTAATCCATAAAAATCAACAGCATCTGGTGCAGAGTATGCATAAGGATTGATTTCTAAAGACTCTATACCGTTATATTTGATATCTAAAACATATGCACCATCTTCTGTTAATTCTGTGAAATCACTACTTTCATCCTCATCAGATGCTGCTTGTCTATCTGTATATCCTAAAACTATTGTTGTATCTGGTACTGCTGTAATAGCTGCAACAACTGCTTCATTATAATCTCCTAACCACTCTAAATCAATTGCTTGTCTACCAGCAGTAAGAGAGAAAGACTCATTTGCATACTTTAAATATGCTTCAGTCATAAGAGCATCGTGGGCAAATGAACCCTCATAATCATCCTCTTCCACTTCTGAAAATTCATGGTTTGCTCTAAAAGCCATTTTTGCACTTAGTCCATTAAATGTTCCAGTTTCATAAGCTAAACCAACTGTACCAGCTGTAAATCCAGAATCTGCAACACCTTCATTATCATACTTAACTGTATGCACAGTAATATCTCCACTTACTGTTCCACTTTTAAATGCCTCATCAATTGTATCTGCCGCGAACAGTGTTGATGTTCCTAATAATAATGCACAAGTTAAAATGCTAATCTTTTTCATAAATCTCCTTTAAATATGTTGCAATAATTGTAATATAACCATAAAATTTGTAAACACTATTTTTGTATATTTATTAGACATTTTTAATATATATTTTTTATTCTTTTATATATAAATTCAATATAAGAAGTATTTAGCTAAAATCACGAAATTAAATACTTACTACACATAAGGAAAATCTAATGTCAAAATATAAGCTTTTTAGTGGTACTGCGAACCCTGAATTTGCTAAAAAAGTTGGGAAATACCTAAACGTTGAAGTTGGAGAAGCTTCTATAAACAAATTCAGTGATGGTGAAATCTCTGTGCAAATTAAAGAGAGTGTAAGAGGACAAGACGTATTTATCGTTCAACCTACATGTGCTCCAACAAATGACCACTTAATGGAACTTTTAATTATGATTGATGCACTTAAAAGATCAAGTGCAGCATCAATTTCTGCTGTTATTCCATATTATGGATATGCTAGACAAGATAGAAAAGCTGCTCCTAGAGTTCCAATTTCTGCAAAATTAGTTGCTGATATGTTAGAAGCTGCTGGAATTGATAGAATGATTACTATTGATTTACATGCTGCACAAATCCAAGGGTTCTTCAATATTCCAGTTGATAACTTATATGGTTCTGTTTTATTTGTTAGCCACTTAAGAAGCAAAAATCTTAAAAACCCAATTATTGCAAGTCCAGATATTGGTGGAGTTGCAAGAGCAAGATCATATGCTGATAAATTAGGATATGACTTAGTAATTGTTGATAAAAAAAGAGAAAAAGCAAATGTTGCTGAAGTAATGAATATCATTGGTGATGTAGAAGGTAAAGATGTTATCTTAGTAGATGACATGGTTGATACTGCTGGTACTTTAGTAAAAGCTGCTGAAGTATTAAAGAAAAAAGGTGCAACATCAGTTATGGCTTGTTGTACACATGGTGTACTTTCAGGACCTGCTTTTGATAGAATTAACAATGGAACATTAGATGAATTAATTATCTCTGATACAATTCCAATGCATGGAGAGAGTGATAAAATCACTGTTTTAAGTGCTGCTAAAATTATGGGTGAAACTATTAGAAGAATTACACATAACGAATCAGTAAACTCAATTTTTATTGACTAGATATAACTAAATAATTATTTAAAAGCTAAATTAATTACTTTTTAGTTATGATGGTAAATAAACACAAAAGGAAATAACATGAAAAAGATTATATTATCTGCGGCCTTATGTGCATCACTTGCTTTCGCGGCAAACAGTGATTACAAATATGAGATTACACCAATGATTGGTGGAAATGTTGCTGAAGGAAATCTAAACTTAGATGACGATCATTATGCAATCGGTGGTTTAAGTTTTGGTGTAAACTTTGATGATACTGTTTATGACCAAATCGAAGTAGGTATTTTAACTTCATTAGAAGAAGTTGATTATGATGGTATTGATAGAGATACTGACATTACAAGACTATTTACAAACTTTGTAAAAAACTATGAACTAACAGATAATACATCTTTATATGGATTAGTTGGTTTCGGTTTAGAGCATTTTGAAAATGAAGAGCTTGGAAACAAGACTGCTTTATTTGGAAACTATGGTATTGGTTTAAGATATGAATTCTCTAATGATATGGCATTAAAAACTGACATTAGACACTTAATTAATACTAATGATAGAGATAACAACTTAGTATATACTGTTGGTTTAGCAATTCCATTTGGTGAAAAAGCAGCTCCAGCTCCAAAAGAAGAACCACAAGTTCAACCAAAACCTGCAATTGCAAAATTAGCAGACACTGATGGTGATGGTATTCCTGATATTAAAGATAAATGTCCAGATACTCCAAAAGGTGACATCGTTGACCAAAATGGATGTTCTTTAAAAGTAAACCTAAACATTAACTTTGATTTTGATAGTGCAAGAATTAACAATGAGTACGATTCAAAAATCACAAAATTTGCTGACTTCATGAAAAAATTCCCTTCTGTAAAAGGAAAAATTGAAGCACATACAGATTCAGTAGGTACTGAAAAATATAACCAAGACCTATCTGAAAGAAGAGCTGCAGCTGCAGTTAAAGCTTTAGAGGAAAAAGGTATTGATAAATCAAGACTTAACTCAACAGGATATGGTGAGTCTAAACCTAAAGCAACAAATGAAACAAGAGAAGGTAGAGCTGAAAACAGAAGAGTTGAAGGTTCTATTTACAGATAATTCTTAACACTTAAGTACAGGAATCTTCCTGTACTTTACCTCACTAAATCAAAAACTTAACTAGTAACTAACAAAACTTTAGATATAATCGCGAAATTTAATATATAAATACTTCAATTACAGGAATTTAATTTTGCAAAAAAATATTAGAAACTTTAGTATTATTGCCCATATTGACCATGGAAAATCTACATTAGCTGATAGAATTATCCAAGAGTGTGGAGCTGTTACAGATAGAGAATTATCTTCACAGATGATGGATACTATGGATATTGAGCAAGAGCGTGGTATTACTATTAAGGCTCAAAGTGTAAGATTAAAATATATCAAAGATGGCGAAGAGTATGTCTTAAATCTTATTGACACTCCGGGTCACGTTGACTTTTCATATGAAGTAAGTAGATCTTTAGCTTCATCAGAAGGTGCTTTACTTATTGTTGATTCAACACAAGGTGTTGAAGCTCAAACTATTGCTAACGTATATATTGCTTTAGACAATGACTTAGAACTTCTTCCAGTTGTAAATAAAATCGATTTACCAAGTGCTGACCCAATGAGAGTTTTAGAAGAAACAGAAGAGGCTATTGGTCTTGATTGTACAGAACATAACCTAATCTCTGCAAAAACTGGTGTTGGAGTAAAAGATTTAATTGACTCAATTGTTGATAGAATTCCAGCACCTCAAGGTGATGAAGATGCGCCAACAAAAGCTCTTATCTATGATTCATGGTTTGATAACTACCTTGGAGCTTTAGCACTTGTAAGAGTTTATGAAGGAAGTATCAAAAAAGGTCAAGTTCTTAAAATGATGAATACAAAAGTTGAACACCCTGTTTTAGACTTAATGTATCCTCATCCAATCAAGAGAGAAAAAACAACAGAGATTAAAACTGGTGAAATTGGTATTGTAGTTCTTGGACTTAAAACTCTTGATGGAATTGCAGTTGGTGATACAATGACTGATGCAAAAAATCCAACAGCTGAGGCTATTGATGGATTTGAACCAGCAAAACCATTTGTATTTGCAGGACTTTACCCAATCGAAACAGATAAGTTTGAAGATTTAAGAGAAGCCTTAACTAAGCTTCAGTTAAATGACTCTTCTATCTCTTTTGAACCTGAATCTTCAGCTGCACTTGGAAGTGGATTTAGAGCTGGTTTCTTAGGTATGCTTCATATGGAAGTTATTAAAGAAAGACTTGAAAGAGAGTTTAACCTTGACCTTATTGCAACTGCTCCAACAGTTGTATATGAGGTTGAAAAAACTGATGGTGAAAGAATTGAAATTCAAAATCCATCTGAACTTCCTGAACCAAACTATATTGAGACTATTTACGAACCATATGTAAAGGCTACAATTTTAGTTCCAGATGAGTTCTTAGGAAATGTTATCAAACTTCTAAATGACAAAAGAGGTATCCAAATTAAAATGGACTACTTAGGTAAAAGAGTTTTACTAGAATATGATATTCCTATGAATGAAATAGTAATGGACTTTTACGATAAACTAAAATCTACTACAAAAGGTTATGCTTCATTTGATTATGAGCCAATTGGATTTAGACCAGGTAACCTTAAAAAACTTGATATTAGAGTTGCAGGGGAAGTTGTTGATGCACTTTCTATTATTGTTCCAGAAGACAAAGCTGTTTCAAGAGGTAGAGAGTTTATTAAAGCACTTAAAGAGTTAATACCTAGACAACTTTTTGAAGTTGCTGTACAAGCTTCTATTGGTAATACTGTTATTGCTAGAGAGACTGTTAAATCTATGGGTAAAAATGTTACTGCTAAATGTTATGGTGGTGATATTACAAGAAAAAGAAAGCTTTTAGAGAAACAAAAAGCTGGTAAGAAAAGAATGAAGGCAATTGGTAAGGTGAACGTACCACAAGAGGCTTTCATGGCTGTGTTGAAGATTTAATCTTCAGCACATCTTCTACGTTGTCACTTCAATTTTAAATGCTCATTTACGAGCTGTAAACTCCGCTTTAAAATTAAAGCTCCGCCTTGAATCTATATCTTTATATATCTATAATTTTTTTTCTGCTTCAATTAAAAAAACTAATGTAGATGCTGTCATATGTAGCATATAAGATACTAAATAATCAGGAACCTTTAGCATTTCATTACCTTGGCCATGTCCACCCATTTTATTTCTTCCTGTAGGTATAGCTCCTTCTAATAAACTTCTTAATGAATTTAAATTATTTTGCCAAAATTCAGGTATTAGATTTTTTTCAAAACATATATTTATAAGATTTTTAACTGTTGCATTAGATTGATATTTCCATTTTCTTTTAATACAGATTGCTTTAATTGTACTTTCAAAAGCTTTTAAACAATCATTTAATGATTCTTTATTTCTTTTATGACGATAATGTTCATATGCTGAAAGAAACTCTTCTTCTGCACCTTTATAATCTTTACAATTTAATAATTTTAATGCAGGTTTTACAACTTCTTTATGAATTAATTCTGAGTCAATTCTTATTATTTCACTATCTATAAATTGATAGCCAATTCCATGTTCTTTAAAACGTTGATTTAACTCAGCAATTGCATTATCTGCAATCTCTTTAGCATTATCTTTGTGCATATAATCAAAATTAATACTTAGCCTATTAATTGCTCTAAAAGTAAGTTCAACAATGTCAATAACTTTTTCAATATCATTTTCTTGCAATAAAAAGTTAGCTAATTCAGAAAGGTAATTTCTATTATATTTATCTGCGGTTGGCAATTCAAATAGCCCATATTCTCTACAAAGAATATTCACTATTTTGAAATAAGTATCTTTAACATTACGGTATTGAATATAATCCCTATCACTACCTAAACTATCTCCCCAAATATGAATAATCTGTACCCTTAGAACTTCTGGGATATTATCATATTCATAGATATCTGATAATTCTCCTCTTTCTTTTTTTCTTCTTTTAGAAAATAGTTCAATTATTCCCATATAATTCTCCTAAACTATATTTATTTAATATTATCAAAAATATCAATCTTTTTAAATTATATTACAATCTGCAATAAGTTAAATTATATATATTAGAGTATAGAGAATTTAATTGTGAGCATTTAAAAAATAGCGTAAAGAAAGTTTTGAGAAATTCGTAAAAAAATTTAAACTGTCTGAGACGAAGTCGAGTTTTTAAATTTTAGAATTTTAACAAAAACTTTTAGCTAATTTTTTATCCTGCTCACGCTTTTTTGCGATACTTTTTATAAAAAAAGTATCAAGAAGAAGATGAACAACAAGAACTTCCACTACAACAACTTGTAGTCTCTTCTTTCTTCTTCTCACTCTTTATTTCAGTAGAACATCTATTATCACTACAAGAGTTATCTTCACACACTGATTCTTTTGGTTTATCTTTTATAGTTCTAAGTATTCTCATTGAATTGAAAATTGCTAATAATGCAACTCCAACATCAGCAAAAATTGCCTCTTTCATACTAATCATTGCTCCAGCCCCAAGTACTAAGAAAGCAACTTTAATAGCCATGATAAATACAATATTTTGATATACAATTACTTTTGTTTTTTTAGCAATTTTAATTGCATCACTAATTGATTTGATATTATCATTTAAAATTACAACATCAGCAGATTTAACAGCAATATCACTACCAACTCCACCCATAGCAAAACCTACGTCAGAATTAGCAAGTGTTGGAGCATCATTGATACCATCTCCTACAAAAGCAGTAACCTTGTTTGTATCTTTTTTTATAATTTCAAAGTTTGATAACTTATCTTGTGGTAAAAGTTCATATTTAACTTCATCAATTCCTAAAGAGTTCGCTACATTAAGTGCAACCTCTTTTTTATCTCCTGTAAGCATATATGTTTTTTCAATACCTAAGCTTTTAAGTTCTGCTATTACCTCTTTTGCTTCTACTTTTATAATATCACTTACTACAATATATCCTGCAAATTGTGAGTTAATAGATACAAATACTACATTTAACTCTTCTTCAATATTCTCATCTACTTTTACACCAAACTTTTCTAGTAATCTATCATTCCCTACTAAAACCTCTTTTGAGTCTATTTGTGCTTTTATTCCTAAACCACTTAACTCTTCATGTAAGGCTATTGCTTTTGAATCAATCTCTTTACCATATGAAGAAACGATTGATTTTGCAATTGGATGAGTTGAGAAACTCTCAGCATAAGCAGCAACTTTTAAAAGCTCATTTTCATCTATACCAAAGGCTTTTACTTTTGTTACTTCAAATACACCATGAGTAAGTGTTCCTGTTTTATCAAAGATAATATTTTCTATTTCCGTTAGTTTTTCTATATAGTTTGCACCTTTAACTAAAACACCTCTTTTTGATACTGCTCCAATAGCAGAGAAAAATGACAGAGGAATAGATACAACTAAAGCACAAGGACAAGATATAACTAAAAATACCAATGCTCTTTCAATCCAATCAGAGTATAAAGTCCCTTCTATAATCATAGGAGGAATAAAAGCCAACATCACAGCAAGAATTACTACAATAGGAGTATATCTTGAAGCAAATTTTGTTATAAACTTTTCTGCTTTTGCTTTTTTAGAACTAGCACCTTCAATCATCTCAATAATCTTTGCAACAGTAGAGTCTTTATATAAAGATTGCACTTTTACATAAGTAGCGTTTGAAAGATTGATAAAACCACTTAGTACTTCATCATCTTGTTTTACAGTTTTAGGTTTAAACTCTCCTGTAATAGCACTTGTATCAAAGGAGCAAGAGCTATCTAAAAGTACTCCATCAACTGGAACTTTTTCCCCTACTTTTACTAATATAGTATCGCCTATTTTAACTTCATCAGGAGATTTTTGAACTACTTTTTCACCCTCTTTAACATTTGCAAACTCTGGTTTTATATCTATTAGAGCATTAATACTATTTCTTGAATTATTAACTGCAACACCTTGGAACATCTCACCTACTTGGTAGAAAATCATTACAGCAATACCTTCAACATACTCCCCTAGCCCAAATGCACCAATTGTTGCAATTGACATTAAAAAGTGTTCATCAAATAGTTTTCCACTTAGTAGATTTTTTCCTGCTTTATATAAAACATCCCATCCAACTAAAAAGTATGCTATTAGATAAACAGCTAATTGTAAAACTTCATTTTGAATATAGTTATATGAAATATATGTTAATAAAATTGAAACAATTGTTATAGCTAAAAGTTTTTTGTCAAGTAGTTGCCAAAAAGTTCTTTGAGCTCTATTTTCATCTTTTACAATAAATACTTCTCTTTCAATACTTTGAATCTCTTTTTCAATTTTGTCTAATAAATTATCTTCTGTATTTTGTTCAAAACTTAATGTTGATGTTGAGAAGTTTAGTCTTACATTTGATAATTCTTCTAATTCGTTTAATCTTTTTTCTATCTTTCCTGCACAATTTGCACAATCTAAGTTTTGTAATTTGACTTTTTGCATAGATTATTCCTCTTAGCCTTTTATGATATGTTCTAATCCCATATCATAGATTTTTTTAATGTGTTCATCATCAAGTGAATAATACATTTGCTTTCCCTCACGTCTTGGTTTAACAATTTTTGAATTTTTTAATACTCTTAATTGGTGAGAAACAGCAGACTGACTTACATTTATAAGTTCACTTATAGCTCCAACACATAACTCTTCTTCTTTTAATACTGAGATAATTTTTATTCTTGTTGTATCTGCAAAAGCTTTGAAAAGCTCTGCTACATCGTATAAAGTCTCTTCATTAATTAATGTTTCTTTTACTTTTTTTACTTCATTTGAATGGTCACAACACTCATTACTCATTTTAAAATCCTTTATATGTACATATGAAGAAGTAATCATATGTTATATAAACTTAAAACTTTATTAGTTTATAAACTAAATACTAATAATATAAATTATTATGAAATGTTTATCTTGTGAAACCTTTAGTCTAAATATTATATGTAAAACTTGTCAAGAGAAGCTATTAAGGCCCTCTTTTCATAAAAGAGAACTAGCGGATGGTTTTTATAACTATTCCTTTTACTCTTTTACAGAAATAGAAGAGTTTTTAACTTCAAAATACTATTTTCATGGAGATAGAGTATTTAATACTTTAGGAAAACTATCATTTAAAAAATTTGCACAGAATTTTGAATTTGAGCAATTAGTTTATTCAATAGGTATAGATGAACATACTAGACATGAGTTCTCCCAAACTGCTATTTTATCAAAACATCTAAAATCAAAATACATAAAACCTCTTTATGGAAAATGTAAAGCTACAAATATAGTCAAATACGCAGGAAAAGATTTAGAGTTTAGAAAAAAGAACAAAAGAAAATTTGATATTAAAGTGTCAAATAAGAGTATTATTTTGGTGGATGATTTAATAACAACTGGAACAACTATCCTTGAGGCTAAAAAAGCTTGTGAAGAAAAAAATAACCAAGTTCTCTTCTGCTTAACCCTAGCTGATGCAAAAATTTAGTATAATCTCATTTTTTTAAAGGATATAATTTTGGTTGGAATCATTGACTACAATATGGGAAATCTTGCTTCAGTTTACAATGCATGTCATCTAATTGATGCTAAAGCTTCTTTTGTAAAAGACCCAAATGAATTAAAAAACTTTGATAGAATCATTTTACCAGGAGTTGGCGCTTTTGGTGATGCAATGGAACATCTTAATCAAACTGGAATGAAAGAAGCAATTTATGAATTTGCTAAAAGTGGAAAACCAATGATTGGTATTTGCCTTGGTATGCAACTTCTTTTTGAAAGCTCAGAAGAGTTTGGAGCACATGAAGGTTTAGGTTTAGTAGATGGAAAAGTTGTAAAATTTGATAAATCAAAAATGCACGAAGATACAAAAGTTCCTCACATGGGTTGGAATGTAATTAAAACTTCAAATGAACACACACTATTTGAAGGATTAACAAATCCTTACCTTTATTTTGTACACTCATACCATGCAGTTACGGATTCTAAAAATGTAATTGGAACTACAGAGTATGGATATGATTTTGTAAGTGCTGTACATAAAGAGAACATCTATGGTTTTCAACCACATCCAGAAAAATCACACGATAATGGATTAAAAATACTTAAAAATTTTATGAATATTAAATAATAGGGAAAAGAAATGGATATTTTACCAGCAATTGATCTTAAAGATGGAAAAGCTGTAAGACTTAGTAAAGGACTTATGGATAGTGCAAAAATCTATTCAGATGAGCCTTGGCAAGTTGCAAAAAGATTTGAAGAATTAGGAAGTAAGTGGGTTCACGTTGTTGATTTAAATGGTGCATTTGCAGGAGAACCAGCAAACTTAGAACAAATCAAAAAAATCAAAGAAAACTGTAATCTAAAAATCGAAGTTGGTGGTGGAATCAGAGATGAAGAAACAATCAAAATGTATGTTGAACTTGGAATTGATAGACTAATCTTAGGTTCAATTGCTGTAAAAGATCCACAGTTTGTAAAAGATATGGCTTCAAAATATCCAATCGCCGTTGGAATTGATGCTATGAATGGAATGGTTGCAGTTGAAGGTTGGGCAGAAGTATCAACTATGAAAGCAACTGATTTAGCCAAAGAGTTTGCAAATGCAGGTGTTGAAGCAATTATTTGTACTGATATCTCTAAAGATGGAATGCTTTGTGGTGTAAATGTAGAGTTTACAGAATCAATTGCACTTGCATCTGGTGTTGATACTATTGCTTCTGGTGGAGTAAAAGATATCAATGATATCACAAACTGTAAAGCAAATGGAAACATCGCAGGTGTAATCGTAGGAAAAGCATTCTATGAAGGTACACTTGACTTAGAAGAAGGATTTAAAGCCTTATAAAAAAGGATAAAAATGCCTTTAAAGAAAATCAATCCTGATAATATTTACAATAAACTTGTAAATGAAGAAGATGCCAGAGTTTGCAAAGCTATTGATGAAAAAGCTTGCAAGGTAGTTCCTGGCAACTTCCTTCTTACTATTATCTCTTATTTTTTTAATAAACTTGCAGATGCAGTTGCAAATGCAAAAGTTGTCTTACCTTGGATAATGGAGAGTTTAAATGTTCCATTATTTCTTATTAGTTTTTTAGTTCCAATAAAAGAATCAGGTTCCTTACTTCCGCAACTATTTATAGCAGCATATGTTAGAAAACTTCCCATTAGAAAGTGGGTTTGGTCTTTAGGAACTTTTCTACAAGCCTTATGTATGTTTGGGATAGCCCTAGTTGCTTGGAATATGGAAGGCTTAAATGCTGGACTTGCAATCATTGCTTTACTTATTGCTATGAGTTTAGCAAGGGGTTTATGCTCTGTTGCGGCAAAAGATGTAGTAGGAAAGACTATTCCTAAAACAAGACGTGGAGCACTGAATGGTCTATCTGCTATGCTTGCAGGTTTGCTTGTTGTAGTACTTGGAGTTTACTTTTTATTAAATGGTGAAAAACCATTTTCAGCACAAAACTTTGGGGTTTTACTTTCACTTGCAGGATTCTTTTGGATATTAGCTTCTATTACTTATGGTCAAATAAAGGAGTATCCAGGAGAGACTGATGGTGGAGGAAATGCTTTTACTGTAGCTATTTCTAAACTTAGTATTTTAAAAACAGACAAACCTTTTAGACTATTTGTTATTACAAGAGCTTTGTTTCTTTGTTCTGTTTTATCTGCACCTTTTTTTGTAATTATTGCTCAACAAAATAGTGATGCAAATGCTTACCTTTTAGGTCTTTTTATTCTTTCAAGTGGTTTAGCTGATTTATTATCTGCAAACTTTTGGGGTAAATTTTCTGATGTTTCTAGTAAAAAAGTTATGATTATTGGAGCAACTATTGCAACAACAGTTGGTTTTATAGTAGTTTTCATAGACTTTTTTTATAAAGAGTTATTCTCTATCATTTGGATTATGCCTATTATCTATTTTATTTTAAGTATTGGATATCAAGGTATTAGAATAGGTAGAAAAACTTATATTACTGATTTAGCAGAGGGAAATAAAAGAACAGACTACGTTGCTGTAAGTAATACTTTAATAGGCTTTATCTTACTTTTAAGTGGTCTAATTGGAACACTTAGTTCTTTTATAGGACTTGGTGGAATAATCCTTGTATTATCTCTTGTAGGGGTATTGGCTATTTATTTAGCAAAACAATTACCTGAAGTTCAAGAAGATTAATTTGACATTGAAATAAAAAAGTGATACAATTTTATCAAACCATCGTTTGGGAAAAATATGGCAATAAAAAAAACATCTAAAGAAGAGATATTAAACAAAGCAATAAACCTTTTTAAAACACAAGGCTTTAGTCATACTTCTATGGCAAATATTGCAGATGAATGTGGATTAATAAAAGGAAGTATCTATCATCATTTTAAGAATAAAGATGAGATAGGACTTGAAGCACTTAAATATATAAGTGAATACTTTGATAAAAATATTTTTTCAATAAAAGATGAAACACTTTCAACAAAAGAAAAGTTAGAAAAGATAGTTAAAAAGACAGATGAATACTTTTTAAATAGTACGGGAGGTTGTTTATTAGCAAATTTAGCAACTGAAGTTTCTAGTCAAAATGAAGAGTATAAAGCTATCATTGTTGAGTATTTTAAAACTTGGGAAGAGTGTATTGCTAAAGTACTTGAAGAGAAGTATTTTAAAAAAGAGTCTGAAAAGTTAGCATATGAATATATTTGTACTTTACAAGGTGCAATTATTATGTTTAACCTTACAAATGACAAAATTAAACTTTTAGAAGTAGGAAAAAACCTATTATCTAAGGTTTAATTTTTTTTGTTTATTTTACCAAACAATCGTTTGTTTGATTAAGGAGAAATTATGAGTTACATAAAAAAAATAAAAGGAAATAAAGCAGAACTTCCACCAAAAGTAAAAGCTATTGAAGTTGCCTTTGCTTTTATTGGTGCATTTATTGCAATATCGATTGTTGCCTATCTTACTGATAGTTATGAAAATATCTTTATTATGGGTTCATTTGGAGCAACTTGTGTTTTACTATTTGGATTTAGTGATAGTCCCTTTTCACAACCAAGAAATATCTTTTTTGGGCATGTGATATCTACATTTATGGGATTATTCTTTTTACATCTTGTTGGTGATTATTGGTGGAGTTTAGCTCTTGCTTTAGCTTCTGCTATTGCAGTGATGCTATTAACAAGAACTGTTCACCCGCCAGCTGGTTCTAATCCTGTTATTGTATTTATTATGGGTTCATCTTGGGAGTTTCTATTTTTACCAACAGCTTTAGGGGCTATTATAGTAATTCTAGTTGGAGTTTTTTATAATAATTTACATAAAAAAAGAGTTTATCCAAACTACTGGATATAAGAGTAAAGTTTTAAACTTTACTCTTGTTCTTCTGTCATAGTATAATGAAGCTCCAAACCTTTACTTGTAGCTACAAAACCATTTATATTTACTTTTCCTTCATGTACCATTTTATGATGTAGTTTACATAAAGGTATTAGATTATATTTATGATTTTGATTTACATGACCTATGAAGCCATCTTTATTTGCTCTTGCTTGTTCTTTGATATGGTGTACATCATCACAAGCTCTTCCACAAATAACACAAGATGAAGCAAAAACATCTTTGTTGTATTTTGAAGTCTTCTTTTGAGTAAGTCTTTCAACCTTATCATAATCGTCCGTTAATCGCTTTCTAATATCATTTGCAACGCTTAAGAACTCTCTATCCATATGAAGTGATTTTGCATACTCTAAACCATACATAGAAGAACCACTTCCATGTTTTAGTTTTCTATCAAAGATTAGTTTATCTTCTTCATCTTGATACATTACAGATAAGTGAAGCGAAATTATATTTTTAAGCTTTTCTATCTCTTTTATCTCTGGTAATTGATGTAAATGTGTTGCAAAAACAAAGATTGATTCTAGTTTTGCTAACTTTAAAATAGCACTTGCAACAATAGATAAACCACTCATTGTCTCTGTACTATGAGAGATTTCATCTCCTAAGATTAATGATCTTTTTGAAGCACGATTGAAAATATTTTTAAGTTCAAGCATTTCAACTGCAAAAGAAGAAAGTCCTTTAGCTATATTATCAGCTCCACTAATTCTTGTAAATACTGAATCAAAAATTGAAAATCTCATTGATTTTGCAGGTACATAAAAACCTGCTTGAGCTAAAATAACAGCAATACCAATTGATTTCATAAGTGAAGATTTACCAGAAGAGTTTATTCCATAAAGTAAAATACCATGCATTTTATTATCAAACATATTCACAGGGTTTGAGTTTTTGATTATCACATTATCTTTGAACTCATCTTTAGCAAGGGATAACTCCCCTAAGATAATATCATTTGGTACATAAATCCCCTGCTCTTCATTGGCTTCAATAATAGGATGTCTTAAATCAATAAGCTCTAAGAAGTTTTCATCATCTTTTGTTTTTACTATCTTTGGGCAAACATAGTTATATTTTTTTGCTGTTTTGATATTTGAAACTGTCAAATCAACCTCAGCAATAAACTGAACTAACTCTTCAAGTAGTGTTGCAAACTTCTTTTCAAACTCATTTAGTTTTTCTTTAAATACAAGTTTATTTAGCTCAATGATTTTTCTTAGATTATGTACATACTTATCTGAGATTTCATCTGTAAGTTTGCAAGAGATTTTTACAGAAGTAGTTTGCACTTTATAATTAAAGTCTTTAAAAAGAAGTAAATCATCATCAATGATAATATGTGAGTTTAACAACTCTTCTTTTACTAAGTTATATCTATTTTTTGTTAAGCCTAAAAAGAAACCTTCCTTATCAAGTCTATTGATACTTACAAAGTTTGAGTCTTTTGCATTTAATAAATTTAAGATATGGTCTTTTATCAATTCTAATTTTGAATATAATACTTCATTTTGTCTGTTTAATTCATCTATTTCATGGTTTATTCCATCACAAACCATATTTGACTCAACATCTTTAAGCATATACTTTCCAGAAATAGCTAAATCAAAAGTTGATTCAATAGAGTCTATAAACATCTGAAGTTGTGCTAAGCTACAAGGTGGAGTTATGAACTTATAGTTCTCCATAAAAGCTACTACTTCTTTTATACTAAGAAGTGAATCATATAAATAGTTTAATTCAAAAGGATGAAGCCTTGCAAGTTTTATTCTTCTTGTAAGTCTTTCTATATCATAGATATTTGCTAATTCATTTTCAATAGGTCCATGGTAATCAAATAACTCTTTTGAAAGGGCAAACCTTCTTAATAGTTCTTTACTATCTTTTACAGGATGAGTTAGTCTCTCTTTTAAAAGTCTTTTTCCCATTGCTGTTGAAGTATTGTTTATAAGTTTTATCAAACTTGGATTATGAGAAGTCTCTATAATATTTAATTGCTCTAAAGCATTGTTTCCTAAGTAAATATATTTTGAAACATCAAGTTTAATTGGAAGAGAAAGCTTTTGAACAATATTTGAATCATGCCCTATAACAAAATCAATAAGTATTGCTAAACTTTGAGAACTAAGAGGAACTCTTTCCATATCAAGATGCTCAATTGCTGTAAGTAGTGATTCCACATCAAATACATTTTTAAATAGTTCATTTTGATAATTAATCTTTGGAATAAATGTTCCAATATGAAAAGTCTTTAGTTTTAACTCAAGATAATCAATTACTTCTTTTTGATTTATATTTTTATCTGCAAAAGTTACAACAACTTCATTTGTACGGTGCATATTCATATAGTTAAATACTTCATCTAAAGCATAAAACTTATCTTCACTAGTACCATGTACTTCATTGTAGTAACACTTTCCTGTAGTTACATCAATAGCTGAATAACCCACAAGATAGATACCTTTTATCTGGTCAACCACAAGTGAAGTGATATTGTTTTCATCTTGGTCAATTACAAAATCAAAGTTTGTACCAGGGCTTACTACTGTATCAAGGTATCTGCTTACTTTTGGAGGAACACCTTTTTGTCTTATAATTACTACTGTGTATTTTTGTTCAGCAATAATTCTAGCAAGATGTTTTTCTAGTGATATAGCAGGAACACCTGCCATGATTGGGTTTTCTTGAGAGTTTTCTAAAATAGATTTATTTTTTCTAGTTAATTGAATATTTAATAGTTCTGCTATCTCTTTAGCTTTTCCTATTTGTTCTTCATCATTATTAACTTCATAAACTTCAAAGAAAGTACCTATTTCCATAAGTACTACAGTATTTTCTCCATACTTCTTTTCAAAAAGTTGTTGAAGTTTAAAATACGTAATTGTAAGTAGAGTTTTCTTCTCGTCTAATAAGGCTTGAACTTCTTCTCTCAAACTATTTTTTCACTCCAGTCCATTCTCTAATAAGTGTTCTTTGCTCTCTTGTTAAATTTGCATCATCATGCGCTTTTATATATGAAGCTAGTGGCATAGAAGCATATGCTGTTCTAAAGATAGCTTTCATTTTTTCTTCTTTTTTCTCTTCACTATATGTTTCCCAAATTGAGAAGTTTAATGCTTTTCTTCCATTTGTAACATGAGAATCAATTATCCAAGAAAAAGGAGCAACATAAGAGTACCAAGGCCAAGTTGTAGAGTTTGTATGGCAGTCATAACAAGCAGATTTAAAAATAGTTGTTATCTCAGGGGGAGTTTTCATTTCTAACTCTGGGTTCGTTTCACTATTTACTTTTTCAGTTTGTATAAACTGCATTGCAATAAATACTAATAAAAATATTAAAAGTGTTCTTTTCATTCTTCTTATTCCATAAATAAATTGTATGGTCTTTTTAACTCCTCTATGAAGTTTAAAACAGAGATATTTCGTCCTTCTCTCTTAAACTCTTTTGAATCAAAAAATACCAAGATAGTTGGTATAGAAAATACCGAAAAATTGCTTGCTATCTCTTTATAGATATCAGCTTTTACTTCATAAATTTTGATTTTAGGTAAGTGCAGATTAACTTGTTGTTCTATTTTAGGTTTTAGTGCAGTACATACAGAACAGTTTTCTCCTGAGAAGTATATAAGTACAGCGTCTTGTGTACTTATAATACTTTTAATCTCTTCTAAACTATTTAGATTCTTCATTTGCTATTTTTTTATGCTCATGAATTTTTTCTAAAACTTTTTCTTCTTCCTCTTTGATTAGTTTTTCTACATCATTTTCAGGATTTTTATGGTCTTTTCTATTTACAAAAATATCATGTCTACTTAAACTAATCCCTTTCATATGTGTTAATGGGAATGCAAAAGCAATACCTTTTCCTGTTGTTGTAATATGTAAGGAATGAATAATAGATTTAATAACTGGATTTACTAAACTTTGAGGTAATAAGAATAGTAATAACGCATCATTTGCTTCAAATGATGTTCTATAGTAGTTATCAATTTGTCCAAGACCAATTCCATCCGCTCTTAATACAGTAACACCTGGTGCTCCTGCTTTATTTGCAGCTTGAATTGCATCAATTTTTTTATCTTTTGGAACAATAATAACAACTGCTGAGAAATCCATTGGTAAAGAGTGTCTTCTATCACTTCCATCAATATTTACAGTTGCTAAATCCATATTTTCTGCATCAATTAGAGCATCTTTTAAGATATTTGCAGCTTCAATTTCAGTATCAGATTTAACACCAAGTTTTTCAATAATAATACCATAAAGCATAACTGTAATCATTGGGAAAAGTGAAGCAAAAGCAATAAGTCCAAAACCATCAATAAGTGGACTTCTTCCTTCTATATTAGTTGCAAGTCCAATACCAAGTGCAGCAACAAGAGGTACTGTTACAGTTGAAGTTGTAACCCCACCAGAGTCATAAGCTATAGGAATAATATACTTTGGAGCAATAGAAGTTAAAATAATAACTAAGATATATCCAAAGATAATATAGTAGTGAATATGTCCACCATCTACAATTCTAAATGCACCTAAAGCAATACCAACAGCAACACCAAAGGCAACAAAAACTCTTAATGCAAAGTCATTTATTTTACCATCTGAGATATCTTTTGCTTTTTTCGCAATTGCCATAAGTGCAGGTTCTGCCATTGTTGTAGAAAAACCAATTGCAAAAGCAAATGCATAAATCATCATCACAGAATCAGATTTTGTAAGTTGATAAGCCATAGTCTCACCAAGAGTAAATAACCCCATTTCAAGACCAACAATAAAGGCATCAAGACCTAAAATAACAAGTACAAATCCAAGTAGTACAGTTTTTAAATTATCAATTCTTTTCTTTAATACAGCATATTGGAAGAATAGAATAATTAATAAAATAGGAGCAACATCTTTTACAACATTGAAAATACCAGTTAATAAACTATCAAAACTAATTGTAGCAGCAGTAGATACTTTTGCTTCAACGGCAACTTTAGTTACATTAACAACTTCAGATACATCGACTAAGTTATAAACAGCAATACCATAAACCTGTACAAAAATCATTGGCGTTAAAGATGCAAAAGCAATAAGTCCAAAACCATCAATAACAGGGTTTCTTCCTTTGATTGTAGTAGCAAGTCCAATTCCAAGTGCAGCAACTAAAGGAACTGTAACAGTAGAAGTTGTAACTCCACCTAAGTCATAGGCTAAACCAATAATCTCTTTTGGAGCAAAGAAAGTTACAGATACAACTAAAATATACCCAACGATTATATAATAATGAATTGGGTGTCCCTTGTAGATTCTAAATACACCTAAAAAAATAGCAAAACCAACAGACCCCGCAACTACAAGTCTAAGAATAGTAGCATCTATACGTCCACTTGAAATAGAAGCAGCTTTATCAGCAATAACAGCTAAGGCTGGTTCGGCAATTGTTGTACCAAAACCAATTAGAAAAGCAAAAAATAGAACCCACAGCATAGTTCCATGTTTTGCAAAGTCTCTAGCTAAACCTTCTCCAACGGGGAAAATACCAATTTCCAAACCTTGTAAGAAAATTGCTAAACCAATACCAACAATACCTAAACCAATTGCAGTACTAACCCATCCTTCAGGAACAGCTTGAATAATTGCAAGTTGGAAAAATAAAATTACAACAATAATAGGAACTAAATCCCTAAACGACTCTTTCAACAGCTTTAAAAAGAAGCTCAATTGTGTCATACACTCTCTCTTTCACATAAATTTAATATAACCTTTAGTATTTATTTTAATATGATTATTCAAATTTTTTGCTGAAAAAAGTAATTTTAAAACTTCTTTTTTTAAAAGTTTAGGAAGAGTTAAGTTACAAGATAGCCCTTGGCTACCTTGTTTTAAGAATTATACTTGGTGAGTATTATTTTTAGATAATCTTTGTTTTTGAGAAAGGTAAGAGTTTAATGCACTTACATATGCATTTGCTGTTGCAAGCATTGTATCAACACTTAATCCATGTCCTACAAATGATGGTGAGTTTTCATCAAAAACTACTCTTGTAGTAACTTTTGCTAATGCATCTTTACCTTCTGTTACAGAAGTTACATTATAGCTTTGTAACTCTCCATTGTATCCTGTAAGTCTATCTATTGTTTTAAAGATTGCATCCATTGTTCCATTTCCAATATTTGCATCAGTTAATACCTCATCATTGTGTTTAATAGAAACTGCTGCTGTTGGAACACCATTTGAACAGTCTGAAATCTGTAATCCAACTAATTCAAAAGTTTTGTCTTGGTTTAATGACTCATCTGTAATTAACATTCTTACATCATCATCAGTAACATCTTTTTTCTTATCAGCTAATATTTTGAATTTTTCAAATGCAGAGTTTAACTCTTCATCACTTACTTTATCAAATCCTAACTGATTGATTTTATCTCTAAATGCTGCACGTCCTGAATGTTTTCCTAAGATTAATGTAGAATCTTTAATAACACCTACATCTTCAGGTCTCATAATTTCATATGTTTCTTGGTGTTTTAATACACCATCTTGGTGAATACCACTTTCGTGAGCAAAGGCATTTTTACCAACAATTGATTTGTTTTGTTGCGGTTCAACACCTGTAATAGTTGCAACTAACCTTGATGTAGCATAGATTTCAGGAGTATTAATTCCTGTATATAAATCACCAAAGGCATCTTTTCTAGTTTTAATAGCCATTACAGCTTCTTCTAACGCTGAATTCCCTGCTCTTTCACCTAAACCATTGATTGTAACTTCAATTTGTCTAGCACCATTTTGTACTGCTGCTAAAGTATTTGCTGTTGCTAATCCTAAGTCATTGTGGTTATGAACTGAGATTCTTGCTCTATCACCTGCGAAATCAGATAACTCTTTAACCATCGCACCTAATTCTGTTGGTAATCTATATCCAACTGTATCTGGTAAGTTAATAGTTGAAGCACCAGCAGCAATTACTGCATCCATAACTTCTTTCATAAATGGGATTTCAGATCTTCCTGCATCTTCTAATGAAAACTCAACATCATCAACAAATGTTTTTGCATACTCTACAGCATGAACTGCTCTTTTAATAACTTCTTCTTCACTCATTTTTAACTTATATTTCATATGAATTGGTGAAGTAGCAATAAATGTGTGAATTCTATGTAAAGGAGCTCTTTGTACTGCTAAACCAGCTTGTTTGATATCGTTTTCAACTGCTCTACTTAAAGAACAGATTGAAGAGTTAACAACTTGCTCTGCAATTCTAGAAACTGCATCAAAGTCCCCTGGACTTGCTGCAGCAAAACCTGCTTCAATTACATCTACACCTAACTTTTCTAACTGTAATGCAACTTTGATTTTCTCTTCTGTGTTCATTGAACAACCAGGAGATTGTTCTCCATCTCTTAATGTAGTATCAAAAACTATAATTTTATTCTTATCCATAGTGTGTAACCTTTAAAAATGTACAATATTATATCTTTTTTTATTTAAAAAAGAAAAACTAAAACGTGGGATTATTATTTTGTAATATGTTATATATTAGAGGAAGTTTTTAAGAAGCAGAAGAGTGTTAACACTTTTTATGAAATGGTTTTTATAAAAATCAAATATTTTCATTTACTCTCCTTTAAAATTATGGATATTATAATCTTTTATTATTTTTTTGTCAAGGGCTATTTTGCCCTTGCTATAACTGTTTTACCAGCTTCTACTTTTTTATCAAGAGATATTAATAGTTCTTTTGACTGGTCGATTTCTACTACTACTTGTCCATGTAAGAATACTCCTAACTTATCACCCATAAGTGCTTCTGTTGAGTTAAGATTAATATCTGTTCCATACAAAGAAGAAGTTAATTCTACTTTCATATCTGAGTAAGTTAAAGTAGCTTTTTCATTAAGTTTTTTTGCTTTTAAAGAGTCAAGAAGTGTATGTAGACCCTTTTTATGTTCAACTACAAAGTTACCATTTTTAGGCGCTCTTAAAATATGATTATCACATAAAGAAACATCAATATAAACTAAAGTTTTTGTAGCAGTTTTATCTATAGATGAAATTCTACCAGAAACAGGTGATAAGATATCTGAGATATCATAATCTTTTTGTAGCTTTTTATTTCTATAAATATATGCAAAACCAAGAGTTAATACAAAAAAGATAAATGTAAAAAACTCACAATCTAAAACTAAAAATATAAAAAAGGCTATAAATAAATATAAAACTTTTGTTTGCCCTTCTTTTGCTATAAAACTATTTAACATCTTTTTTCCCTAAAATTTTAATATGATATTATCATCTTATATTTTAATAATTACTTTGTATATAAGACTAGGCTTTTTTAAACTCAATTCTAAATGTTGTTCCCTCTTTAGAACTCTCTTTTAAATAAAGTTTTCCTTCCATATTCTTTTCAATAATAGTCTTAGTCATATAAAGTCCTATTCCTGTTCCTTTACCCTCTTCTTTTGTAGTAAAATATGGTTCAAAAATCTTAGCTTGATTCTTCTGTTTTATTCCTTCTGCATTATCTATGATTTCAATCACGATTAAAGAGTTTTCTTCAAAGAAAGCTATTTTTATAAAACTATCTTTAATACTATTTTCTATTAAAGCATCTTTTGCATTGTTAACAATATTTAAAAGTGCTTGAGAAAGTTCATTTTCATAACCATAAATATTTATTCTATAGTCTGGGAAATCTTTTATTATATTAATATCACTACTACTAAAACTTGCTTCTACTAAAGTAATAACCTTTTGAATACTTTTTTCTAAAGAGAACTCAACTTTAATTTTATTGGGTTTAAAAAAGTCTCTAAAATCATCTATTGTTTTAGACATATTATTTGTTAGCATAGTTGCTTTATTTACTGACTTTTCTATATTCTTTTCATTTAAATTCCCACTATAAAAAGAGAATTTTATATTTTGAATTACTAAAGAAAGTGCATTTAAAGGTTGTCTCCATTGATGAGCAATATTTGAAATCATCTCTCCCATTGCAGCATTTTTTGATTGTTGAATTAAAAGTTCTTCTTGTTTTCTTTGTTTTAGAACCTCTTTTTCTACTCTTTTTTCTAAATTAGCATTTAAGATTTTCTCTTTTTGAATCTGCTCTTGAATTTTTGATGCCATATTATTAAATGATTTTTCAAGTTTTCCTATTTCATCATTTGTTGTAATTTCAATTCTATAGTCTAACTCATTTTTTGCAAACTTATTTGTTCCAATAAGAAGTCTCTCTATTTTTTTACTAATATATGAAGATAACCATAAAGCAATCAGAATAACTATTAAAACCATAATTATAGTAACTATTGAAAGTTCATTTATTAACATCAAAATAAATTTATGGATTTCAAAACCATTTTGATTTACAACCTCTTTCATACTCTCTTTTTGCTGATTTAAGATTTTTGTTACACTCTTTTTAGTTTCATTAGCAGCAGCATGGAACTCATCAACATTTGCACCAATGGTTACAAAACCAAAACCTCTTTTTGAGTTAGCATATTGTCCTGTATAATAAGGAATAGTTGCAGCGGTTGTTAGTTTCCAAACATTACTCCAATAAATAATAAATGAACCATAACCGCCATTTTTAGTTACTTCCATCCAACCATGACACTGTGGAGCAAAGTTTAAATATCTACAATCAAGTCCTAAGTTTCCATCTTTTAATACTTGCTCTAAATTTGGTTTTTTATCTAATGATTGTTCATGAAAAATAGGATAGTTTTCTAAAAACTCATTTATTTTCAAACCAGAATTTTTATATCTTAAAGCTAAACTTTGACTTATCCAAGGCATAGCTTCTTCACCTGTATTTTTATCATATCCAGAGATAAAATAGTCTCTTACATGGGAAATATTTTTTCCTTTGTTATCCCACATAAATGCATAGTTCCCTGAACCTGCATCAATAATATCTTCATTTAAATTTTTACCAGCAGGATTAATAGTATCGGTAAACTGCATAATATGCTTATGGTCTAAAGCTAAAGATACAAAGCCAACTTTTCTATTATTTTTAAATACTGGAGTAACAAATCTGATAATTCCCTCAAATTTTTTACCTACTGGATTTTCTTTTCCAGCATAAGCAGAATTTTTAGGGTCAAACTCTAAGTTTAATCTATCTGTTTTAACTTTTGTGTATTCACCAATAACTTTAGAACCAATATATTCTCCAATTACATTAGAAACATAAATTTCATCTTTTTTTAGCTTCTTAAGCTTATCAAAATAGTTTTCTGCTTTGATATAGGTGTTTCTCTTTTTTGAAATATCCTTTAAAGTTTCATCAATAGAAGAGATTTTGTAAAGCTCTTCTCCCTTTAAATTGAAATAAGTTATCTCTTTATATAAAGGTATTTTCTTTTTTATTAACTTTTTTGGTTCTGTAAAGTTAAACTCTCTTTTGTTTTCATCTAAGATTGTTCTTGTTATATCTATTTTTTCTTCTACAGGAGTATTTTTTGGTATCCATTTATTAGTATTTTTATCATAAATATACTCTTTATGTAAAATAATATCTTTCTCTTTTGAGTTATAAAACTTATTTAAAAGTTTTTGATTTATATCCATTTTAGATAAAAAAAGTAAATCTTCATCCCTTTGATATAAAAACTGGGCTACATTATTTGCTATTTGTTGAGATAACCTTTCTAAAGATAGCTGTGACTTTTTATCCAAATATTTAACACTATCATCAATTGATAATTTTGCAGTTTGATTGATAATATTTTCACTCTCTTTAAAAAGATAGTCTGTACTATTTTTTATATACTTATCAATTTGCATTACCCCAGCATAAGCTAAATACGAAAGTAATAATAGAGGTATTATCTTTATAAATACAAAGATAAGTATTAGCTTGATTTTAATACTTAAATTTTTCATTGTTTAACTTTCAAAATTATCCTTGTATTTATCCCTAACCTTTAAAAAATCATCTAAATTATCAAAAAACATTTTTAATAAAGTTGGGTCAAAATGTTTCCCACTTTGCTCTTTAAAAAAATCTAATATCTTTGCTAAAGGCCAGGCTTTCTTATAAACTCTATCGCTTCCTAAAGCATCAAATACATCTGCAATTGCTGTTATTCTTCCATAGATATGAATATCTTCACCCTTTAAACCTTGAGGATAACCAGAGCCATCCCATTTTTCATGGTGAGTATATGATACAACTGCTGCTGCTTTTAAAATAGATCTAGTTGAATTTTTCAAGATTTCATAACCTATTTCAGCATGGGTTTTCATAATTTCCCATTCATTTTCATCTAGTTTTCCAGATTTATTTAGAATTTCATCAGGAATTCCTACTTTTCCAATATCATGCATTGGAGAAGCGGCAAATAGACAACTCTCTTCTTCTTTTGATAAGCCATATTTACGTGCAAGTATTTTTGAGTAGTTTGCTACCCTTTTTACATGATTACCTGTCTCTTTGCTTCTTGTTTCTCCAACCTCACCTAATCTATAGATTAACTCACGTTGTGTATCTTCTAACTCTTTATGAAGTTTTTCAATATCTGTAATATCATGTCTTACACCCATATATTCATAAACTTCTCCATTTCTGTCTAAAAGAGGATATAAAATTGCTTTACAATAAAAGATTGAACCATCTTTTGCTTGGTTAATGATCTTCTTTTTTAAAACCTTTTTTTCAGCCATTGCTTCAAACATAAAGTTAATATCTTTTTCATACTCTTCTTTTGAAATGCTTCTATCTCTTAAAATAGAGTATGGCTTACCTATTAATTCATCTTTAGCGTATCCACTTACTTTACAAAAAGCCTCATTTACAAAACTTATATTCCTATCTAAATCAATTCGAATAATCATATTAGATTTATCAACTATATCTTTATAAGTTTTTGCTACTCTTATTGAGTCTTTTAAATTTGTAGTAAACTTTTCATTTCTATTTTTAAAATACTCTTTTGACATTTCTAATTCAGTAATATCATTTCTTAAAGCAATAAATTCTTTAATCTTTCCATCAATATTTAAAATTGGCTTGATAATAGTATCTACAATATAATAATCACCATTTTTCTTTTTATTCTTTATTTTTCCTTGCCAAACTTTTTTATCTAGAATTGTACTCCACATTTCTTCAAAAACTTCGCTTGGAGTATCTTCATGGCGAATTATATTATGAGACCTTCCTAAAAGTTCTTCAATTTTATAACCTGATATCTCTTCAAAAGGTTTATTTACATATGTAATTATTCCATTTATATCAGTTTTTGAAACAATTGACCTTTCATCTACAATACTTCTATATTGTTCAAAGGTATTTAATATTTGCTTATTCTCTTTTTCTAAAAGAATATTTTTAGCACTCTCAATCATTATCTTAATTAAATAGTTCAAATCAAGGGGTTTAGTTATATAATTACCAAGATTTAGTTTAATTGCTTCCATTAAGTATTCTGTGTCATTAAATGCTGTTGTGATAATAATTTTTGCTTCTTTATCTATCTCTCTAATAGCATAACTCATTTCTAGACCATTCATTTTTGGCATTTGAATATCAGTTATGATTAAATCTATTTGATTATTTTTAAAGGTTTCTAAACCCTCTTCTCCATTTGAAGCAATAAATAGTTTTTTTACTTTTCCTGATAAAAAAAACTCTAACTCTTCTTGAATAAATTTATTATCTTCTACATAAAGTACGTTTAACTCATTTAAAAAAGTTAACTCTTTTTTCATTTGAAGCATTTATCTCTCCTTAGAATTAGAAGCTGAAATAGTGAACTCAAGTCATCCTCGATTATCACTCTTGAATATTAATAGTATCATAATAAATGTAACATATTTACTTACAGTTTAAAGGAGGTAATTATTTTAATATAAAAAAGTAAGGAAAACCTTACTTTTTCTTTAGCCTATATTTTAGGGGGGGGGGGGATATTATTTAGTATCGTCTTTAGTAGAACTATTTTCATCAGTTAAAGATGTAGTATCTTCTTCAACTGTATTAGTTTCTTCAGTAGTGTTTTCTTTAGTTTCAGTATTCTCATCTGAAGAAGACTCTTCCTTTGAAGAATCTTCATCTTCATTTAAAGCTTCAGTATGTAAATCTTCATCTTCAAAAACAACTCCACCATTCTCTTTGATAATCTCTCTTACTCTTTCACCAGAGATAACTTCAATATCAAGTAATTCAGCTGTCATTTGCTCAATTGCTTCTTTATGGTCTCTTAACTCTTGTAATACTGCTTCATATCTTTCATTTAATACAGTCTTAACATGGTCATCAAGATTTTTTGCCATCTCATCTGAGAAGTCTTTTTGAGTTTGTCCACCTAAGAATTGGTTTTGTCTTTTTTCTAAAACCATAAGACCTGCAACATCACTCATACCATAAATAGATGCCATTGACTTAATAATATCAGTAGCTCTTTCAAGGTCATTTCCAGCACCTGTTGAAATCTCACCAATAAATACTTCTTCAGCTGCTCTACCACCAAGTAGTGTATCAACTTCAGCTATTAGCTCATGTTTTTGCATTAAGTATTTATTCTCTTCTGGAGTATTAAGTGTATATCCTAAAGCCGCTAAACCTCTTGGTACAATTGATACTTTATTTACTTTTTTAGCACCTTTTGTAATCTCTGCAATTAATGCGTGACCTGATTCATGGTAAGCAACAATCTTTCTCTCTTTTGGTGAGATTCTTCTTGATTTCTTTTCAAGTCCTGCAATTTGTCTTTCAACTGCTTCTTTAAAATCACTTGGGTCAACTTGATCTTTTTTAGCTCGCCCTGCTAAAAGTGCTGCTTCATTAATGATATTTGCTAAGTCTGCACCAGCAAGACCTGCTGTCATTTTAGCTACTTCTTTTAAGTCAACATTTTTACCTAGTTTTACATCTTTAATATGAACTTTAAGAATCTCAATTCTTCCTTCATAATCAGGTTTATCAACTAATACTTGTCTATCAAATCTTCCTGGTCTTAATAATGCTGGGTCAAGAACTTCTGGTCTATTTGTAGCTGCTAATACAATCACAGGAGCAGCTTCAGTTGAGAAACCATCCATTTCAGCAAGAAGTTGATTTAGAGTTTGTTCTCTTTCATCATTTCCACCCATTGGTCCACCAGATGCTCTACTTTTACCAATTGCATCAATCTCATCAATAAAGATAATTGCAGGAGCTGCTTTTTTAGCTTGCTCAAAAAGGTCTCTAACTCTTGAAGCACCAACACCAACAAACATTTCAATAAATGCAGAACCAGAAACAGATAAGAATTCAACATCTGCTTCACCAGCAACTGCTTTTGCTAATAATGTTTTACCAGTACCTGGAGGTCCTACTAGTAGAACACCCTTTGGAATTTGAGCTCCAAGTTTTACATATCTTTCTGGGTCAGATAAAAAATCAACAACCTCTTGTACTTCTTCTTTTGCCTCTTTATTTCCAGCCATATCTTCAAATTTAACATTTGGCTTTTCAGAGTTAATCATTTTCTTAGAGCTTCCAATTCCTAGGATTCCTCCAGAACCTCCACCCATAGATTTAGACATTCTTCTTGCTAAGAACATCCAAATTGCAAAGAAAATAAAGATTGGTAAAACCCATCCAAATAGTACATCTGCTAATAAGTTCTCTTCATTGATACCACCATAAGAGATACCTTTTTCTTCTAATGAAGGAATTAAAGTATTATCTGGAACTACTCTTCTTACTGTATAAGTAGTAACTTGTCCATTTGCTGGTTTACTTACTGCTTTAATTTGAGTATTTCCAATTCCTACATATTGGATACTTCCACTAGAAATCAATTTCTTAAGTTCTGAGTATGCAATAGTTTGCTTTTTAGCTTGTCCATAAGCAGCAATATTTTGATTTGCTACAGTACCCATTTGAGAGTTACCCTCAGGGAATAATGTTTTAAATACAAAAATAGTAACTATTGAGAAAACAACAAATACTAATAATGGATTATTATTAAAAAAGTTATTGTTATTATTATTGTTGTTATCTTGGCCATTTTTATCTGGTCGATTCTTCATTTAAATTAACTCCTGTTTTTTAAATATTACTGTTATCCACTCATTTTTATGAATAAGCTCTAACTGTTCTAAGTCTTTAAATTTTCTAAGTACCTTATCTTTATGTTTATCTAAAATACCTGATACAACTAGTATACCATCATCTTTTAAGCATTTTTTTAAATCATTATGAATAAATACTAATACATCTGCAACGATATTTGCAATTACCATGTCATATTTTTTATCTTTAACATTGTTTGCAGAACCTGTCCATGAATTATTGAAAGTAGTACTATTAAGTTCAAAGTTTGATACAGTATCTTTAATACAAACTTCATCTGTATCACAAATATCTACTTTACAACCTAACTTAGAAGCTGCAATTGCTAAAATACCACTTCCTGTTCCTACATCAATTACTTCATAATCTTCTTTTGCATAAGAACTAATTGCTTCAAGACAAGAAGATGTTGTTTCATGGTGACCTGAACCAAAAGATAAAGCAGGGTCAATGATAATATCTATTTTATCATCTCTTTTTTCTTCCCAAGAAGGTCTTACAAAAAACTTCCCTACTTCAACTGATTTTACAGACTCTTGATACTGTTTTATCCAGTCTTCATTCTCTTTTTTTGTTAAGGTCATTTTACAGTTGATATTAACTGCTTGAGAGAATTTTTCAATTCCCTCTTTTATATCTTCTAAATCATCTTCACTTCTAGCAATAATTTTTCCATCAAACTCTTCTATTGCTTCGTTAGTTAATGCTGCAACTAGGTCAAGAAAAACTTCATAATTTTCTTCTGGCTCAACTATTAACTCATAATAATAATCTGTCAATTCGTTCCTTAAAATTTAAATAGTAGCTATTCTAACTAAATAGCTTTTAAAAAAAGTTTTCTATCATATCTCGCATAACTTTTTCATCATTTATACGATTAATTATATCTCTAAACTCTGCTGCACCTTGATAGCCTTTAGAGTATGAATGAAGTAGTTTTCTAAACATAACTGCTCCATGAATACCATGAAAATCAATTACTGCATCAAAGTGCTCTAAAATAATCTCTCTTTTTTTATCTGCACTAATATCTTCAATTCCATGCTTTAGTTGATAGAATACCCATGGTTTACCGATTGCACCACGTCCAATCATTACACCATCTGCATTAGTATACTTTAATACCTCTTGAGCTTTCGTGTAGTCTTTTATATCTCCATTTGCAATAACTGGAATTGATACAGCTTCTTTCATAGCTTTAATTGCATCATAATCAACAGGAGCTTTATATTTCCCTGCTCTTGTTCTACCATGAACAGATACAAAGTCAACGCCACAAGCTTCAACTGCTTTTCCAATCTCTACTGGAATTTTTGTATCAACTCCTAGTCTTACTTTTGCACTAGTGTATTGTTTTTTAGAGTATTTTTTTACTGTACCTAAAATCTCTTCTAGTTTTTTTAAATCACCTAGAAGGTTAGAACCAGAACCATGATTAAATACTTTAGGAGCAGGACAACCACAGTTTAAATCAATACCATCAATTCCTTCTATATCATTTAAGATTTCAACAGCATCTCTTACTAATTCTGGTTTATTTCCAGCTATTTGAACAATATATGGATCTTCTTGTGGAGATTTTTCAATCATTTTTCTTGTTTTTTCTGATTTATAAACAAGGGCATTTGAAGAAATCATTTCAGAAATAGTTACGTCTGCACCAAATTTTTTAACAACAGATCTAAAGGGTAAGTCTGTATATCCTGCTAGTGGTGCCAGCACAATAAGTGGCTGGCTAAAGTCAATTTTTTTTGTCATTATTAGTTTATGTTAGTTATGTCTTCTAAAGAGTAGTGTTTACCTGCATCTTTTAAATCTAGTACAGCTCTAATAGCTTTATGTTCATCATCATTGTATCCTGATAATAAATCTTTTAGCTTCTCAATCATTTCAAGCTCTAATAGAATATAAAAATATGCACCAGCGGCTGCTTCATTATCATTTGATAATGTTTCAAAAAGGTCTAATAGTTTGTCTGGATTTAATGCATCTTTGTATAATTTTGCAAGAGTTAAAAACTCTTGTTCTGTATAATCTAAACTTTTAGTAATCTTTTGTATTTCTTCTTTAGATAATCCAAATTCTGAATTATCAATATCTTTTAAAAATAGTTTTAAAGCCATGTCTTTTGTAAGTTTTACGTTTGAGTAAACCTTTTTAACAGTAGTCATGCTTTTGTTTTCTAATACTGCATAAAATGCTGCTTTTACAACTTCTTCTGCAAAGTTGTCTTGTTTTTTTAATACATCAACAGCATAATCAATTTGTTCATTGATTTTATTAATTAAATTCTTTTTAGCTAAGGCTGAATCAGGATTAAGTTTTAAACTCTTATCAGCAATATGCTTACCTGATTCAATATCTTTTATTGAAGCTACAATAGTATTTAACTCTTCATTTGAAGAAGTAAATGTACCTTCTTTTACAGAGATATCTAACTGTTTTAAAATTGAAGCAAGGTTTTTATAACCTTGAGTTTTAAATCTTCTTTTATCTTCTTTTTGAAGTAATAAAGACTTAATTGTTTCTACAATTGATTCTTCATCTTTAATAAAGCCTCTTGTTTTGAAGAAGTTTAATGAACCATAAAATACTAAATGTAGAACTGTAAAAAAGAATAATGCTGCAACTGGAATTATTATCCATAAAACAGTTGGTAACTGCATAGTATAATCTAAAACTGTAATTTCGTAACTACCACTTTCTACACTATAAACATAAAGTGCTACAGCAATTATTAATAAAAGGGAAAACCCTATATATTTTTTAAGTCCCACATAAAATCCTTTTTATTATTGTTCTTTTTCGTGAATCTCTCTACAAGGAGTACAATACTTTGCAAATGGTTTAGCTCTAAGTCTTCCAATAGCAATAGACTCATCACACATTTCACAAGTACCATAAGTACCTTTTTCAATTCTTTTTAATGCGTCTTCAATCTCATTTAACTCTTTAATTTGTTGGTTAGCGATAATCCCTTCCTTAAAACTATCACTTGAAACCTCTGCATAATCATACTCATCATTACACTCAGAGTTTTTTAAAGAATCGATACTATCTCTACTACCTTGAATGTTTTGAGTGATTAAATCTCTTCTTTCGACAAGAATATTTTTCAACTCTTCAATCTGTTTTGCATTAGCCATATTATACCTTATTTAAAAAATTTTGCAATTATACTGAAAATATTATAAATTATTTATGATATGGATGATTGTTCTTTATAGCAAGGCCTCGGAAGATTTGTTCTAGTAAAACTACAGTTACAACTTTATGCGCCATAGTTAAATCACTAAGACTAATTACACTTTGACATTTATTTAAAAAGTCTCTTTCAAAGCCGTATGCTCCGCCTATGAAAAAGTTAACTTCACTGTCATTTGAAATCATTTTTGAGAATTTAAAGCTATCTACTTTTTTTCCAAGAACATCAAGTGCGATACAATGTCCATTTAGATATTTTTCAAAAGCTTGTGTATAAGATTTTTGTGCTTCAGTTTGAGATATATTTTGAGCTTTTGCAATATTTTTATCGAAGATATGATGAACTTCAACCTTTGCATACTTTGAACACATTTTAATAAACTCTTTATTTAGTTTATCAAAGTCATCACTGCTAGGTTTTACTATTGCATATATATTTATTTTCATGAGAGATAAAATAGAAATCCCAAAAGGGATTCTATTAAAAATTAGCTAACTTGGCTATCTTTGTAGAACATTGTTAAAAGATCAGATAGAGTTTTCTTCATATCACTTCTATTAACAACCATATCAATTGAACCTTTTTCTAATAAGAATTCAGCTCTTTGGAAACCTTCTGGTAAATCTGCACCAATAGTTTGTTTAATAACTCTTTGTCCAGCAAATCCAACTAAAGCTCCTGGTTCAGCCATAATAATATCACCTAAGAAAGCAAATGAAGCAGAAACACCACCCATAGTTGGGTCAGTTAAAACTGAGATATAAGGAAGTTTTGCTTGGTCCATTTTCTTTAGTGCTGCAGATGTTTTTGCCATTTGCATTAAAGAGAAAGTTGACTCTTGCATTCTTGCTCCACCTGAAGCAGAAACAATAATTAAACCTTGGTGTTTTTCCATAGCTCTATTTACGGCTCTAACAATTTTTTCACCTTCAACAGAACCTAAAGAACCACCCATAAATGCGAAGTCAAATACAACTACTTGTACTGGTAAACCATTGATTGTACACTCACCACTAATAACAGCAGAAGTTCTACCTGTTTTCTTTTCAGCTTCGTCAACTCTTTTTTTATAAGATTTTTTATCAACAAATTTTAAAGGATCTATAGGTTTTAAATCAGCATCATACTCAACAAAAGAGTCACTATCTGCTAAAATCTCTATTCTTCTTTTAGCTCCAATTCTCATGTGAAAATTACATTTTGGGCATATATTGTTTTGATTTTCAACCTCTTTAAAGAACATTAAAGATGAACACTCTGGACATTTAATCCAGTGTGTTGGTGCATCTTTTTTAGTTGCTTGTTGTTCTTTATTATCAAATGAAATTTTACTAAATAAGTTTTTTAAATCCATTATAAATCCTTTTTAAAATTTATCTTTTTAAATATTTTTTAATTTCTCAACTTCGTCAAGTTTTTCCCAAGGATAATCACTTTGACCAACTTGTCCTCTTGAAGCTACATCAGCATAAAGGAAAGTTTTTTCACTTGGCTTATCTAAACCAAATTTTTCAGTAATCCATCTTGGAGTTAATGAGTACTCATCCATTACAAGTTGAGATAATTTATCGTCATCAAATTTTGTGAAAGTACCCATTGTATCAACTGCTACTGAAGTTGGTCTTGCAACTCCAATTGCATATGAAATTTGAACAATTGCTTTTTTAGCAAGTCCTGCTGCAACAATATTTTTTGCAATCCATCTAGCAGCATATAATCCAGATCTGTCAACTTTTGTATAATCTTTTGAAGACTGAGCTCCACCACCAATAGGTGAATAACCACCAAAAGAATCAACAATAAGTTTTCTTCCAGTTAATCCTGAGTCATGTAATGAAGAGTGAGATACATATCTTCCTGTTGGGTTAATATGAATAATAGTCTCATCTTTGTTATACATATCAGTTGGTAATCCAGTATCATCAATTAAACCTTGAATTAACTCTCTTACCTCTTCGATTGGCATACCTTCTACAGAAGGAGCACTTACAACAATTGTATGAATTTTTTGAGGTTTACAATTCTCAAAATTCTCTTTTGTACCATAATCAACAGTAACTTGAGTTTTAATATCAACTCCAAGTTTTTGATTATGTTTTAATGCATAGTTATATACTTTATCACAAAGCATTCTAGCATAAGTAATTGCTGCAGGCATTAAATCTGCCGTTTCATCTGAAGCGAAACCAAACATAATTCCTTGGTCCCCTGCTCCAATATCACCTGTTTCTTGATCAACACCCTGAGAAATATCAGGAGATTGTTGATTTAATAAAACTTGTACTTCTACATCATCAGGATGAAGGCATTGCT
Source organism: Arcobacter sp. CECT 8989 (assembly GCF_004116715.1). Taxonomy (NCBI): domain Bacteria; kingdom Pseudomonadati; phylum Campylobacterota; class Epsilonproteobacteria; order Campylobacterales; family Arcobacteraceae; genus Arcobacter; species Arcobacter sp. CECT 8989. The sequence goes on along the minus strand of NZ_PDKE01000012.1, from coordinate 12,568 downwards.
CTTTTGTAAAAGCAGACTTACCGTCATAACCAATTTTTGCTAAAGCATCTTTTACTAGTGTTTCATATTCTTCTTGTGAAAGTTGGCATTTTGACTTAACCTCTCCACCAATAACAACGTGCTTACCAGCAACAAATACTTCAGAAGCAACTCTTGAATTAGAGTCTTCCATAATTAGTTTATCAACTATTGTATCTGCAATAATATCTGCACATTTGTCTGGGTGTCCTGGGCTTACAACTTCACTTGTAAATAAGTAGCTTGTTTTGTTTTCCATTTTTGTTTTCCTATTTTGTTTTCCATTTTTGTTTTCCATCAAATACATACTTATCTTTTATCTTTAAACTACACTAAAAAAATAAAAAATTAATATTTATTCAACAGTTACTGACTTAGCCAAGTTTCTTGGCATGTCAACATCGTTTCCTAATCGTATTGAAATCTCCATTGATAGAAGTTGCAATACAACTAACATTTCAAAAAACTCTAACATATAATGATCAGCTTTTTGAGTTTTTATAAAATCATCACTAAGTTCAAACTCTAAAGGAGAAATCGTACAAATAGTAGAATCTCTAGCACTTAACTCTTCAACATTAGATTTGATTTTGTCATATAATAAATTTTCAGGCATTAAAGCAATCGTGAATAACTCAGGATCTGCTAATGCGATTGGACCGTGTTTCATTTCACCTGCTGGATATCCTTCTGCATGCAAATATGAAATTTCTTTTAATTTTAAAGCACCTTCAAGTGCTAATGGGAAAAAGACATCTCGTCCTATAAAGAAAAAACCATGGCCATGAAGATATCGTTTTGATAATCTTCTTGTTTTTTCATGCATTTTATCACTTACAATAAGTGACTTTGGAACTTCCCTTAATGCATGAATCTCTTTTTGTAAAGTTTCTGGTGAAATCTTATCATTTTGCTTAGCAAAATATAAAGAAAGCATCCATAAAACTACTGTTTGAGTAGAGAAGGCTTTTGTTGAAGCAACACCTTTTTCTATTCCTGCCCTTGTAAGAATAGTATTATCTGCAAGTCTAGTCATAGATGAATTATCTACATTACATACAACTAAAGTTTTAAGTCCGGCATTTTTTGCCATCTTTAAAGCTTCTAATGTATCTGCTGTTTCACCACTTTGAGAAATAACTATAAATAGACTGTTTTTATTTAAAAGTGGTTCTTTATATCTAAACTCACTTGCAATAACAACATTACATCTAATTTTTGAAAGTCTTTCAAAAAGATATGAAGCTGTGATTCCCGCATGATATGAAGTTCCACATGCACAAATATTTATCTCTTCAATTCCTTCTAAAATAGAAGGGTCAAGCTCATCAAAAAGTATCTCTTCATCTTGAATTCTTCCAAGCATACAATCACTTACAACATTGCTTTGCTCATAAATCTCTTTTTCCATAAAGAATCTAAAACCATCTTTTTGAGCAAACTGTTTTGAAGAAGGTAAAGAACTCCATGAGTAATCATCACTGAAAAACTCAATTCCCTTTGAAGTTGCAATTCCTCCAACTCCGTCTTCTAAATAAACAACATCATTTGCAAGCCCAATTAAAGGAGCATCAGAAGAAGCGAATAAAACTTCACCCTCTTCATTCCCCTTTGCAATAATTAAAGGGCTTCCATGCTTAAAGAAAAATATTTTTTCAATATTTGCTTTTGTAATTAAAAGAATAGAAAAAGCACCTTCTAATCTCTCAATAGTTTGATTAAAGGCTTTATCTTCATCATTACAAAGATTATAATAGTTTTCAAAAAGGTGAACTATTACTTCTGTATCTGTTTGAGATACAAACTTATGACCTTTTTCAAGAAGTTCATCTTTTATTTCTTTGTAGTTTTCAATAATTCCATTATGAACTACATACGAAAACTCTCCTAAGTGAGGGTGAGCATTAAGTTCTGTTGGCTTTCCATGTGTTGCCCATCTTGTATGACCTATTCCTATTGAATATGTATCAAGATTTGCTTTTGAAATTTTCTCTTTTAAGTTTGATAATTTTCCTAAAGCTTTAAAAACATCTATTTTTTCTTTATTTAAAAGTGCAATTCCTGCAGAGTCATATCCTCTGTATTCAAGCTCTTTTAAACCATCTAATAAAATCTCAGTAGTATTTTGCTTTCCTATATATCCAACTATTCCACACATTATTTAATTGCCTTAAACCTTTTTAAAATCAGATATTTTATCTTAAAAGTTCTAAATTGTTACTTTATTGATTAAGTAGTGTTATTAACTCATCATGGATTAAACCATTTGAAGCCACTATATACTTATCTTCAAATAAAGTATATTTATCTCCACTTAGGTTAGTAAACTTACCACCAGCCTCTTCTAAGATAATAATTCCAGCACTTACATCCCAAGCTTTTAGATTCATTTCATAATAACCTTCATAAGTTCCACGTGCTATAAAGCATAAATCAATTGCCGCACTTCCAAGTCTTCTTATATCTTGACATCTTGGAAGAATTATTCTTATTTTTTCAATTACATCATTTAAATCATCTTGATTTGTACTATTACTATATGGAAATCCTGTAGCTAATAAAGATTTTTGAAAATCATTCTCTTTTGAAACTTCTAATTTTTTACCATTTAAAAAAGCACCTTCACCAACTTCTGCTTCATAAAGTTCATCTAATATTGGGTTATAAACTATTCCAATATATGGGTTTTTATCTTTATATACTCCAACTGAAATACAAGTATGAGGTACTTGATTTACAAAGTTAGTAGTCCCATCAATTGGGTCAACTATAATTGAATCTTTAAATTCAATATTTTTATTATCTGATTCCTCAGCAATAATATTAAAATCTGTAAACTCTTTTGAAAACTTCTCTTTTAGAAACTCTTCAACTGCCACATCATATTTAGTAACTAAATCTTTTTTTGCTTTAAAATTCACTTCTTTATTTGAAGAATATCCATCTTTTAATATCTTTCCTGCTTCTTTTATAATTTCTATTAGTTTTTCTTTCATTTTATCTTCCATTAAAATAGTTTTAGGCATTTTAACAAAAATTTGTTACACTAAAATTAATATATTTTAAGAGGTTCTATGAAAAGCTTTATTCCTATTTCAAATAATAATTTTACTTTTGATTCATGTTCTAACTGTAATGCAAACTGTTGTGATGGAAGAAAAGGAACTATTTATTCTCAAGTTTTAAAAGAAGAGTTTGAAAAGACATACAAAAACTTTCCTATATTATTTATTTTTGGAGAGCTTGGTTTTTGTAAGCCAGTTATACTTTTAACAAATGGAAAAGAGTTTTGCTTTTACCAACAAAATCATATGTGTAGCATCTATGAAGATAGACCAACTGTATGTAGAACATATCCCCTTAGCCCAAATTTGGATAATCAAATTTATATTGATATCACTTGCCCTGAAGTAAATAAAGGAAATAGCTTTTTGATAAAAAATGAAAATATTATTATGGACTCATATAAAAACTCTATTTTTGATAATTATCAGGATAAATATATAGAAACACATTTTGAATTTGAAACTCTTGATAATAAAGATTTTGAAGTAGCTATTACAATCAATGATATAATCTTTTATAAATATATTGGAGATAATGACTCTTTATATATAAACCTACACAAAAAATCTTTAGATAACTTACAAAAGTACTTTTAGTCTACACAATAATTAAATAAAACTGTAATAAAATAGTAAGCCAAAAAGGAAGAAGAATGAATCAGTTTACTATTTATGACCTATTAAACTTAAAAACACGTACCTATATTTATTTGATGTCTTTGACTTCACTTGTTTTTTTACAAACTTTCTGTACAAATGTTTGCCCATTTATAGATGGCCTAAGACCTGAGCAACTTTTTAGAAATTTAGTTTTCATATTTATTGCTCACTTGATATATAGAGAAATTCTTTATTACTCATTTAGAAATCAAAGAAAAAACATTTCCCTACCTAGGCAAGCTTATTTTTTAAGTATGATTTCATGGGTACTTGCTGGATGTACTGCTTTTATACTACATGATACACTATATCCAGAGTTTCCTATTTCAAGTCACTTAAAAATATTTTCTAGTTATATCACACTTGGAGCAGCCATTCTTTCTCAAATAGAGTATATACTGTTTGAAAAAAGATATAAAGAGATTTCAAAAAACTCTAATTTTACTATTTTTAATGAAAAGATTTCTCAAAGAATTATTGAAACCTTTTTAATATTTACCATAGCACCTATTGCAACTTTATTATTAATAGTAAGAAGATTTAATCTTGATGGTGTAGTTGATATGCATGTTACACTTGAAATGGTTTATATTGGTTTACTTATGATTATGTCAGCAATTGTACTTGCAATAGTTTTTGGAAGAGTTTTAAAAGAAGATACTAAAACAATTATGTCAAATATTAAAAATATAGAAAATGGAAACTATACAAATACAAAAGTAATAAATAGACCAGATGAACTTGGTGAAATCTCATATGCTATTAAAAATATGTCTTCATCAATAAATGAAGGCTTAAACAAAATAAACAATCTTAACGAAGAGATAATAAGTACACAAAAAGAAGTTGTTTATGCAATGGGTGAAATCGCTGAAACAAGAAGCAAAGAGACAGGAAATCACGTAAAAAGAGTTGCTGAATACTCTAAAATTCTGGCATTAAAATTAGGTTTACCAGAAAAAGAAGCTGAGCTTTTAAAACTTGCTAGCCCAATGCATGATATTGGAAAAGTTGGAATTCCAGACAATATACTAAATAAACCTGGAAAATTAACAGTTGAAGAGTTTGAAGTTATGAAAACACATGCCCAATTAGGTTTTGATATGTTAAAACACTCTGATAAACCAATATTAAAAGCAGCAGCTATTGTTTCAAAAGAGCATCATGAAAAGTACAATGGAAAAGGTTATCCTCAAGGGCTAAAAGGTGAAGAGATACATATCTATGGAAGAATAACAGCAGTTGCAGATGTTTTTGATGCCCTAGGAAGTGATAGAGTCTATAAAAAAGCTTGGGATGATGAAAAAATATTTAATCTTTTTAAAGAAGAAAGAGCAGAACACTTTTGTCCTAAAGTTATTGATGCCTTTTTTAGTAGTCTTGATGAAATATTTGAAATAAGAAAAAGGTTCAAAGACACATAAAAAACTACTCTATAAATTTATTTGTTTTTAAGTTTATTAGGAGCATAATTGTTATTAAGAAAACAATCTTGGAGGTGCAAATGACGAAGGATCTTCTATTTTAGTATTGTTAAAATTAAGACTTAAAAAATTTACTACAGAGTGAATTTTATAAATATGAGTTTTATTTATAAAGATAAGAAAGAGAGGGAAAAGGTTTGAAATCTTTTCCCTTTTTTTATGGGAAATTTATAGATTTCAACTAGACTTCCTTACGGACACGGTGGTGCTAAAGCACATCACCTTAGTCTGCGTCGGGTAAAATCGTGAAACTATTCACGATTTTTTAACCCCAACTTACATCATACCAGGCATTCCACCCATTCCACCCATGTCAGGCATAGCTGGAGCTGGCTTATCTTCTTTAATATCAGTTACTGTAGCTTCAGTAGTTAAAAGTAAAGATGCTACAGATACAGCATTTTGCATTGCAACTCTTTCAACTTTAGCTGGGTCAACAATTCCTGCTTCAAACATATCAACATACTCACCAGTAGCAGCGTTGAATCCAAAGTTTTCATTGTCAGCTTTTTCAACTTCATTTACTACAACACCAGCATCAAATCCAGCATTTGTAGCAATTTGTTTCATAGGTGCTTTAATAGCTCTTAATACAATATCTGCACCAATTTGCTCATCACCATCTAATTCTAAAGCTACTTTAGATGCAGCTCTAATTAAAGCAGCTCCACCACCAATTACAATACCTTCTTCAACAGCAGCTCTTGTTGCAGATAATGCATCATCAACTCTGTCTTTTTTCTCTTTCATTTCTGTTTCAGTAGCAGCACCTACTTTGATAACTGCAACACCACCAGAAAGTTTTGCAAGTCTTTCTTGTAGTTTTTCTCTATCATAGTCAGAAGTTGTATTTTCAATCTCTGCTTTGATTTGGTTAACTCTTCCAGTTACTTTTTCAGTCTCACCAGTACCATCTACAATAGTAGTGTTATCTTTATCAATAACAACTCTAGCAGCAGTTCCTAAGCAAGAGAAATCAGCAGTTTCAAGTTTCATTCCCATCTCTTCAGAAATAACTGTACCATTTGTTAATACAGCAATATCTTCTAACATAGCTTTTCTTCTATCACCAAAACCTGGAGCTTTAACAGCTGCAATATTTAAAGAACCTCTTAATCTATTTACAACTAATGTAGCTAATGCTTCACCATCTACATCTTCTGCAATAATTAATAATGGTCTACCAGCTTGGTTAACTGATTCTAAAATTGGTAACATCTCTTTTAAGTTAGAGATTTTTTTGTCATATAAAAGAATAAATGGGTTTTCCATTTCAGTAATCATTTTCTCAGAATTAGTTACAAAGTATGGTGATAAGTAACCTCTATCAAACTGCATACCTTCAACTACATCTAGCTCATCAGAAATACCTTTTGCTTCTTCAACAGTAATAACACCATCTTTTCCAACTTTGTCCATTGCTTCAGCAATCATAGAACCAATGGCTTTATCTGAGTTTGCTGAAATAGTAGCAACTTGCTCGATTTCAGTTTTATTTGCAACTTCTTTAGAAGAAGCTTTTAAGTTAGCAAGAATTGCTTCAGCTGCTTTATCCATACCTCTTTTTAAAGTAATTGGGTTTGCACCAGCAGTTACATTTCTAAGACCTTCTTTAAAAATAGATTGTGCTAAAACTGTAGCAGTAGTTGTACCATCACCTGCTTCATCAGCAGTTTTTGAAGCAACTTCTTTTACAAGTTGTGCACCCATGTTTTCTAATGTATCATCAAGCTCGATTTCTCTTGCAACAGATACACCATCTTTTGTAATAGTTGGAGCACCAAATGATTTTTGTAAAAGTACATTTCTACCTCTTGGTCCCATTGTAACTTTTACTGCATCAGCTAACTTCTCAACACCTGTAAATAATCTATTTCTTGCATTGTCACTAAAAGTAATCTCTTTTGCCATCTTACATAACTCCTATAACGTTTTCAATATCTAATACTAAGTAATCTTCACCTTCTAATGAAAGTTCAGTTCCTCTAAATTGTTCAAATACGATAATGTCACCTTCTTTTAATTCTGATACTTCAGAACCAACAGCAACTACTTTTGCAGTATTTGGTTTTTCTTTTGCAGAATCAACTAGGATAATTCCGCTCGCAGTTTTTTCTTCAACTTCAGTTCTTTGAGCAAGAACTCTTTTTCCTAATGGTTTAAAATTCATATAATTCTCCTATAAATTTTTTTAATTTAAAAATTTTAGCACTCAAAAATTTAGAGTGCCAAATTTTATAAAATTTTTGCTAATTTGTCAAGAGGTGTGAGTATATTTGACTAAAGTTTTATGAATTGTGCCTAAAAAGGTACTTTGTAAGTAATTCATCTAAATTTTCTTTTAGATTTTTATCAAAAGTATTTAAAGTATTTTCACATTTTTTAGCTAATTTATCTGCTGACTCTTTTGCACCTGCTAATCCTAAAAGATTTACAAAAGAGTTTTTTGCTTCATCATTTTGTGTAGTTTTACCAGCTTCTTCTTCTGTTTTTGTCTCATCTATAATATCATCTTGGATTTGAAATAGTAATCCTAAGTCAATTCCAAAGCTATATAGTTTTTCTTGTGTTTCTAAATCATATTCAGCAATTAATGCACCCATCTTTAAACTTCCAGCAATAAGCTTAGCAGTTTTATTAATATGCAAAAACTCTAATTGGTCTAATTCTAATTTTTTATTTTCATAAAAACAATCAATTGCTTGCCCAATAATCATTCCATCAATTCCACCATCACTAGATAAAGTTTTGATTAACTCAACTTTTATGTCATTGTGTAAAGGTGCATTTGCTATTTTATTAAAGCTTTCTGTATTTAAAGCATCTCCAACTAAGATTGCAGTTACTTCTCCATACTTTTTATGCAAAGTTTCAAAACCACGTCTAAGGTCTGCATCATCCATTGCTGGTAAATCATCATGGATTAAAGAGTAAGTATGAAGCATCTCTAAACCTAAAGCAACATCAAGTGAATTTGGAATAAGTAAAGATTTTTTTGAGTTAACTACACTAAGAAGTAACATTGGTCTAAATCTTTTACCTCCAGCTTGAAGCATATTTGCTAATGCTTCTTCAAAGTGAGGATGAAAAGTTTTAGATTTTGGAAGGTTTTCTAAAAGGTGATTTTCAAAAGTTTCTAATAGTTTATTCATATCTAAGATTTTTGTCCAAAAGAACCAAATCCACCCATCATATTCATTGCCATTGCTTTTTTATTTTCATCGCTTTGTTTTATTACATCATTCATACAAGAGATTAAAAGAATTTGTAAAGAATCTTTATCATCTAATAGTGAATCATCAATTTGTAAATCAATTACTTCAGAGTTTCCATTGATTGAAATCTCAACCATACCACCACCAGCTTTAGCAGTGAAGATTTTATTGGCATTATCTTCTTTAGCTTTATCAGCCATTTCTTGAACTTGCCCCATTACATCATTTAAGTTGATTTTACTTAAATCAATTCCATCAAACATGGTCACTTCCTACTAATTCATTTGTAACTGTATCAATATTATTTTCATCATCAACAATTACTACTGTTGGTTTATAGTTCTCTAACTCTTCTTCTGAATAAGAAGCATAAGAGATTACTATAATTTTGTCACCAATTTCTACTTTTCTAGCTGCTGCACCATTTAAGCACATATCTTTACTTCCAGCTTTCCCTTTAATAACATATGTAGCAAATCTTTCACCATTGTTTACATTTACAATTTCTACTTTTTGACCTACTCTAAGCTTTGAAGCTTTCATTAAATCTTCATCAATTGTAATTGACCCAACATAGTTAAGATTTGCATCTGTAACAGTTGCCCTATGTATTTTACTATACAGCATATCAAATGTCATTTTGTCTTTTCCCTTTTACTCTATTGAGCTAAATTTATAGGTTCTCCCCAGAACTGTTCTGGGATTAAATATTCCGCTACAGGATTACCACCTATAATATGTTCATCTACTATTTTATCTAGTTTTTCCTTAGATAGATTACTATACATATAGTGCCCTGGCTCTACCATCATTACTGGTCCCATTTGACATCTACCTAGACATGAAGTTCTTATTGCTTGAACTGGTCCCATAACACCTTTTTGCATTAATGTTTGAGCAAGATGATTAAACAAATCTTGAGTTTGTTCATTTACACATGAAGGCTTAGGCATTCCAGGAGGTGCACTTTGTTCACATTTAAATATGTAGAACGTTGGTTGAGGCATCTGAGGCATCATATTTAATCCTTTTAAACCTATTTATAATTATTTGCTTGAATTTTAACAAATATTTATTAAAGTCATCTAAAGCATAAGTTTTAATAATGTTTTAAATCTTCAAAGAATATACTATTTGCCACATAAAATTAATAAAGGATAAAGTTAAATGAAAAAGATATTTCTTTTTTTATTTTCACTTGTGTTGTTTTTAGAAGCAAATAATCCAATTGCTACAATTAAAACTTCTCAAGGTGATATTAAAGTAGAGCTTAGAGCTGATTTAGCACCTAAGGCTGTTGAAAACTTTGTAAAACACTCAAAAGATGGATACTATAATGGAACAATCTTCCATAGAGTTATTAAAAACTTTATGATTCAAGGGGGAGACCCAACAGGAACAGGAAGAGGTGGAGAATCTATTTGGGGAAAACCATTTAAAGATGAATTCTCACCAAAAGCTCTTTTTGATAAAACTGGTGTTTTAGCAATGGCTAATGCAGGACCAAATACAAATGGAAGTCAATTTTTTATTACTACTGTTCCAACTTATTGGTTAAATGGTAGACACACTATTTTTGGATATGTAAAAGAAGGAATGGATGTGGTTAAAAAAATAGAGAATGTACCAACATCAGGAAGATATCAAGGAAATAAACCTTTAAGTGAACAAAAAATTATCTCTATTGAAATAAAATAGATTTTTAGGAAGCTTACGAGCTTCCAAAAATTCTAACTAAAACATCTTTTGGAGCTATGTTTAAAAGCTCTTTTTCTAATCTATCAACTTTTTTAGCTTCAGCTTTTGCCTTTTCTTTCCAGTATGAAAGTTTTTGAGAAACTGCTTCTGCATTTTCTACATTTTCAACTTTTTCTCTTAAAGCGCTTAGTTCTTCTTCTAAATCATCAATTTCAATTTCAAAGTTTACTTTTATTTGTTTACACTCTTTTTCATGTTCACTTTCAATATTTTCAAGTTTGGTATGAAGCATTTTATTTTCTATCTTCATATCAGAGTTTTCTTTATTAACTTTTTTTACTAAATTATGCTTCTCTTCTATAGAATCAGCTTCATTTTTAAGCCTTTTATACTCTCGCTTTAATTTTTTATTTTCTACTCTATATTTTTCAACTTTATAGATATACTGATCTTTATCTGTTTTTGCAGCTTTAACTTCTTTTTTAAGATTTTCAATTTCATAGATTAGTTTATTAATTTCATGTTGTAACTCAGCACTTGCTTCTTTGCCTTTTATAAAAATTTCACCCTTATCTTTAATCAAGTGACTTTGCACTTCTCTTCTTTTTATTGCTTCTTGAGTTTCATCTTTTTGAATCATTAGTGAACCAATAAACTCACCAGCATCATTTAATACAGCTACAACTGAAGTATTTGAAATATAGTATGTGCCATCTTTTTTAAGATTTTTTATTCTATCTTCAAACTGCTTATCAACAGGAACTACTTTTTTAATTTTTTCATAGATTTTCTTATCAGTTTCTGGATGTCTTATTGTATCAATATCTTTACCAACTAATTCATCTTTTTCAAAACCTGTAATCTCACAGAATAGTTCATTTACATGCTTTATTTTAAAGTCACTATCTGTTCTTATGACAATATTATTGTTGTACATGATATCTTTATATTTTTTAAGTTCTTTAGTTTGTTGAGCTATTAAAAAGTCTTGATATTTCATTAATGCAAGATCATTAAGAACAGTCATTAATTTTCTTATATCAATTGGCTTTGTTATATACTCAAAAACTTTTAGTTTTATTGCCTCACTTAAAAATTCATTATCAGAATATGCAGTTGCAAAAAGAATAGAGATATCCTTATCTGTCTCTCTTATTTTTTTCACCATCTCTATTCCACTTAGATTTGGCATATTAATATCTGCGATGATTACATCAATATCATCTTTTCTTTGTTCATAGAGTTCTAAACCTTCTTTACCATCTTTAGCAGAAAAAACATTTTGAAAGAAGTTTGATAAAAGTGATACTATCTCACTTCTAACGCTTTCATCATCTTCTACATATAGAATAGTTAATCGTTTTAAAAGGTTCTTATCAACACTAGCCATGTTATTTGCTTCTATCTAAAGATACAATTAAATTTATAAACTTAATAAAATCAAAAGGCTTTAATAAATAGTCATTTACTCCAAGCTCTTTTGCTTTGTTTATATACTCTAACTCAGTATGTGCTGACATCACTATAATTGGAAGACTTATATCTTTTTGTTTTAATCTTTCAATCATTTCAAGACCATTCATAACTGGCATATTTATATCTGTTATAATCATTGATAAATCAGGGTTTTTTTCTATTATTTTAAGTGCTTCTTCACCATTTTTCGCAGTAAGATAATTTGCATCTAATTTATCTAAAGTATCAGAAATAATCTCAATTAGATCATCTTCATCCTCTACAAAAAGAAGCTTCATCGCCCTAAGTTTTTCAATTTTTTCTTGCATTTAAAGCCTTGTTATTTTAGTTCTTCTTTATCAACTACCGATTCAACATCCATAATTACTAACATTTGATTATTTTCTAGTCTCACAAAACCTTTTAAGTATTTTGAAGGAATTGCAGAACCCATATCAGAAACAGGTGCTAAAGATGAGATATCAATTCTTTGTACATCATCAACTTTATCAACCACTAGTCCAATCATTCTTTTATCTTCAGTAATTACAGCAATTACAGCTGTACTGTCATTATAAATTGCTTCACCAGTTTTGAACTTAATTCTTATATCTAAAATAGGTACAACTTCACCTCTTAAATTGATTAAACCTTTTACCCAAGTTTTTGTATTAGGTAGTGTTGTAATTAACTCAGGATAAGTTAAAATTTCTCTTATTTTTGGCAGTTCAATTGCATACTTCATTTTTCCTAATTCAAATGTCATATACTCACTTGTATTTGCATAATTTACAATTTCTTCTTCGTTGTTATTTATGTTGTTTGTTGTATTATTTTCCATTTCTATTACCTTCCTTCTTCTTTATTCCACTGAGCATATAAAGCTTCAGCATCAGCTATTTCTTCTCTTGATGGTTTTCTTCTACAAGACAAATACCCTTTTGTCCCATCACAACTCTCAAATGGATATACT